>JBKJTJ010000267.1:0-18356 GCA_046590855.1 Actinomycetota bacterium
CGCGATGCCGACCGGGTCGTTGGCGCCGGACTCGCCCTCGAGGATGGTGCTGCTGCGCCCGCGGATCTGGCGCTTGCCCAGCACCGAGAAGACGACCGCCGGGTCGGTCGGCGAGACGGCCGTCGCGACCAGGACCGCCGGGTACCAACCAAGGCCCAGCACCCAGTGCAGCAGGCCCGCCGCCGCCGCCGTGGTTGCGAACGTGCCGACCACGCCGACGACGCCGATGGGCACGGCGGCCGCCCGGAAGCGCTGCCAGCCGATGTGCATCCCGCCGTCGAACAGGATCAGCACCAGGGCCGCGGTCACCAGGTGCTCCACCGTCTGCTCGCGCGGGGCGTGCAGCCCGGGCACGACCGCGACGGCGACCGCCGCGCAGACGAGCATCAGCAGCGGCGCGGGCACCTTCAGCCGCTCGGTGACCCGGTTGGCCAGCACCGCCAGCAGACCCGCCCCGCTGATCAGCACTACGACGAGGGCGTACCGAGAGGGATCCGACACGAGAGCTCCAAGGTGTTGAGGCAGCACGAACACGCTGCCGACCAGGCTTCCCGGCGCACCGGCCCCCAACCTACCGTGGGGCGCCGCCCACCGGTTTCCCCTAGGCTCGGCGCGAACCCTGGAGGACACATGAGCACCCCGTCGATCACGCCCACCGCCAAGCCCGAGCGCACCCTCGGCCAGCTGGTGTCCGACGCCTCGCGCGACCTGTCGGCGATCGTCCGCGCCGAGGTGGCGCTCGCCAAGGCCGAGGTCAAGGTCGAGGCCAAGACCGCGGCGCTGGGCGGGGCGATGTTCGCCGTCGCCGGGGTCGTCGCCTTCCTCGCCGTCATCCTGCTCCTCATCGCGGCGGCGTACGGCCTGGTGGCGCTGGGGCTCTCGCCGTGGCTGGCCTTCCTGATCGTGGCCGTCGTCCTGCTGGTGCTCGCCGCCGTCCTCGCTCTGGTCGGCAAGTCGCGCCTGGCCAAGCTCAAGGCCCCCGAGCGCACCGTGCGCACCGCGAAGGAGACCGTCGCGACGCTCAAGGGCGCCACGTCGCACACCCCGTGATCCCCGGCCGATGACCCCTCGACGATGACCGCGGGCGTCGACGCCACGCACGTCCTGATCGAGGGGCCGTGGCGGCACCGGTTCGTCGCCGCCAACGGGGCCAGGTTCCACGTCGCAGAGGCCGGCGAGGGGCCGCTGGTCGTTCTGCTGCATGGCTTTCCGCAGCACTGGTGGTGCTGGCGCGACCAGATCACCGGCCTCGCGGACGCCGGTTACCGGGTCGCTGCGATGGACCTGAGGGGGTACGGCGCGTCCGACAAGCCGCCCCGGGGCTACGACACCCCGACGCTCGCGGCGGACGTCGCCGCCGTCATCCGCTCGCTGGGTGAGCCGGCCGCCACCATCGTCGGCCACGACTGGGGTGCTTTCATCGCCTGGGCGATGCCGGCGCTCGAACCCGCTGTGACCCGGGCGATCGCCCCGATCTCGATGGCCCACCCGCTGCGGCTGCGCACCGCGATGCTCACCTCGCCGGCCCAGATCCGGGCCAGCGCACACGTCCTGGAGTTCCAGCAGCCGTGGCGGCCCGAGCGCCAGCTGGTGCGCGACGGAGAGGTCGAGCGGCTGCTGCGCCGCTGGGGCGGGCCCGGCTGGCCGTCCGACCCCGAGGTCGTGGCGACGTACGCCGCAGCCATCCGGGTGCCATTCGTCGCCCACTCGGCACTGGAGTACTACCGCTGGGCGGTGCGCTCCCAGGTGCGCGCCGATGGACGCGCGTTCTTCGACGCGGTCGAGCGGCCGGTCACCGTGCCGGTGCTGCAGCTGAACGGCGCGCTCGACCCGTGCATCCTGCCCTCGACGGTCCAGGGGTCGGCCCGCTGGGTCGAGGGCCCGCTGCGCTCGGTCGTCGTCGAGGGCGCCGGCCACTTCCTGCCCGAGGAGCGTGCGGACGTCGTCACCGGCCACCTGCTGGACTGGCTGGCGACCGCCTGACTCAGCCCGCGGCGCACTCGCCGACGCCGACCGGCGTCCGCGCCGTGGTCGCGCGCTCGAGCACCGGCGCGGCCTCGGACGCGGTCAGCGCGTAGCCGGTGCTGTCGTCGTCCAGGCTCTTGGCGAACACGACCCCGACCACCACTCCGTCGCGCGAGAGCAGCGGGCCGCCGGAGTTGCCCGGCTGCACCCGCGCGTACAGCGAGTAGACCTCGCGCACCGAGGCGCGGGTGCCGTAGATGTCCTCGCCGCGCGCGGTGATGACCTCGCGCACCCGGGCGGAGTCCAGGCGGTAGGGCCCGTCCAGCGGGAACCCCGCGACGACGGCCGTCGCCCCCCGCCCGAGGTCGCGACCCACCGGCAGCGCGGGCACGGGCAGGTCGGGGACGTCGATCACGGCCAGGTCGCGCACGGGGTCGAACACCACGACGCGCCCGTCGAAGACCCGACCCTCACCGCCGACCCGCACCTGCGGTCGCGTCACGCCGGCCACGACGTGCGCGTTGGTGACCACGCGCCCGGGCGCGACCACCCACCCGCTGCCCTCCTGCGAGCGGTCGCAGGCGGCGGCCAGACCGCTGACCTTGACGATGCTGCGCGCCGCGGCCAGGACACCGTCGGTGCGGACGACGGCGGGGTCCGGCGGCTCGACCGCCCGGATGCGCTCGGGCCCGAAACCCTCGAACACCCGCGGGAACCCCTCGGCGTCCAGCAGGGTGCGGAACCCGGCGAAGACCCGCCCGCTGCTCGAGGGAACCACCTGGTCGATCGCGCTGACGATCCGCGACCGGCCGATGGCCCGCGACAGGGTCTGGGCCTGCCCACCGCGCAGCGCCCCGGCGATCAGCCACACCAGGATGGAGACGGCGATGACGCTGGCGACCGCGCCCAGCGCGGCGTCCAGCAGCCGCGCGGGCCGGTTGCGCACGTGGCTGCGGGCGCGGGTGCCGAACGCGACACCCACCGCCTGCCCGATGCTCGCCGCCGCGAGCACCCCGACGACGATCACGACCACCCGCCGCAGGTCGCCGGACTCGGGGGTGATCCAGCGCTCGAGCAGCTGCGGCAGCCCCCACATCGCGAGGGCGCCCCCGCCGAGGAACCCGGTGAGCGACAGGACGCTGACGACGACGCCCTGCCGGAACCCCGAGATGGCGTAGCCCAGCAGCACCACCGTCAGCAGCACGTCGATCACGGCAGCAGCGCCATGACGTCGTCCGGCAGGTCCTCGGTCGGGGTCGCGTCCCAGCCCAGCTCGACACCCGCCAGGTGCAGCACGCGGGCCAGCAGCCCCGCGGTGAACCCCCAGACGTACAGGCCCTGCACCCGAAAGGCCGGCCCGACGAAGCCGCTGGGATGGCGGGCCAGCACCCGGTTCGCGGGGTCGGCGAGCTCGCTCAGCGGCGCCCGCACCACCGAGGCGACCTCGGCCGCGTCGACCGGCCCCACGGCGGACGCCGAGGTCCACCACGCGAGCACGGGCGTGACGACGTACCGGCTCGGTGGCAGGTAGATCGCCGGCAGCACACCGATCACCTCGACCCCTGCAGGGTCCAGGCCGGTCTCCTCGGTGGCCTCGCGCAGCGCGGCGCCCACCGCGCCGTCGTCCTGCGGGTCGACGCCGCCGCCGGGGAACGAGACCTGGCCGGCGTGCGAGCGCAGCGTGCGTGACCGCTCGGTCAGCAGGACGTCGGCGCCGCCGCCCGGGTCGGCGCCCTGGCCGAAGAGCATGAGCACGGCCGAGTGGCGGCCGACGCCGGACGCGTGCGGCCGGGCCCAGCCGGGGTCGTCGTCGAGGGCCAGCGCCGGCACCCGCAGCAGCCGCGTCCGCAGGTCGCTCACGCGGGCGCCTCGCCGGCCCGCTCGTACCGCAGCAGGCGGCGCGCCTTCACCGGGTCGGTCTCGCCCACCCCGTACGACGGGCACAGCCGCACCAGCGGGCACGCACCGCAGGCCGGCGTCCGCGCGTGGCAGGTGCGCCGGCCGTGGAAGATCAGGACGTGCGACAGCGTCGTCCAGTCGCGGCGCTCGAACAGCGCCCCGACGGCGTGCTCGACCTTGACCGGGTCGTCCTCGGTGGTCCACCCGAACCGGCGCGAGAGCCGGCCGAAGTGCGTGTCGACGGTGATACCGGGGACGCCGAACGCGTCGCCCAGCACCACGTTGGCGGTCTTGCGCCCGACGCCGGGCAGGGTCACGAGGTCCGCCAGGCGCGGCGGCACCTGCCCGTCGTACCGCTCGACCAGCGCCGCACCGAGCTTGATCAGGCTGTCGGTCTTGGCCCGGAAGAACCCGGTCGGCTGGATCAGCGCCTCGAGCTCGGCCCGGTCGGCACCGGCGTACGCCGCAGCGTCGGGGTAGCGGGCGAACAGCGCGGGGGTCACCGTGTTGACGCGGACGTCGGTGGTCTGGGCCGAGAGCACCGTCGCGACGAGCAGCTGCAGCGGCGTCGTGAAGTCCAGCTCGCAGCGGGCGTCCGGGTACAGCCGCGCCAGCTCGCGATACACGCGCCGCGCGCGACGGGTCAGCGCCACCGGCGTGGCAGCGGTCGGAGCAGTCGGCGGCACCGGGTCAGCCTACGGCGGGTGAACCCGTGCGCCCGCTCGGGTGAGAGGGCCGGGCGCCGCTCAAGGACAGGGGGTCGGGGCCGAGACAGTGGCTGTGACCGACCTCGTGTGCATGGATCTGCAGACCCTGCGTGATGAACGCCAGCGCCTGTCCCAGGAGTGCGCCCGACTGACCTGGCTGCGCCGCCTGGTGCGCGCCCGCCGCGACCTCGAGGTGGCCCGCCTGACCGGCGCCGGGGCCGGGTTGTGGGGCGCCGACGACGTGTCGCCGATGGTGCGGCGCTCGCTGGACGACGTCGTCCGCTGCCCCGAGCTGCTCGGCCAGCTCTCGCAGTCGGTGCGCACCCTGACCCTGGCCGTCGACAGCGCGCAGCGCGACCTGGACTGCGCCACCGCCGAGCTGGTGCGGCGGTACCGGCTCCAGCCTGGACTGTGCCTGCCGCCGGCGCCGACGCCCGCGGCTCTGCTCGCCGACGCCGCGCACTGACGCGGGACGGTAGCCTCCCCGTCAGGCGCCGCCCGTCGCCGACTACGCCCACGCAGGGAGTGCTCGTGGACACCGACATCGTGCGCAGCGCACCGCTGTTCGCGGCCCTGGACGACGACGCGTCGGCCTCGCTGCGCGCGGGCATGCAGCAGGTGCAGCTGACCCGCGCCGAGGTGCTGTTCGCCGAGGGCGACCAGGGCGACCGGCTCTACGTCATCGTCGAGGGCAAGATCAAGCTGGGCCGCACGAGCAGCGACGGGCGCGAGAACCTGCTGGCGGTGCTCGGCCCCGGTGAGATGTTCGGCGAGCTGAGCCTGTTCGACCCCGGGCCGCGCACCGCGACCGCCACGTCGGTCGGCGACAGCGTGCTGATCGGCCTGGGCAACGACGCGCTGCAACCGTGGCTGCTGCAGCACCCCGAGGTGGCGGCGCACCTGCTCGGGGCGCTGGCCCGGCGGCTGCGGCGCACCAACGACTCGCTGGCGGACCTGGTGTTCTCCGACGTCCCGGGCCGGGTCGCCAAGGCACTGCTCGACCTCGCCACGCGGTTCGGGCGACGCACCGACGAGGGCATGCTGGTCGCGCACGAGCTGACCCAGGAAGAGCTTGCCCAGCTCGTCGGCGCCTCGCGCGAGACGGTCAACAAGGCGCTGGCCGACTTCGCCGGCCGCGGCTGGCTGCGGCTCGAGGCCCGCGCCGTCCTGTTGCTGGACGTCGAGCGGCTGCAGCACCGCTCGCGCTGACCGCTGCCGCGCGGCCAGGCGGGAGTAGGGTCACCGGCACCTCGTGCGAAGGAGCGCATCATGGGTGGCACCCGCGTCCTGGTCGGCACCCGCAAGGGCGCCTTCGTCCTCACCTCCGACGAGCGGCGGACCGACTGGACCGTCCAGGGCCCGCTGTTCCCGGGGTGGGAGGTGCACCACGTCAAGGCCTCGCCGCTGAACCCCGACCGCATCTACGCCGCGCAGAGCAGCGGGTGGTTCGGTCAGCTGATCCAGCGCTCCGACGACGGCGGGGCCACGTTCACCCCGGTGGGCAACGATTTCAGCTACGACGGGGTGCCCGGCGAGCACCAGTGGTACGACGGGACGCTGCGGCCGTGGGCGTTCGCCAAGGTCTGGCACCTCGAGCCGTCGCTGTTCGACGTCGACACCGTGTACGCCGGCATCGAGGACGCGGCCCTGTTCAGGTCGCAGGACGGCGGCAGCAGCTGGACCGAGCTCTCGGGACTGCGACAGCACGACACGGGCCCGCAGTGGCAGCCCGGCGCCGGCGGCATGTGCCTGCACACGATCCTGCAGCACCCCACCGACCCGGACCGCCTGTACGTCGCCATCTCGGCCGCCGGGGCCTTTCGCACCAGCGACGGCGGCGCCACCTGGCAACCGATCAACAAGGGGCTGCGCTCGGGCGAGATCCCCGACCAGGACTCCGAGGTCGGGCACTGCGTGCACCGGCTCGACCTGCACCCTGCGCGGCCCGACGTCCTGTACATGCAGAAGCACTGGGACGTGATGCGCAGCCTGGACGCCGGCGACAGCTGGCAGGAAGTCAGCGGCAACCTGCCCACCGACTTCGGCTTCCCGATCTCGGTGCACGCGCACGAGCCCGAGACGGTCTACGTGGTGCCGATCACGAGCGACTCGCACCACTTCCCGCCGGACGGCCGGCTGCGCGTCTACCGCAGCCGCACCGGCGGCGACCAGTGGGAGGCGCTCACGAACGGACTGCCGCAGAGCGACTGCTACGTCAACGTCCTGCGCGACGCGATGGCGGTCGACCAGCACGAGTCGTGCGGGGTCTACTTCGGTACCAGCGGCGGTCAGGTCTACGCCTCCGCCGACTCCGGTGACACCTGGACGGCGATCGTCCGCGACCTGCCGGCCGTGATGTCCGTCGAGGTGCAGACCCTCCGGTGAGCACCTCGGTCACCGTGGTGCTTCCGGCCCACCTGCGCGCGCTGGCGGCCGTCGACGGCGACGTCCACCTCGACATCGCGGTCGAGCCGACCCAGCGCTCGGTGCTGGATGCGCTCGAGGCGCGGTTCCCGGTGCTGACGGGCACGATCCGCGACCGCGGCACCGGGCTGCGACGTCCGTTCGTCCGGTTCTTCGCCTGCGGTCAGGACCTCTCGCACGACGCGCCCGACACCGCGCTGCCCGACCAGGTGGCTCAGGGGGCCGAGCCCTTCATGGTCGTCGGCGCCATGGCCGGCGGCTGACCCCTTCCTCCCCCCGCCCGGTTTCCTCCCCCCGACCGGGGACGAATGGGGCAGATCGGCAGGGTCAGGCCGGTCGAGGGGAGGAATGCGGGGTGGGGGGAGGAAGGCGCAGGTACTCGAGCTGGGCGCGCACCGAGAGCTCGGCCGCGGGCCACAGCGCGCGGTCGACATCGGCGTACACGGTGCGGACGACGGCACCGGGCGTGGCGGCGCCGGCGGCCACCCCGGCCCGCACCTGCTCGAGCCGCTCGAGCCGGTGCCGCTGGTACGCCGCCACCACCGCGGCCGCGTCGGCCAGCACCGGCCCGTGCCCGGGCAGGATGCGCATCGCGCCAGACACGCTGCGCTGCAACACCTCCAGCGAGGCGAGGTAGTCGTCGAGCCGGCCGTCGGGGTGGGCGACGACGGTGGTGGCCCGACCCAGCACGGTGTCACCGGTCAGCAGCGCGCCGTCGTCGGCCAGCACGAACGACAGCGAGTCCGCGGTGTGCCCCGGCGTGGCCACCACCTCGACCCGCAACCCACCGACCGCGACGACGTCCCCGCCGCGCAGCCCCTCGTCCCCCAGCCGGTGCGCGGGGTCCAGGGCCCGGACGCCGCAGCCGGCCAGCGCTGCGAAGCCGGCCGCGCCGGCGCTGTGGTCGGCGTGCCCGTGGGTCAGCAGCACCGTGCCGACGCGCGCGCCGAGCGCCTCGACCGCGGTCAGCACCGCGCGCAGGTGCGTGGCGTCGTCCGGCCCGGGGTCGACGACCACGGCGACGTCCGACCCGGGCTCGCTCAGCACCCAGGTGTTGGTGCCGTCCAGGGTCATCGGGCCAGGGTTGGGCGCCAGCACGCAGGTGGCTCGGGGGCTGACCGGGCCGCCGGCCCAGCTCACGCGTCGCCGCCCTGGCCGGGGCCGGCGTCCCCGCCGCCGAAGCCGTCGAGGTCGACGTGCAGGCCGTCGCCGGCGAGCCAGGGCATCACCCGGCGCAGGCGCCGCGGCGCGGCCAGCACCGAGGCGACGGACGGGTGCGCAGCCACCTCCTCCAGCGCCACCAGGGTCGGCGGCAGCATCGCCAGCCGTCCCTCGCGGTGGCCCTCGACGGCGTCCCGGGCGCTGACCCACGCGACGTGGTCGGCCTCGCCACCGACGTCGCGCGCCCGCTGCCCCGTGGGCATGGCGGCGACGAAGAACCGCGTGTCGTAGCGGCGCGGCTCGAACACCGGCGTGGTCCAGTGCGCCCACGGCCGCAGCAGGTCCGAGCGCAGCACCAGCCCCCGCCGTCCGAGCAGCTCGCTCAGCGCCAGCGAGCGGTCGAGCAGCGACTGGCGGTCGGCCTCCCACTGCGGGTCGCCCAGGTCGGCGACGACGTCGTCACCGGGGCGACCCGCCAGCAGCACCCCGCACTCCTCGAACAGCTCGCGGACGGCGGCGCACACCAGCTCTCGCGCCTCGTCCAGGCCGGTGCCCAGCTGCTCGGCCCACCAGGCGGGGTCCGGGCCGAGCCACGGGACGCCCGGGTCGGCGTCGCGCAGGTCGACGCCGCCACCGGGGAACACGTGCATCCGCGGGGCGAACGCCATGGTCGGCGCCCGGCGCAGCACGAACACCTCGGGCCCGGCGTCCGGACCGGCGACGGGCCCGTCCCGCAGCAGCAGTACGGTCGATGCGGCCCGAGGGCGGACGGCGTCGCCGGGCCAGGCCCGAGCAGCCTCGGCGAGCGCCGGGGCCAGCGGGAAGGTTCGCAGCACCCGGTGATCGTAGGGACAGGGGCTCAGATGGCGCGCGGCGGTGAGTACACGGTCGACGAGCTCGCCGACGCCACCGGCATGAGCGTGCGCAACATCCGGTCGTACCGCTCGCGCGGTCTGCTGCACCCGCCGCGGATGCGCGGCCGGGTCGGCTACTACGGCCCCGAGCACCTCACCCAGCTGCGGTTGGTGCAGGCACTGCTCGTGCGCGGCCTGAGCCTCGCGGTGATCGGCCGCCTCGTCGAGCGCGGCGAGACCCAGAGCGAGCTGGCCCGCCTGGTCCGCGACGAGCTCGCGGCTCCCCCGGGCACGTTCCCGGTGTCGATGTCGCCCCAGGTGATCGCCGACCTCGAGCGCTCGCAGCCCGGCATCGTGGCCGCGATGGCCGCGCTCGGCCTCGGTCGACGCCGCGGCGCGGGGTACGTCGGTGACCCGGCGCTGTTCGCGTTGGCCAACGCGCTCGTGGCCCACGGGCTGCCCACCGCGGTCGTCGGCCAGCTGTGCCTGGCGTCGGCGCGTGCCGCCGGGTCGGTCGTGGGGCTGGCCGACGCCGACCCGAGCCTGCGGGCCGTGACGTCCGACCCGGCCCGCGCCGAGGCGCTGCTGGTGGCGGTCGAGCTCGCCACCACGGCCTTTCGCACCGCGCTGACCACGCGGCTGTCCGGCGACCGGCCTGTCGTGAGCTCGCCCTTCAGCGCACCCGCACCCGCACCGCTCAGCGCACCCGCACCGTGATCTCGACCTCGACCGGCGCGTCCAGGGGCAGGACGGCGACCCCGACCGCGCTACGGGCGTGCACCCCCGCGTCGCCGAACGCCTGACCCAGCAGCTCGCTGGCGCCGTTGACGACGCCCGGCTGGCCGGTGAAGCCCGGGTCGCTCGCGACGAACCCGACCACCTTGACCACCTGCGTCACCAGGTCGAGGTCGCCGACGACGGACTTGACCGCGGCGATCGCGTTCAGGGCGCAGGTGCGCGCCAGGTCCTTGGCCTGCTCGGGCGTGACGTCCGTGCCCACCTTGCCGGTGGCGACGAGCGCACCACCGACCATGGGCAGCTGGCCCGACGTCCACACCAGGTCGCCGTCGCGCACCGCGGGCACGTACGACGCCAGGGGCGGGGCGACGTCCGGCACGCTCAGACCGAGCTCGGTCAGCCGCGCCTCGACGCTGCTCACGCGCGGGGACGCTTGAGGTAGGCGACCAGGTTGCCGTCGTTGTTGACGACCTGCACGAGCTCCCAGCCGTCCTCGCCCCACTGGTCGAGGATCTGCTTGGTCGCGTGCACGATGAGCGGAACGGTCGCGTACTCCCAGGTGGTCATGGCCTGAGCCTAGCGACGCGTCGGCCCGGCATCCTCGCCCCGCGAGAGCCCACGTGTGACGCGCGGCTCGGGCCGGGGGGCGGGGCAGCCCGCGCCGGGTGGCCGCGGCGTCGGTAGCCTCGGTGCCATGCCGAACGGCGAGCGGGACTGGGACGGCGTGCGCCTGCACGTGGTCACCGGCAAGGGCGGCACCGGCAAGACGACGACCGCCGGGGCCCTCGCGCTGGCCCTGGCCCGCGGTGGCAAGCGGGTGCTGCTGGTCGAGGTCGAGAACCGCCAGGGCATCGCCCAGGTCTTCGACGTCCCGCCGTTGTCGTACGCCGAGACCAAGGTGGCCAGCGCCGCCGGCGGTGGCACGGTGATGGCCCTCGCGGTCGAGGCCAAGGCCGCCCTGCTCGAGTACCTGCAGCTGTTCTACAAGCTGGGCCGCGCCGCGGGCGTGCTCGAGAAGTTCGGCGCCATCGACTTCGCCACGACCATCGCACCGGGCATCCGCGACGTCCTGCTCACCGGCAAGGTCTACGAGGCGGTGCGCCGGCGCGAGAACGGCCGGCCCGTGTACGACGCCGTCGTCCTCGACGCCCCGCCTACCGGCCGCATCGTAAGGTTCCTCAACGTCAACGCCGAGGTGGTCGGGCTGGCCAAGATCGGGCCGATCCGCAACCAGGCCGACTCCATCACCACCCTGCTGCGCTCGCCGCAGACCGTCGTCCACCTGGTCACCCTGCTCGAGGAGATGCCCGTGCAGGAGACCGCGGACGGCGCCCGCGACCTGGCCGCAGCCGAGCTGCCGGTCGGTGGCGTGGTCGTCAACCTGGTGCGCGAGGCGGTGCTGCCGGTGCGCCGCCTGGCCGCAGCGGGAAAGTTCGGCCTGGACGCCGACGAGGTCGCCGCAGGACTGGCCGAGGCCGGGCTGCCCGCGAGCGCTGCTGTGGTCGACGGCCTGCTCGTCGAGGCCCGCGACCACGCGGCCCGCCTGGCCCTGGAGAAGCGCGAGCGGTCCGAGGTCGACGACATCGGCCGCCCGGTCTACGAGCTGCCCGCCCTCGCCGCGGGCGTCGACCTCGGCGGGCTGTACCTGCTCGCCGACCGGCTCACCAAGCAGGGGATGGCGTGAGCCCGACCACCCGCGGGCGGGGCCGCCGTCCGGCCGCCGGACCACCGCGCCTCGACGTCGACGCCCTGCTGGGCGACCGCGGCACCCGGATCATCGTGTGCTGCGGCGCCGGCGGCGTCGGCAAGACCACGACGGCCGCGGCGCTCGCACTGCGGGCGGCCGAGCAGGGGCGCAGCGTCGTGGTCCTGACCATCGACCCGGCCCGACGCCTCGCGCAGTCGATGGGGCTCGAGCTGCTCGACAATACCCCGCGCGAGGTCAAGGGA
The DNA here is from genome assembly GCA_046590855.1 of Actinomycetota bacterium. Taxonomy (GTDB): domain Bacteria; phylum Actinomycetota; class Actinomycetes; order Actinomycetales; family Angustibacteraceae; genus JACMOY01. Next base: position 11,699 of record JBKJTJ010000267.1, read on the forward strand.
GTCGACGCCGCGGCGGGTGGCCGGCTCGACGCGATGATGCTGGACATGAAGCGGACCTTCGACGAGATCGTCGAGAGCCACTCCACGCCCGAGAAGGCCCAGCAGATCCTCGCGAACCCCTTCTACCAGGCGCTGTCGAGCTCGTTCGCTGGCACGCAGGAGTACATGGCGATGGAGAAGCTGGGCCAGCTGCGCGCCGAGGCCGACCGCGACGGCACCTGGGACCTCGTGGTCGTCGACACCCCGCCCTCGCGCTCGGCACTGGACTTCCTGGACGCCCCGCAGCGGCTCGGCTCGTTCCTGGACGGCCGCTTCATCAAGCTGCTGCTGGCCCCCGCCAAGGTCGGCGGCAAGGCCTACCTGAAAGTGTTCTCCTCCGGCGTCAACCTGGTCACCAACACCCTCACCAAGGTGCTCGGCGCCCAGGTGCTGCGCGACATCCAGACCTTCGTCGCCGCCCTGGACACGATGTTCGGCGGGTTCCGCGAGCGCGCCGACGTCACCTACCGGCTGCTGCAGGAGAAGGGCACCTCGTTCGTCGTCGTCGACACCCCGCCCTCGCGCTCGGCGCTGGACTTCCTGGACGCCCCGCAGCGGCTGGGCTCGTTCCTGGACGGCCGGTTCATCAAGCTGCTGCTGGCGCCCGCCAAGGTCGGCGGCAAGGCCTACCTGAAGGTGTTCTCCTCCGGCGTCAACCTGGTCACCAACACCCTCACCAAGGTGCTCGGCGCGCAGGTGCTGCGCGACATCCAGACCTTCGTCGCCGCCCTCGACACGATGTTCGGCGGGTTCCGCGAGCGGGCCGACGTGACCTACCGGCTGCTGCAGGAGAAGGGCACGTCGTTCGTGGTCGTCGCCGCGCCCGAGGGTGACGCGCTGCGCGAGGCGTCGTACTTCGTCGACCGGCTGGCCGGCGAGCGGATGCCGCTGTCGGGCCTGGTGCTCAACCGGGTGCACGACGCGGTCGCCGGGTCGCTCTCGGCCGAGCGCAGCATCGCCGCCGCCGAGACCCTCACCGAGCGCAAGGTGCACCCGCTGACCGCCCAGCTGCTGCGGCTGCACGCCGAGCGCGCCCAGGTGGCCACCCGCGAGAAGGCCCTGACGACGCGGTTCACCGGGGCACACCCGGACGTCCCGATCGCGCGGGTGCCGGCGTTCGCGGAGGACGTCCACGACCTCGACGGGCTGCGTCAGGTCGGGCGCGACCTCACGGCCTGAGCGGCACGGGGCTCAGCCGGCCTGACGGTCGGCGTCCACGGCCTGCAGGTGCTCGCTGCGGGCGGCCTCGAGCAGGCGGCGCCAGGACTGCACGTTCGGGCGCTTCTTGAGCACCGCGCGCCGCTCGCGCTCGGTCATCCCGCCCCAGACGCCGAACTCGACGCGGTGGTCGAGGGCGTCGGCCAGGCACTCGGTGCGGACGACGCAACCCAGGCACACGGTCTTGGCCCGGTTCTGCGCGGCCCCCTGGACGAACAGCTCGTCCGGGTCGCTTCGGCGGCAGGCACCGCTCGCCGCCCACTCCTGCACCCAGCCCTGCTCGCCCGTCGTCCCGTTCGCGGTGACCGTCATGCTGGTGTTCCCCTGACCTGGTGATTCTCCGGACGGCTCGCCGCCAGTGGTGCGACGATGCCCTCCACCCCACGTATGACGGTAGGGACGCAGCAGGACGGCGACCATCACCCGTTCCGGCCATTCCTCGCACCACGAGTGACTAGTCATTCGGTCGACGATCCGGCCGTACGTCGGTGCCCCGGGTTACGCTGGACGGGCTGCGTCGGCCACCGGGCCCGCTCGCGCCGGTGACGAGAGGACCCTGATGACCCGCCTGATGCGCCGCGGTGACGAGCGCGGCACGAGCGTGCTGGGACTGCTCCTGCTGCTGGTCTCGCTCGCGGTCACCGCCGTCGTGGCCGGGCTCATCATGGCGGGTCTGGCCATGCCGGCCGTCGGTGCTGCCGGTGCCTCCGCCCGGGCCGGCGTCGGGTTCTTCGACTCCCTGCCCGCCGAGCTGACCCAGCAGCCACTGGCCCAGCAGTCGCGGATCCGGGCCGCTGACGGCTCGCTGATCGCCACGTTCTACAGCGAGAACCGCATCGTGGTGCCGCTCGACCAGGTGTCGCCCGACATGGCCAAGGCCCAGGTCGCCATCGAGGACACCCGCTTCTACTCCCACGGCGGCGTCGACATCAAGGGGATCGTCCGCGCAGCGGTCAACAACGCCAACAGCAGCTCGCAGCAGGGCGCCTCGACCCTGACGCAGCAGTACGTCAAGCTCACCCTGCAGGAGAACGCGGTCTACGCCGGTGACCAGGCCGGCGCCGCGGCTGCCGTCGACAAGACCTACTCCCGCAAGCTCCGTGAGTTGAAGCTCGCCGTCACCCTGGAAGAGAAGCAGTCCAAGGACGAGATCCTGCAGGGCTACCTGAACATCGCCTACTACGGCGACGGGGCGTACGGCGTCGAGGCCGCGGCCCGGCACTACTTCGGCGTCCACGCCAAGGCGCTGTCGCTGCCGCAGGCGGCACTGCTCGCGGGCATCGTCCAGCAGCCACGCGCCTACAACCCCCGCATCAACCTCAAGCCCGCGAACGCCCGCCGCAACGTCGTCCTCGCGCGCATGCTGGCCACCGGCGTCATCACCGCGGCCCAGCACGACAAGGCCGTCAAGACGCCGGTGCGGCTGAAGATCTCGCCCACCGGCAACGGGTGCGACGTGTCGCCCTTCGGCTACTTCTGCAACTACGTCTACCGCACGCTGCTGGGCGACAAGAGCTTCGGCGCCACGGAGCCCGAGCGGCGTCAGCAGATCCTGCGAGGTGGTCTGACGATCACCACCACGATCGACCCGAAGATGCAGAAGCTCGCTCAGGCGGCCATCAACGACCGGGTGCCGGCGTCCAACAAAGCCGGGGTGGGCGCGGCCATGTCCGTGGTGGAGCCGGGCACGGGCAAGATCCTCGCGATGGCCCAGAACACCCGGTTCAGCAACAGCAAGAAGGCCGGGTTCGACGCGACCAACTACAACGTCGACCGCGCCTACGGCGGCGGCAACGGGTTCCAGACCGGCTCGACGTTCAAGGCCTTCACGCTCGCCGCGGCCCTCAAGGAGGGTCGCGCACTCACGAGCACCGTCCAGGCACCGCACAGCCCGGCCACCTTCCCGGCGTCGCAGTTCAAGTACTGCGAAGCCGACGGGGACTTCCGCGATACCGCGCAGGTCTTCAACAGCGAGGGCGGTGAGCAGGGCAACCTGACCCTGCTCAAGGCGACAGCCGACTCCGTCAACACCGCGTTCGTCAACCTCGAGAGCCAGGTGGGCGTCTGCGAGGTCCGCGACGTGGCCGAGAGCGTTGGCGTCCACCTCGCTGCACCTCAGCGCTACCGGTTCGGCGACAAGGAGGTCAGCACGCGCATCCACCCCAACCCCGTCATGACGCTCGGTACCAACGACATCGCACCCCTGACGATGGCGTCCGCCTACGCCGCGTTCGCCGCCGGCGGCGTCTACTGCTCGCCGATCTCCATCACCGCCATCAAGGGCCTGGACGGCAAGGCGAGGGCCACGCCCAAGTCCAGCTGCGCGCAGGTGCTCGACCCCGACGTCGCAAGCGGGGTGAACCAGGCACTGCAAGGCGTCATCACCAACGGCACGGCGAAGGGCAACGGCATCAACCGGCCCGCGGCTGGAAAGACGGGTACGACCAACGTCTCTCGGGACGTGTGGTTCATCGGCTACACCCCCCAGCTGGCCGCCGCCGTGTGGACCGGTCACCCGCTGGGCCAGCGCACGCTCAACGGCGTGCGCCTGGCCGGTCGCTCGTACGGCAAGGTCTACGGCGCCACGATTCCAGCGCCGATCTGGAAGCAGTTCATGAAGGGGGCGCTGGCTGACCAGCCGGTCGAGGAGTTTGGAGCCCCCAGCGACAAGATCGTCAACGGCGAGCGGGTCGGCGTCCCCTCCGTCTACGGGCTCAGCGCCCAGGCGGCGCAGGACGCCGTCACCGCGGCTGGGCTCACCCCGACGGTCAGCCCCACACCGGTGGCCTCGGCGCAGGCTGCCGGCACCGCCGTGGGATCTTCCCCTCGCTCGGGCAACCGGGTGCCACCGGGGACGACCGTGACCATCTACCTCAGCTCGGGCGTGCCTCCCGCTCCGGCACCGGCGCCCGTCGCGCCGCCGGCGGTCACCGGCCCGGTCATCCCGATCAACCCCGCGGCCAACCAGGGCGGCAACCCCGTCGTGAATCCGGTCGCGAACCGCAAGGGTGGCGGCAAGGGCAAGCGCAAGGGCCGCTGACCCCCGGCCGTGAGCATCCGCCGCTCACCCGGCGAGCTGGCGGCGTACCTCGGCCGACACCCGACCGCCGTCGGCCCGCCCGGCCACCGCGGGCTGCAGTGCCTTCATCACCGGCCCCATCGCCTTCGGCCCACTGACCCCTGCCTCGGCGATCGCCGACGTCACCAGGGCGGCCAGCGCGGCGTCGTCCAGCTGCTGGGGCAGGTAGGCCTCGAGGACGCCCAGCTCGTCGCGCTCGCGCTGGGCCCGCTCGGGGCGGCCGCCGTCCGCGAACGCCGTGGCCGCCTCGCGGCGCTTCTTGGCCTCGCGACGCAGCACCACCAGCAGCTCGTCGTCGGTCAGCTCGCGCGCCGTGTCGCCCGACACCTCCTCGTTCGTGACCGCGGTGAGCACCATGCGGATGGTCGCGGTGCGCAGCTCGTCCTTGGCGCGCATCGAGGCGAGCAGGTCGTCGCGCAGGGTCTGCTTGAGGGTGGCCATGGCGTCCATGCTCGCAGCCGCTGGCAGGATGACGCACCATGCGCGCCCCCCTGAAGATGATCACCGCCGGTGCCCTCGTCGGCGCCGCAGGGCTCGCCTACTCCGTCGCCGAGAGCCGCGCCTACACCGTGCGCCGGGTCGAGCTGCCGGTGCTGCCCGCGGGTGCACCCACGCTGCGCGTGCTGCACCTGTCCGACCTGCACCTGACGCCGCGCACCCGGCGCGAGGTCGACTGGGTACGGTGCCTCGGCGCGCTCGAGCCCGACCTCGTCGTCGACACCGGCGACAACCTGGCCCACCTGGACGCGGTCCCGACCGCCCTGCACGCGCTCGAGCCCCTGCTGCAGCGGCCGGGCGTCTTCGTCCTCGGCTCGAACGACTACTTCGCCCCCAAGCCCAAGAACCCTGCGCGCTACCTGACGCGCGGCGACGGCAGGCGGGTCATCGGCCGGCGCCTGCCGACGTCCGACCTGGTCGCCGGGCTCACCGGGTCCGGCTGGGTCGACCTGACCAACACCCGCGCCGAGCTCACGGTGCGGGGGCTGCGCGTGGGGTTCGTCGGCGTCGACGACCCGCACCTGCGCTACGACCGCTACCCCGCCGCCGGCCCCTCCGGCGCGGACGTGACGTTCGGTGTCACCCACGCCCCGTACACGCGGGTGCTCGACCAGATGGCGGGCGAGGGGCTGCCCCTCGTGCTGGCTGGCCACACCCACGGCGGCCAGCTGCGCCTGCCCGGGTACGGCGCGCTGGTCACCAACTGTGACCTCGACCGTCGCCGGGCGCGGGGCACGAGCCGCTGGTGGACCGGGGCCGCCACCGCCTCGCCGTCCGCGTCCGCCCCGGACGGCGCCGCCTGGCTGCACGTCAGCGCCGGGCTCGGCACCTCGCCGTACACGCCGGTGCGATTCGCCTGCCGCCCCGAGGCCACCCTGCTCACCCTGCTACCGATCCGCTGACCCGACCCGCCAGCCGCCTCCGCTAGGATGATGAGGCTCCGCCAGCGGAGTGCAGCATCGGGGTGTGGCGCAGCTTGGTAGCGCGCTTCGTTCGGGACGAAGAGGCCGCAGGTTCAAATCCTGTCACCCCGACCAAGCACGGCCCCGACCTCCGCCGAGGTCGGGGCCGACGCATGCGCCCTTTCCTCCCGCCGACCGGCATTCCTCCCTCCGACCGCCCTCCCGTGGTCGATATGTCGGTTTCTGTGCGGGGCGGGGGGAGGAACGGGCCCGCCGATGCGCGCTGAGGCCAGACCTTGTGCGGACGACCGCGCCGGAGGACGCTCACGAGCAGGGACCAGCCAAGGAGGTCGGCGCTCTCGGAGTGTCTCGTCACGACGATCCTGCAGGTGTCGCAGGCGGCGCCCGCGGTCGAGTTCTACCGCGACCGGCTCGGGTTGCCGCACTCGGGCCGCAACAGCGAGGGACAAGAGGTCTTCGCGCTGGGCGGAGGCGCGAGCCTGGCGCTGGTGCCCGGCCCGGCGGCGACTCCGACGGGTCGCACCGAGCTGTCCTTCGAGGTCTCAGACATCACTGCCCAGATCCACGACCTCGCGCAGCGCGGCGTCACCTTCGCTGACTACGACCTGCCCGACCCGAAGGCCGTGCAGCACGTCTGCCTCCTCGGTTCGCAGAAGGCGGCGTGGTTCCACGACCCTGACGGCAACGTGCTCTGCCTGCACGAGCCGCTCCCCGCGGCATCGTCGCCGAGTCCCTGAGCCCGTCGCGACCTGTCGCGGCGTGAGCCGGACGTCGGGCCCGGCCGACCCGTTCAGCGGGTGGGTCGATGCTGATGACAGGCTGTCGTCATGGCCGACTGGGAAGACCGTTTCCGTGCTCGCCGCGTCAGCCTGCCGGACTGGGCGCGCGACCGTCCCGAGCG
>JBKJTJ010000363.1:0-12364 GCA_046590855.1 Actinomycetota bacterium
CCGTCGTCGTTGGCGAGGTTGTCCTGCACCAGGTTGGCGTCGACGTCGATGTTGGCACCGGCACCGGCGGACGGCTCGCTCAGGTTCGGGTTGAGCTCGCCGGCCAGCATCATGCCGCCGCCCTCGTCGTACGAGGCGTTGAGGTAGATCCGGTTCGCCGTCACCTTCCCACGCGGGCTCAGGCCGTAGTGGGTGAGCCCGCCCCCGTACTCGGCGGAGAAGTTGCCGCACAGGTCGTTGTGGTCGACCGAGTAGCCGTCGCTGCCGTCGAACATCCCGATGCCACCGGCGAGGTTCGTGCCACCGTTGTCACGGATCCGGTTGTGGCTGATCGTGACGCCCGTGTTGTGCGACGTCTGCGTCGACCAGACGTTGGGACTGGTCTCGACCGCTGTGTAGGGGGTGCCGACGCGGATGCCACCGGCGTACGAACCGCTGTTGCCGCTGACGATGTTGTTGGTGACCTGCATGTTGTTGGCCGAGGCGTGCAGGTAGATCCCGCCACCTTGGGTGATCAGCGCGCCCGGGGCGCCTGCCGGTGTCTTGGTGCCACCGCTCACCACGTTGATGTTGGTCACGAAGTCGACCTGCGACCCGCCGGTGACCGTGAACCCGTCCAGTGAGGCCTTGTACGCGACAGGGAAGTCGCTGCCCCGACCCAGCACCGTGACCACGGCCGCGTCCGGCACGTTCTGCGGACCGTCGTGGGGCAGGCTGGCGACCTTGGCGACCCAGGCTGCGCCGGCGGCGTTGTCCGGGTTGAAGCCCAGCCCGTTGATCCGGCTGCCGGCCACGTCCACCTGCTTGCCTGCGGCGTCGAGGTAGCTGCCGCCGGCTCCGACTCCCTGGACCTTCACGTTGGAGTGGATGATCAGGTTCTCGTAGTAGTCACCTCGGGGGTTGTCCTTCGCGGCGCCGTTGGGCCACACCACGACCAGGGCCTGGTTGTAGCCGGCGGCCAGGTCGACCGCCTTCTGCAGCACGTCCTCGGGGGTGGTGTTCGGGTCACCGCTGGTCACCGCCGGGAACGCGGTGCTCGGCAGGTTCAGCCGAGGGCTCATCGCGGTCGACTGGTTGCTCGAGTCGACCTGGTTCGCCGCCGGCGCATTCACCTGGATCAGCTTCGGGTTGTACCCGGTGCCGAGCAGGTGCAGCGTCAGACCGTTGACCGAGGACAGCTTGCTGGCGCCGCTGACGACACCGAGCTGGTAGGGGCCGGCCGCGGCAACCGCTGCGCGATCGACCGTGAAGGTCAGCGAGTTCGCGGTGGCGGTGGCCGGTGCCGGGGTGATGGGCGTGACCACGCCGGCGGGACTGGTCAGCGTGACGGTCGAGCCTGCCCCGAAGCCCTCACCGGTGAGGGTGATCTGCTGGGTGTTGGGAACGTTCACCAGGGTCGTCGAGACGGTGATGGTTCCCGCAGGCGACACCGCGGCAACAGGGACCGCGGCCGGGGCCACGACAACGTAGGACACCGAGGGGTTGGCTATCGAGGTCCCGACAGCGCCCGGTTTGGCCACCGTCCTCACACCGGTGACGTCGTAGGGCGCGCCGACCCCCGAGACCGACACCGTCTGGCCACCGGGCACGTTGGCGACACCCGACAGACCCAGCGTCACGGTGGTCACCCTCGTGACGGTGTTCCTCGTGATCATCCTCTGGATCACTTTGCCCTCAGCGGGTGCCAACTTCGTCGCGTTGACGTAGGGCTGCGACACCGACATCAGGTCCGGTGCCATCTTCGTCACGTCACCGGCGGCGCCGGCGTTCAGGTCGCACTGCACCGGGTTGGTCTGCGCCGATCCCGGGGCCACGGCGATGACGCCGACCTGGGTCGGTGCCGTGTCGGTCACGGTCCACAGGCCCGGCCAGGCCTGGAACTGGGTGCCGATGGTGCGAAAGCGCGGGTTGTAGTTGGTGTTGACGTGCCCGGGCTGCCCCGGGTCGTTGCCCTTGAAGTAGTACATGCCCGGGCACGGACCTGCGGGCAGCGGGCAGTTGTACGAGGAGGTCGAGGGCTCCAGGGCCTCGTACATGCCGTTCCAGTCGGTGGTGACCGTGTCCACCAGGCGACCGGACCAGTCGTAGATGCCCATCGGGACGTTCGGCAGTGCCTGGGCCTCGCCGTACCCCACCTGGCTCTTGTCCTGCGAGAGACCGAGGTCGTTGATCGTCAGGCCCCAGAAGTGCGTGGGCAGGGGCACCGGGGTGAAGAGGTTGAAGTTCGGTGCGACGGCCTGCCCGCCGCGGACCGTGACGAGCTTCTCGTCGCACAGGTGACGGGGCTGGCCCTGGTACGGGCTGCCGCCGTTGGCCTGGAAGGCCGGGTCGGTCACGTCGACCGTGTGGTTGGCGCCGATGCAGGGTGAGACGAAACCGCCGCCCTGTGAGAGCAGACCGCCGTCGCCGGGGCTCTGCGCGCTGCTGGGCAGCGGGTCGCCCGCTACGACGGGGAAGTTCTCCTGCGGGAGCCGGGTGTCACCGTCGAAGACGTTGACGTCCTCCTCCTGTGTGGTCTTGTACAGCGGCTTGTTGTTGGACAGCGTCGGGATGTCGACCTTGACCACGTAGTCGTCGTTCGCCATCGGCGCCGGGGCCGCTAGCGCGGTCAGTCCGGTCGTGGGTGTCGCGTCCGTGCCAGCGGCCACCGCGGCGGCCTGCCGGTCCGCCTCGGCGGCGATAGCGGCGTTGTCGAAGTTGACCTGAGCGAATGCGTAGTTGCCGTTCACGGTCTGCCCGAAGGCGCCGTCGGTCTTGTCCGACGGCACGCCCTGCCAGCCGTCCATCGGTGCCTCGACGCAGAGGTACTTGTCGTCACCTACCGGCGGCAGTGCGTTCTGGTCGGTCAGCGGGGTGCCGTCGTGCATCCGGTTGGTGCAGCCCGTGGACTGGTCCCAGGTCTCGGTGACGTACGGGTCGGCCAGGTCGAGGGGCTTGCCGTCGGTGCCCACCATCAGGCGGGCCGCACCTGTGCCCGGGTCGGTGAGCACGGTGCCGGCGGCGTCCCTCAGCGGGTAGTACAGGTGCGTCGTCAGCCCGGGGATGCCCGGCTGGTAGGGCTCGGTCACGGCGTACGTCGGGTCGAGCTCGTTGCGGGTCGTGTCGTAGGTGACGGTGCCGGCGATCCCGCCGTTCTCAGTGCCGGAGTACCGCTGGACGCCCCAGTCCAGGCGGCCGGACAGACCGATGATCGGCAGCACGTTCACGTCGACGGCAGCACCGGTGTAGGTGCGCGGGGTCGGCTCGTTGTCGGCCTGAACCGTGATACCCGTGGTCTTGTAACCGGTGTTGAACGCCTCGAGGATGAACCACTTCGAGATCGGGTAGCCCTCGGACACCGTGTAGTTGCCCTTGTCGTCGGTGGTCGTGCCGTTCTGCCCCGCGTCCAGCAGCGAGTTGTCGCGCTGCTTGACGCCGAGCGGGAACTTCGGTACGCCGACCTCACCCGGGTCGCGGACACCGTTGGCGTTGGTGTCGATGAACACGGTGCCTGTCACCCCGGCATACCAGCCCACAAGGCCCTTCTGGCCCACGTCGACCGTCTCGCCGGTGTGCACGGTGACGTTGAAGCTGTCCAGGATGAGGTCCTGCGGGTAGTCCCAGACGGTGAGCTGGTAGTCCCCGTCGGGGACGTTGGCGATGGTGAACGCGCCATTGGCGGCACCCCGACCGACGTACACCATCTGGTCGTTGGAACCGAGGTCGGACAGGGTGACGATCGGGCTGTCGACCGGGCCGCGCACGTTGGCGCCGGCCACCCCGGCGTTGGGGACGGTCGTGCCACCGAGGCCGCCGACGTAGCTGTTGAGGACGACCGCTGTACCCGTGATGGTCCCCGTGCCGTTCATCGCGACCGGGGCGGCGTCGGTCTGCTTGCTCGGGTCAGGGGTGATGGCCGTGTTGTAGGGGACGAAGCCCATGTCGACCGGCGGGACCGGCTCGCCACCGACGGTCATCTCGGTGTCGAAACCGGTCTCGGCCTCGGCGATCCACATGTCCCAGTCGTGGTTCCCCTCCAGGGTCGTGGTCTGGTACCACTTCTCGCCCGAGGGTGCGATCACGGTCGCGGTGTAGCGGTCCGGCCCGATGTTGGGGATGGCGACGTCGCCGTTTTTGGCGCTGAGGCAGGTGCCGCCGGGGTTGGCGCTGTCGACCACGGGTAGTCCCGCGCCGTCGAACGCGACAGCGCCGATCTTCTGACCGGCGTAGACCTGGCCGGCGGCGGCCTCCGCGGACGTCACGTGGTGGTAGTTCGTGCACAGCCGGTTGCCGTAGTAGTCGGTCGTCACCTCACCCATGACGTCGTTGAGGTGCACGGTGAAGCCCTTCAGCGACTGCTCGGTACCGACCTCGTAGGTGCCGTCCACCGGCGCGGTGTCCTTGAACACCCGCAGCCGCAGCGTGCCCAGCGGGACCGGCGTGGCGTGCATGCTGACCACGACGTCCGGGGTGCCCTTGGTGCCGTCGACGTCGAAGTGCGCGCCGTCGATCTTGTGCCCGTCAGCCGTCACCGAGATCAGGTAGCGGCCGGGCTGCAGGGTCAGCTTGTTCGGCACGCCGGCCGTCAGGTCGCTCTGGTCGCCCTCAGCCACCACCGGCACGGCGCCAGGGGTGTAGCGCGTTGAAGGCCATTGGCAGGCAGTCGGGTCGTACTTCCCCGAGGTGACGTTCGGGCCGGGGTCGGTCGCGCTGGTGCGCGTGCCAGGTGTGCACTGGGCGAACGTCGTGGCGTTGTTCGTCGGGTCGCCCACGGCGTCGTAGCCGGGCTGGCCGCCGGTCGTCGACCCGGCGTAGCCGTAGGCGCCGTTGGTCTTCTCGGCAGAGATCAGCCACTTGAAGGTGCTGAGGACCTTGGGCGTGTCAGTCGGCTTGGAGCCGTGCGAGGCGTCGAGCGCCTCGAGCACCGAGAGGTGGAACGTTCCGGGGGTTGGCACAGTCCCAGCGGCGGCTGCCCGCGGCACGAGCCGCAGCGCCACCGGCACGCTCAGCTGCAGCGCCACGAGAACCAGCACGCTCAGCATGACCACCGGCGACCACGAACGACGAACTGACATGACTACCCCTTTGGTCTGACGGACCGACGAGGTAGACGTTCGCGGCTGCCGCGAGTGCGAACCTGACAGATGACAGCGCCGTCATGCAGCCGTCACCGAGCGGCAATCCCCTGCTGCGCAACAGGTTCGATACACATGAGCACCTGCACGCCTGACGGGGGGTGGGACCTGCGTGCGTTCGCCCCGTCTCGCCCGGGATGATCCAGGGGACGTCCGGCGTTGGCGGATTCATGCGCTTCTCCTTCCCCCGCGTCGTCGACGAGGTGTCGATCCGCGTCGTCGCCGCCGAGGTCCTGACAGTCGCCGTACTGGCTCTGCTGACCGGCCAGGCGTGGCTCTACGCCCTGCTTGCCCTCGACTTCGCGGCACGGGTCGCGTACGGACCGCGGTTCAGCCCGCTCGCTCACCTGGCGCTGCGCGTCATCCGGCCGCGGCTGTCGGCTGCTCCTCGTGAGAGCGCCGGAGCGCCCAAGCGGTTCGCCGCGGCGATCGGCCTGGTGCTGACCACCCTCGCGGCGGTCTTCTTCTACGTCGCGGGCTGGACGACGGCGGCATGGGTGATCGGAGTGGTGATGGTCGTCTTCCCGGCCCTCGAGGCCGGATGGGGGTTGTGCGTGGGCTGTCGCGTCTTCGCTGTGCTGATGCGCCTCGGCGTCATCCCGGACGAGGTGTGCCTGGACTGCGCCTGCATCACCCGCCGTCAGCGCGTCGTCAGGGCCTGAGCCCCGCGCCTCACTCGCGCCAGATCAGCACCAGGGCGCGGTCGTCGGTCTCACCTGCGAGCGCGCTCTCGACGATGCGCTGCGCTCCGCCGGCGAAGCCGTCGCGCACCAGTCGCTCGGCCTGGCCGAGCATCCGGTCGATCCCCAGATCGAGATCCCGGCCCGGGATCTCGACGACGCCGTCGGTGTAGAGCAGCAGCGCGTCACCGCGCCCCACGGTGCCGGACGCCCCCGGGAAGGTCGCATCGTCGAGCACACCGAGCAACGGCCCCGGGCTCGTGTCGACCAGGTGCCAGCGGCCCGAGCCCGCCTTGAAGTGCGCGGCCGGCGGGTGCCCCGCGCTGCCGATCCGGTAGCGACCGGTCACGAGGTCGAGCTCGAGGTGCACGGCCGTGGCGAAGCCTTCGTGCCAGCGCTGGCGCAGCAGGTACTGGTTGGCCACGTGCAGGAAGTCGTCCGCGGGCATGGCGCCGAGCAGTCCGCCGAAGGCCCCCGACAGCAGCAGCGACCGGGTGCCGGCAGCCACGCCCTTGCCCGACACGTCGACCAGAGCCGCCTCGAGCTGGCGACCGTCGGTCGACCGTGAGGTGACCAGGAAGTCGCCCGAGAACGAGTCGCCGTACGCCGAGCGCAGCACCGTCTCGGCCCGCCACCCGCCCGGCAGCGTCGGGACGACGCCCTGGGCGCGCAGCCTGTCGCGCAGGTCGATCAGCATGTTCTCGCCGGCCAGTCCCTGCAGGCCCAGGCGGGCCCGGTCGCGCGACACCACCCACATCAGCGCCGCGACGACGACCAGCACGCCCAGGACGCCCTTGTTCACCCCGGCCGGCAGTCGTTGCACGTGCGAGGCCAGCACGGCCGCGCTCACCACGAGGTACAGGGCGGCCAGCTGACGCGGCCGCAGCAGGTAGCCCCCGATGATCAGCACCAGGACGAAGTCCGCGGACGGCACCCACTCGAAGTACTCGACGCTCGCCAGGCTGATCGCGGCCGCCAGCAGGCACAGGGCGATGAGCTGGAACCAGACGCTGGGCAGCACGCGGCGGCGCACCTGACGCCACGCCACGCTCGCCATCGAGCGGCGGCGGCGGGCCGTGACCCGACCGACCCGGATGGCTGTCACGGCTGCAGAGCCTAGTGCGCTCGTGCTCCCGGCACGACCCCCACGTCACTCTCGGCCGCAACCCCGTTGCCGGCAGTGACCGGTCACGGCCAGAGTGGGGCGCATGCCCGCCCCGCCGACGCCCACCCGCCCCACGGTCTCGGTCGGCGCCGTTGCGGTGGACCGACGCGAGGAGGTGCTCGCCCTCGACCAGCTCGCGTTCTCGATGGCCCCCGACGAGCCCGGCCCCGATGCCCAGGTCAGCGGAGCCACGCTGGAGTGGGACCGGGTGTTCGGCGCGAGCGTGGACGGCGACACCGGGCTGGCCGGGATCTACGCCGTCTACTCCCTCGGCCTGTCCGTGCCACACGGATCGGGGGCCAGGGTGACACCGATGGCCGGCCTGAGCTGGGTGGGGGTGCACCCGGGGCACCGTCGGCAGGGCGTCGCGAGCGCCCTGCTGCGCCACCACCTGCACGGTCTGCACGAGTCCGGCGCCGAGCCCGTCTCAGGGCTGCGCGCCAGCGAGCCCGCGATCTACGGCCGCTTCGGCTACGGCCTGGCGACCGCGGGGCTGCAGCTGACCGTGCCGCACGGCGCCGCCCTGCGCGAGGTGCCCGGCGCCGAGTCGGTCACCGTGCGCTGGCTCACCGTCGACCCCCACCGCGACGGCGACCTCATCGAGGCGCTGCACGAGAAAGCCCGCGTGCAGCGTCCCGGTCTGCTCGCCCGCAGCCCGCAGCTTCGGGCGCGGTGGCTCGTGGACAACCCGGCCCGCCGGGCCGCACGTGAACCGCTGCGCCTGCTGCTGGCCGAGCGGGACGGCAAGCCCACCGGGTACGCGGTGCTGCGTCGCACCGGCCAGTGGGACCGCACCCGCTTCGTCGGGTCGGCCAGCGTCGAGGAGGTGGTCGCGCTCGACCCGCCGACCGCCCGCGCACTGTGGGGGGTGCTGGCCGACCTCGACCTGATGGCCACGATGACGACTCCCTCGCTCGCGGCCGACGACCCGCTGCTGAGCCTGCTGGTCGATCTGCGCAGCACCTCACCGGTGCTGTCGGACGACCTGTGGCTGCGGCTGGTGGACGTCGACCGGGCCCTCGCCGCCCGCGGGTACGCCCGCGACGTCGACGTCGTGCTCGGCGTGACCGACGCCCTGTGCCCCTGGAACGCCCGTCGGTGGCACCTCACCGCCGGGTCGGACGGCGCGGCCTGCGTCCCGACGTCCGACCCGGCGCAGGTGCAGCTGGACGTGCGCGAGCTGGCGTCGGCGTACCTCGGTGGCACCTCGTTGGTGGCCCTGGCGGCCGCCGGTCTGGTCCGCGAGGAGCGGGCCGGCGCGGTCGCACGTCTGTCGAGCGCGCTGGGCAGCGCGCTGCAACCGGTGTCCCCCATGGGTTTCTAGCCCGGAGGGTCAGGGTGCCTGGCAGGTGGGGCAGCGGTAGAGGGTGCGGGCGACGAACGGCTCGGCGACCACCGGCGTACCGCACAGCCGGCACGGCCGACCGGTGCGCTTGTAGACGTAGTGGCTGTCCTCACGCCGGGGCCGACCGCTGGTGCGGTCGCGGTCCTCGGGGCGGGTCGTGACGATCCGACCCGACCGGACGCCGGCGCGCATCAGCGTCACGAGGTCGTCCCACATGCCCTGCCACTGCTCGGCGCGCACCTCGCGGCCCGGTCGGTAGGGGTCCAGGCCGGCCCGGAACAGCACCTCGGCGCGGTAGACGTTGCCGACGCCGGCGACGACCTCCTGCTGCATGAGCAGACCGCCGATCGGAGCCCGCGAGCGGCTGATCTTCTCGAACGCGATCGACGGGTCGCTGCGCGGCCGCAGCGGGTCGGACCCCAACCGGTCGTGAACCAGCTTCTTCTGAGCCGGGTTGAGCACCTCGCAGGCCGTCGGGCCCCGCAGGTCGGCGGTGGCGGTGTGACCGGTCAGCCGCACCCGGATCGCCCCGCGGGCCTCGGGCGGCTCATCGTGCTCACCGTGCCGCGCGACGCTCCAGGCGCCGTACAGCCCCAGGTGCACGTGCAACCAGTGCGAGACCTTCTCGTCGGCGGCGAAGCCGAGGAACAGGTGCTTGCCGTGCGCGTCGGACCGGCGCAGCACCTGCCCGTCCAGCAGCGCCGCGCCCTCGGCGAAGCGGCCCTGCGGGCTGGTCACGTCCAGTCGCTGCCCCGAGAACTCGGCGAGCAGGTCGCGGGCGTGGCGACGGACGCTGTGACCCTCGGGCAGGGCTCAGCCCTCGCTCGCGATGACCGGCGGCAGCTCGCCGTGGTCCTCGTAGCGCTCGACCATCGCGAGCCGCCGGCGGTGCCGGTCCTCACCGGTGAACCGGGCGGCGAGGAACGCGTCGACGATCGCGGCCGCGTCGTCCAGGGTGTGCATGCGGGCACCGACCGACACCACCTGGGCATCGTTGTGCTCGCGGGACAGCCGGGCGGTCTCGACGCTCCAGGCCAGCGCCGCGCGGATCCCGAGCACCTTGTTCGCGGCGATCTGCTCACCGTTGCCCGACCCACCGAGGACGACACCGAGGCTGCCCTCGTCGGACCGGACGCCGGTCGCCGCGCGCAGTACCGCGACGGGGTAGTCGTCGTCGGCGTCCAGCCACTCGGGACCGTGGTCGACGACGTCGTGACCCTGCTCCAGCAGGTGCTGCACCAGGTGGACCTTGAGGTCGAAGGCGGCGTGGTCGCCACCGATGTGCACGCGCATCCGGCCAGTCTGGCAGGCGTCTGGCACGCTCGCGTCGTGGGCATCGTGGCAGGCGTGGATGGCCGGCGCGGTGGTTGGGCGCTGGTCGTCGTGGACGTCGGCACCGGCCTGGTGCTCGACGTCGCCGAGGTGCCGGGCCAGGACACCGCCGGCGCGACCGAGCTGCTGGACCGCTGCCGCGCCGCCGGAGCGCAGGCCGTCGGCGTCGACGCGCCGATCGGGATGCCCGTGCGCACCTGGCGGCCCGCGGACCTGCAGGCCAAGCGGCGCCTCGGCCGGGCGCAGGCGCGGGTGTTCCTGACCGCGCCGCGCGAGGTGCTGACCGAGCCGACGTACGCCGCGGCCCGAGCCCGGTGCCGCACCGCGATGGACGGTAAGGGCCTGTCCGCCCAGGCCTACGGCATCCGCGGTCCGGTGCTGGCCGTGGACGCCGCGCTCAGTGCGTCGGCGTGGGCCCGCGAGCACGTCGTCGAGGTGCACCCCGAGCTGTCGTTCATGGCCATGACGGCGCGCGGCCCGGGTGACGCGCTGGCCAGCAAGCGGACCGCGGCCGGTGTCGAGCAGCGGCTGGCCGCACTGGCGACCTGGCTGCCCGGCGTCCGCGACCTCGACCTGCCGCGCGGCGACGACCACCTGGACGCCCTGGCCGCCGCGTGGTCGGCGCACCGGTGGGCCGACGGCACGGCCGAGGTGCTCGGGGGTGAGCCCGACGCCCTCGGCCGTCCGATGCGGATCGTGGTCTGAGCGACCCGTCGTACCCCTCAGTCGAAGACGGGGCCCTGCGTGCGGGTGCGCTTGAGCTCGTAGAAGCCGGGGGTGGCGGCCACCAGGACGCAGCCGTCCCACAGCTTCCCCGCGGCCTCGCCCTTGGGGGCGGGGGTGACGACCGGGCCGAAGAACGCGACGCCGTTGACGGCGACGACCGGGGTGCCGACGTCCTCGCCGACCTGGTCGATGCCCGACTGGTGGCTGGCGCGCAGCTGGGTGTCGTACTCGTCGGAGTCGGCGAACTCGATCAGCGAGGCCGGCAGGCCGACCTCGGCGAGCGCGTCGGCGGTCGCGACCCGCAGGTCCTTCTCGCCACCGGGGTGCACCCGGGTGCCGATGGCGTCGTACAACGGCTTGACGACGTCCTGGCCGTGCAGCTCGCGCGCGGCGATGACCACGCGCACCGGGCCCCACGCCTTCTTCATCATGTCCTGGTACTCCTCGGGCAGGTCGCGGCCCTCGTTGAGCACGGCCAGGCTCATGACGTTCCAGTTCACGGTGATCGGGCGCACCCGCGCGACCTCACCGATCCAGCGCGAGGTCATCCAGGCCCAGGGGCACAGGGGGTCGAACCAGAAGTCGACGGTGTCGACCGGGCTGTCGACCGGGGTGTCGACCAGGGTGTCGACGGAGGTGTCGACCGGGGTGTCGACGGAGGTGTCGGTGCTCATGGAAGGCTCCTTCACAGGGTTTTGGAGGGTGCTGTCGGACCTGACGGCGTCAAGCGGTGACGTCGATCGCGCATTCCCGGGCCGACCGCCGGCCGTGGCACCATGTCCTGGCCCGGCGTCGGCCCCGCCGCCTGGTGCCCCGACGAGGTGGAGACAAGCGTGCCCGGCATGAACCTGACCCGTGAGGAGGCCCGCGAGCGGGCCAGCCACCTCACGGTGTCGTCCTACGACGTGCAGCTGGACCTGACCAGCAGCGAGCAGACCTTCCGGTCCGAGACCGTGGTGAGCTTTGCGAGCAGCACCCCGGGCGCCTCGACGTTCATCGACCTGGTGGCCCGCACGGTGCACTCGGTCGAGCTGAACGGGCGGGCGCTCGACCCCGCGGTCGTCGCCGACGGGATCCGCATCCAGCTGGACGACCTGGCCGCCGAGAACCTGCTGCGCGTGGTGGCCGACTGCCCGTACATGAACACCGGCGAGGGCCTGCACCGGTTCGTCGACCCGGTCGACAAGGAGGTGTACCTCTACTCCCAGTTCGAGGTCGCCGACTCGCGCCGCGTCTTCACCGTGTTCGAGCAGCCCGACCTCAAGGCCACGTTCACGTTCACGGTGACCGCGCCGAACCACTGGACCGTGGTCAGCAACAGCATCACCCCGGACCCCGAGCCGGCACCCGAGGGCACCGCGGTCTTCCGGTTCCAGGCCACACCGGTGCTGCCGTCCTACGTCACCGCGATCATCGCCGGGCCGTACCACGTCGAGCGCGACGAGCTCGTCAGCAGCGACGGCCGGGTGATCCCGCTCGGGGTGTTCTGCCGCCAGTCGCTTGCCGCCGACCTGGACGCGGGGAACATCGTCGAGGTCACCCGACAGGGTTTCGAGTACTTCGAGAGGTCCTTCGACCGCGCCTACCCCTTCACCAAGTACGACCAGCTGTTCGTCCCCGAGTTCAACGCCGGCGCGATGGAGAACGCGGGTGCGGTGACGTTCCTCGAGACCTACGTGTTCCGGTCCGCCGTGCCCGAGGCGATGGTCGAGCGGCGGGCGCTGACGATCCTGCACGAGCTGGCGCACATGTGGTTCGGCGACCTGGTCACCATGCGCTGGTGGAACGACCTGTGGCTGAACGAGTCGTTTGCCGAGTGGGCCAGCACCAGCGCCCAGGCCGCGAACACCCGCTGGCCCTGGGCCTGGACGACGTTCGGCACCGCCGAGAAGTCCTGGGCCTACCGCCAGGACCAGCTGCCCTCGACCCACCCGATCGTCGCCGACATCCGCGACCTCGAGGACGTCGAGGTCAACTTCGACGGCATCACCTACGCCAAGGG
>JBKJTJ010000287.1:0-4804 GCA_046590855.1 Actinomycetota bacterium
CACGCCGTGCCGCGAGGGCAACTACTGGATGAAGCAGATGCTGCACCGGCTCGAGCACGGCCAGGGCACCGAGGCCGACCTCGACACGCTGCTCGACGTCTGCGACTCGATCCTCGGTCGCTCGTTCTGCGCCCTGGGTGACGGCGCGACCAGCCCGGTCACGTCGAGCATCCAGTACTTCCGCGACGAGTACCTGCGCCACCTGCCGTCCGAGCAGAACCCCACCGGCGGCTGCCCCTTCGACCCCGCCGCCTCGGCGCTGTTCGCGCCCGCCGCGATCGGAGCCTGATGACCGTCACCACGCCACCCCCGGCGACCCCGTCCGCCAACCCGCCCGGGGACTCCGCCGGTGTGCCCGCCGTCCGGGACGACCTGGTGCGCCTGGTGATCGACGGCACCGACGTCGAGGTGCCCAAGGGCACCCTGGTGATCCGGGCGGCCGAGCAGATCGGCGTCCAGATCCCGCGGTTCTGCGACCACCCGCTGCTGGCGCCGGTCGGCGCCTGCCGGCAGTGCCTGGTCGAGATCGCCATGCCCGGCCCGGACGGGTCGCTGCGCCCGATGCCCAAGCCGCAGGCGTCGTGCACCATCACCGTCACGGCGGGCATGCAGGTCAAGACCCAGCGCACCTCGCCGGCCGCCGACAAGGCCCAGCACGGTGTGATGGAGCTGCTGCTGATCAACCACCCGCTGGACTGCCCGGTGTGCGACAAGGGCGGTGAGTGCCCCCTGCAGAACCAGGCGCTGTCCAACGGCCGCAGCCAGTCCCGCTTCGAGGACGTCAAGCGCACCTACGAGAAGCCCATCAACATCTCGAGCCAGGTGCTGCTCGACCGCGAGCGCTGCGTCCTGTGCGCGCGGTGCACGCGGTTCAGCACCCAGATCGCCGGTGACCCCTTCATCGAGATGCTCGACCGCGGTGCGCTGCAGCAGGTCGGCATCTACAGCAAGCAGCCGTTCGAGAGCTACTTCAGCGGCAACACCGTGCAGATCTGCCCCGTCGGGGCGCTCACCGGTGCTGCCTACCGGTTCCGGTCACGCCCCTTCGACCTGCGCTCGACGCCCGGGGTCTGCGAGCACTGCGCGTCCGGCTGCGCGATCCGGGTCGACTCCCGGCGCGGCACGGTCCTGCGCCGCCTGGCCGGCAACGACCCGGCGGTCAACGAGGAGTGGAGCTGCGACAAGGGTCGCTGGGCCTTCACCTACGCCACCACCGACCGGCTGACGCACCCGCTGGTGCGCAACGGCGAGACCGGCGAGCTCGAGGTCGCGTCCTGGCCCGAGGCGCTCGAGATCGCCGCCCGCGGCCTGGCCGCCGCCCGCGACGCGCACGGTGTCGGCGTCCTCACCGGTGGCCGCCTGACCCATGAGGACGCCTACGCCTACGCGAAGTTCGCGCGGGTCGCCCTGAACACCAACGACATCGACTTCCGCGCCCGGCCGCACTCGGCCGAGGAGGCCGAGTTCCTCGGCCACGCCGTCGCCGGCGCCTGGGTCGGGGCCGGCGGCGTGAGCTACGACGAGCTGGAGGCCGCCTCGACGGTCCTGCTCGTCGGGTTCGAGCCGGAGGAGGAGTCGCCGATCGTCTTCCTGCGGCTGCGCAAGGCCGTGCGCGCCCACCACCAGAAGGTCGTCTCGGTCGCGAGCTGGGCCTCGCGGGGCCTGGAGAAGCTGGACGGCGTCCTCGTCCAGGCAGCGCCCGGCACCGAGGCCGAGGTGCTGCTGGCCCTGGCTGCCGCCCCCCGTCCTGGTACCGACTCAGGCGCCGACACCGGGGCAGTCGCCGACACCGCCGCGCGGCTGCGGGCGGCCGGTGCCGTCGTCCTCGTCGGTGAGCGCCTCGCCACCGTCCCCGGCGGCCTGACCGCGGCGCTGCGCCTGGCCGAGACGACGGGTGCGCGGCTCGCGTGGGTGCCCCGGCGTGCCGGCGAGCGCGGCGCGGTCGAGGCCGGCGCCCTGCCGAACCTGCTGCCCGGTGGTCGTCCCGTCAGCGACGCCGCCGCCCGCGTCGACGTCGCCGCCACCTGGGGCGTCGACTCGCTGCCCGGTGTGCCGGGCCGCGACACCGCCGGGATCCTCGCCGCCGCCCGCACCGGCTCGCTCTCGGGCCTGCTGGTGGCCGGGGTCGACCCGGGTGACCTGCCCGATCCCCGCGCCGCCCTCGAGGCCCTGGACGCGGCCTCGTTCGTCGTCTCGCTCGAGCTCTCGCCGAGCGAGGTCACGCGGCGCGCCGACGTCGTCCTGCCGGTGGCCGCCGTCCGCGAGAAGTCGGGCACGTTCTGGAACTGGGAGGGCCGTGAGCGCCCCTTCCCGACCGTCCTCGAGACCTCCGCGATGAGCGACCACCGCGTGCTCGACCTGATCGCCGGTGAGCTCGACCTGCACCTCGGGCTGCGCGACGTCGACGCGGTCCGTCGCCAGGCGGCCGAGCTGACCGGCTGGGAGGGCGCCGCCACCCCAGCACCGGTCGTGACGCCCGCGCCCGCGCCGCAGGTCGCAGCCGGCGAGGCGGTCCTCGCGACGTGGGCCCAGCTGCTGGACGCCGGTCGCCTGCAGGCCGGTGAGCCGTGGCTGGCGGGCACGGCCCGGCGTCCGGTGGCCCGGACGAGCGCGGCGACCGCGGCCGCCGCGGGACTGGACGACGGCGACCTGGTGTCGGTGGCGACCCCCGCGGGGTCGGTCACCCTGCCGCTCGCGGTGACCGTCATGACCGACGGCGTCGTGTGGGTGCCGACCAACAGCACCGGCCACCCCGTGCGGGCCGCCCTGCGGGCCGACTCCGGTGCCGTCGTCACGCTGTCCCGACCTACCCCTGGACGTGTCTCATGAGCAGCTCGACCTTCGCGAGCCTGACCGCCGCAGGGCCCGGCGCGGCCGACTTCAGCCAGGAGACCTGGTGGCTGGTGATCGTCAAGGCGCTGCTCGTGTTCGTGTTCCTGGTGGTCACCACGCTGCTCGTCATCTGGTTCGAGCGTCGCGTGATCGGGCGCATGCAGCAGCGCCCGGGCCCCAACCGCACCGGCCCGTTCGGCCTGCTCCAGACCCTCGCTGACGGCGTGAAGCTCGCGCTGAAGGAGGACATCATCCCCAAGGCGGCCGACAAGGTCGTCTACATCATCGCTCCGGGCATCGCGGCCGCCATGTGCTTCGTGGCCTTCTCGATCATCCCGTTCGGGCCGGCCGTGAGCGTCTTCGGGCACCTGACGCCGCTGCAGCTGACCGACATCCCCGTCGCGGTGCTGTTCGTGCTGTCGGTCGCGAGCGTGGGCGTCTACGGCATCCTCCTGGCCGGCTGGTCGTCCGGCTCGACCTACCCGCTGCTTGGTGCGCTGCGCTCCTCGGCCCAGGTGATCAGCTACGAGATCGCGATGGGTCTGTCGCTGGTCGCGGTGTTCCTGTACGCCGGCTCGATGTCGACGTCCGAGATCGTCTACGCCCAGCGCGGCCTGTGGTTCATCATCCCGGCGTTCTTCTCGTTCGTGGTCTACGTCATCACGATGCTGGGCGAGACCAACCGGCTGCCCTTCGACCTCGCCGGGGGCGAGGGTGAGCTGACCGGCGGGTTCCACACCGAGTACTCGTCGCTGAAGTTCGCACTGTTCTTCCTGGCCGAGTACGTCAACATGGTGACCGTCTCGGCCCTGGCGACGACGCTCTTCCTCGGCGGGTGGCGGGCTCCGTGGCCCCTGTCGCTGGTCGGTGACGGCGTGCTGAACACCGGCTGGTGGCCGCTGCTGTGGTTCGTCGCCAAGCTGTGGGGCTTCCTGTTCTTCTTCGTCTGGGTGCGCGGCTCGCTGCCGCGCGTGCGCTACGACCAGTTCATGCGGTTCGGCTGGAAGTTCCTGATCCCGGCCAGCCTGGTGTGGATCGTCGCGGTGGCCCTGATCCAGGGCAGCCGCACCTTCGGTGGCATCGGCCGCACCCCGACGTTCGTCGTGATCGGCGTCGTGGCGGTCATCGCCCTGGCCCTGGGCTGGGTGTGGGACTCGCGCGCCGCGGCCACCGAGGAGCAGACCAGCGGCTGGGACCTCGGCGAGGTCGACCCGTTCGCCGGCGGCCACCCGGTGCCACCGCTGCCCGGCCAGAGCGTCGCCGTCACCCGCGGCCCCCGCGAGCGCGCGCTCGCCGGCGCCTCACCTGCGTCCGAGGAGGACCTTCGTGGCTGACCAGCCGTCCGGCAGCCCTGACCGCGGTCGGGCCCCCGAGACCAACCCTGACAAGGGCCGCACCGACGGGCCGATCGCCAAGGCCCTCGCGCCGGTCGCCGGCTTCGGGGTGAGCTTCGCGACGATGTTCCGCAAGGTCTACACCGAGGAGTACCCCGAGAAGCCTCGGCCCACCGAGCCGCGGTTCCACGGCCGACACCAGCTCAACCGGCACCCGGACGGCCTGGAGAAGTGCATCGGCTGCGAGCTGTGCGCGTGGGCCTGCCCCGCCGACGCGATCTACGTGGAGGGCGCCGAGAACACCGACGACGCTCGCTACTCACCCGGCGAGCGCTACGGCCGCGTCTACCAGATCAACTACCTGCGCTGCATTTTCTGCGGCCTGTGCATCGAGGCCTGCCCGACCCGCGCGCTGACGATGACCAAGGAGTTCGAGCTCGCCGACTCCAGCCGGGAGAGCCTGATCTTCACCAAGGCCGAACTCCTCGGCCCGCTGACCGAGGGCATGGTCGAGGCCCCGCACGCGATGTACCCGGGCAGCACGGACACCGACTACTACGCCGGCAAGGTCACCCGCGCCGAACCCTCGCTGTTCGCGATGCGCGAGGAGGGCTCGTTGTGAATAGCACCTCCAACGG
>JBKJTJ010000191.1:0-4380 GCA_046590855.1 Actinomycetota bacterium
ACGGCCGGTAGCCTTCCCCGGTGAGCGAGATCGAGATCGGGCGCGGCAAGCGCGGACGTCGGGCGTACTCCTTCGACGACATCGCGGTGGTGCCGAGCCGGCGCACCCGCGACCCCGAGGAGGTCTCGGTCGCCTGGCAGATCGACGCCTACCGGTTCGAGCTGCCGGTCATGGCGGCGCCGATGGACTCGGTCATGTCACCTGCGACCGCCATCGCCATGGGCCGCGCCGGGGGAGTCGGGGTGCTCGACCTCGAGGGTCTGTGGACCCGCTACGACGACCCGGAGCCGCTGCTGGCCGAGATCGCCGCCCTCGACGAGAGCGGCGCCACCCGCCGGATGCAGGAGATCTACGCCGAGGAGATCAAGCCCGAGCTGGTCACCGAGCGGCTGCGCCAGGTGCGCGAGGCCGGGGTCACCGTCGCCGGCGCCCTGACGCCCCAGCGCACCCAGCAGCTGTGGAAGACCGTCGTGGACGCCGGTGCCGACCTGTTCGTCATCCGCGGCACGACCGTCAGCGCCGAGCACGTCTCGGGCCGCGCAGAACCGTTGAACCTCAAGCGGTTCATCTACGAGCTCGACGTCCCCGTGATCGTCGGCGGCGCCGCCACGTACACCGCCGCGCTGCACCTGATGCGCACCGGGGCGGCGGGCGTGCTCGTGGGCTTCGGCGGCGGCGCGGCGCACACCACCCGCACCACCTTGGGCATCCACGCCCCGATGGCCACCGCCGTCGCGGACGTCGCCGCAGCCCGACGCGACTACATGGACGAGTCCGGCGGCCGGTACGTGCACGTCATCGCCGACGGCGGCATGGGCCGCTCCGGCGACCTCGCCAAGGCCGTGGCGTGCGGCGCCGACGCCGTGATGCTCGGCGCGGCGCTGGCGCGCGCCGTCGAGGCCCCCGGCCGCGGCTGGCACTGGGGCCCCGAGGCCCACCACCCGCAGCTGCCGCGGGGTGAGCGGGTGCACGTCGGCACGCTGGGCTCGCTGGCCGAGATCCTCGAGGGCCCCGGCCGCGCCGCCGACGGCTCGTCCAACCTGATCGGCGCGCTGCGCCGGGCGATGGCCACCTGCGGGTACTCCGACCTCAAGGAGTTCCAGCGGGTCGAGGTCGTCGTCGCCCCGTACCAGCCGGCCTGATCGCGGCAGGTCGTCGCCTCGACGCCCCGACGCGCCTACCCTCGGGTCATGTCGCCGGAGACCATCGCCGATCCCGAGACCGACCCCCGCGCCACCTACGCGGTCGACCCCGCGCTCGCCCGTCGCCTCGTGCGACGCGTGGTCGCCGGGCCGCGCGCGACGACGGTGACGACGTACGCGCCCTTCACCGGGTCGCCCCTGGCGGTGCTGCCGGTGTCGACGCCGGACGACGTGCTCGTGGCGGTCGACGCCGCGCGCTCGGCGCAGCGGGGGTGGGCCCGGCGCCCGCTGGCCGACCGCGCGCGCCCGTTCCTCGTGCTGCACGACCTGGTGCTGGCCAACCAGGGTGAGCTGCTCGACCTGGTGCAGCTCGAGTGCGGCAAGGCCCGCGCGCACGGCTTCGAGGAGGTCGCCGACGTCGCGATCGTGGGCCGGCACTACGCGCGCCGCGCCTCGCAGTACCTGCGGCCGCGCCGCCGGCAGGGAGCGTTCCCGGTGCTGTCGAGCACCCACGAGCTGCGCCACCCCAAGGGCGTCGTCGGCATCATCGCGCCGTGGAACTACCCGCTGACGCTCGCGGTCACCGACGCCGTCGCCGCCCTGATCGCCGGCAACGCCGTGGTGCTCAAGCCCGACACCCAGACCGCGCTCACAGCGCTGCGCGCCCTCGAGCTGCTCACCGAGGCCGGCGTGCCCGAGGGGCTGGTGCAGGTGGTGCTCGGCGAGGGTGAAGTCGTGGGCGCCGCGCTCGTCGACGCGGTCGACTACGTCTGCTTCACCGGCTCGACCGCCACCGGGCGCACCGTCGCCGCGCAGGCCGGACGCCGGCTGGTCGGCGCGAGCCTGGAGCTCGGCGGCAAGAACGCGCTGTACGTCGCCGCCGACGCCGACCTCGACCGGGCCGCCGAGGGGGCGGTGCGCGCCTGCTTCGCCAGCGCCGGCCAGCTGTGCATCTCGTCCGAGCGGATGCTGCTGCACGACGACGTCGCGGACGCGTTCCTCGAGCGCTTCCTCGCGCGGGTGCGTTCCATGCGTCTCGGCACGACCCTCGACTACTCGGTCGACTGCGGGTCGCTGGTGTCCAAGCGCCAGCTGGACGTCGTCACCGCCCACGTCGAGGACGCCCGCTCGCGCGGCGCGAAGGTCCTCGCCGGGGGCCGGGCCCGCCCCGATGTCGGCCCGCTGTTCTACGAGCCCACGGTGCTGGACGGGGTGACGGCCGACATGACCTGCTACGCCGACGAGACGTTCGGGCCGGTCGTGTCGGTCTACCGCGTCAGCGGCGACGACGAGGCCGTCGCCCGCGCGAACGAGGGCGACTACGGCCTGAGCGCGAGCATCTGGACCCGCGACGTCGCCCGCGGCCGCCGCGTCGGCGCGCGGATCACGGCCGGCACGGTCAACGTCAACGAGGCGTACGCCGCGGCCTGGGCGAGCGTCGGGGCGCCGATGGGCGGCATGCGCTCGAGCGGGGTAGGACGCCGGCACGGGGCCGAGGGGATCACCCGGTTCACCGAGGCGCAGAACATCACGGTCCAGCGCGGCATCGGGTTCGGCGCGCCCTTCGGCCTGGACGCCGAGCAGTGGGCCCGCGCGCTGACCGTGGGGCTGAAGGTCATGAAGCGCGCGGGTGTGCGGTGAGCTTGGACACCCCGTTTGACACTGACGTCCTCGTGGTGGGCTCCGGGTTCGGTGGATCCGTCGCGGCGCTCCGGTTGCGCGAGAAGGGGTACGACGTCACCGTCGTCGAGTCCGGACGCCGGTTCGCCGACGACGAGCACGCCCGGACGTCGTGGGACCTGCGCCGCTACCTGTGGGCGCCGCGCCTGGGCTGCTTCGGCGTCCAGCGCGTGCACCGGCTGCCGGACGTCGTCCTGCTGGCCGGCGCCGGGGTGGGCGGTGGTTCGCTGAACTACGCCAACACCCTGTACGTGCCACCGAAGGCGTTCTTCGACGACCCGCAGTGGGCCGGCCTGGCGGACTGGGCCGACGAGCTGATCCCGCACTACGACCAGGCCTCGCGGATGCTCGGCGTCGTCGAGAACCCCTGCAGCGGAACGGTCGAGGCGGTCATGAAGGCGGTCGCCGACGAGATGGGCGTGGGCCACACGTTCCGCCAGACCCCGGTCGGGGTGTTCTTCGGCCGCCTGCGGGACGACGGCACCCCGGCGCGCGAACCCGGGGTCACCGTGCCCGACCCGTACTTCGGCGGGGCCGGACCGGCCCGCACCGGCTGCACCGAGTGCGGCAGCTGCATGGTGGGCTGCCGGGTCGGCGCCAAGAACACGCTGGTCAAGAACTACCTCGCCCTGGCCGAGCGGATCGGGGCGCGGGTCGAGCCGCTGCGCACCGTCGTCGACGTCCGGCCGATCGACCCGGCACGTCCCGCGGTCGGCTACGCCGTCACCACCGAGCGCACCGGCGCCTGGCTGCGCAAGGACCGCCGGACGACGACCGCCGGCCAGGTCGTCGTCGCCGGTGGTGCGTGGGGCAGCCAGCGACTGCTGCACCGGATGCGCGCGCTGGGCGGCCTGCCCGACGTCTCACCCCGTTTGGGCGAGCTGACCCGCACCAACTCCGAGGCGCTGGTGGGCGCGAGCACCCGCCGACTGCCCGCCCAGGACCTCACCCGCGGGGTGGCGATCACGTCGTCGTTCCACCCGGATGACGCCACCCACGTCGAGAACTGCCGCTACGGGCCGGGATCGAACGCGATGGGCCTGCTGGCGACGATCCTGGTGGACGGCGGGGGCCGGGTGCCGCGCCCGCTGCGGTTCGTGGCCCAGGCCCTGCGTCACCCGAGTGACCTCGCGCGCACCCTGTCGGTGCGCAGCTGGAGCGGACGCACCGTCATCGGGCTGGTCATGCAGTCGCTCGACAACTCGATCACCGTCTCTCCCAAGCGGCACCCGCTGCTGCGGCGCCTTGGTCTGGACGAGGTCGGGCTCACCTCGCGCCAGGGCCACGGCGTCCCCAACCCGAGCTGGATCCCCGCGGGGCACGACGCGATCCGGCGGATCGCCCACCACCTCGCCGTGGCGACCGGCGTGCCCACCGACGCCGGCGGCACCGTCGGCGACGTCGTCGACGTGCCGCTCACCGCGCACTTCATCGGCGGCTGCCCGATCGGCGCCACGCCGGCCACCGGCGTCGTCGACGAGTACCACCGGCTGCACGGGTACCCCGGCATCCACGTCGTCGACGGGTCGAGCATCTCGGCCAACCTCGGCGTCAACCC
>JBKJTJ010000244.1:0-3103 GCA_046590855.1 Actinomycetota bacterium
GGCCGCTCGCGGACGGCGGTGCGCTTGCGCTGCTGCCCGTGGCCGGTGTCGCCGCCGGGCTGCTGCTCCTGGCGCGCGCGAGGCGCTTGCCGCACACCGTGCGCCGGGTGACCCGCGTCGGGCTCGCAGCGGTGGTCGTGACGACGGTGGCCGCGGTGGCGCACCACGGCGGCCCGACCGCGCTCGTCTCGGTGTCGGTCGCCGCGTCGCTCGGGCTCGCGGCGGTCGCCGTCCGCGGGCACCGCTCACACCTGCTGCTCGGCGGCACTGCGGCGCTCGCCTGGGTGTCGGGTCTGGCCGCCGAGCTCGAGCCGTTCACCCGGGGGCCGGGCGAGCGAGCGCTGTGGCTGGGTGCGCTCGCCCTGGCGACGGGCCTGGTCGCGCTCGACCGGACCGGCGCGAGGCGGGCGATCGCTGCGGGCGTGGCCGGCACGACGCTGGTGGCGGCCATGTTCTGCGGCGTCGCCGACCTGCCTGCGGTCGCCCGCGTCGCCGCCCTCCTGGTGGTCGTCACCGCCCTGACCATCACCGCGGGAGTCCGTCTGGGGATGCCCGAGGAGCCGGCGCTCGCCGCTGCCGCCGTGGTCGGCGCGCTCGCCGCCCTGACCGCCGACGGTGACCGTCCCGACGTCGCGCCGCAGGTAGCGGTCGTGCTGGGCGCCTGCGGCCTGCTCGCACTCGGCTACGCCACGCTGCGCGCCCGCGGCTGGGTCTCGGTGGCCGGCGTCCTGCTCTGCTCGGCCGCGACCTGGACGCTGAGCGCCGACGCCTCCGTCGACGTCGTCGAGGCCTACACGCTGCCGCTGTCGGCCCTCGCGCTCGGTGTCGGTGTCATCCGCCTGCGCCGCCACCCCCTCGCCCCGTCGTGGACCACCGTCGGCCCCGGGGTGTCGGCCGGGCTGCTGCCGTCAGCCCTCGCCTCGGTGGCGGACGACGGCCTCACCCGACCGCTGCTCGTCCTGCTGGCCGCGGTGCTGACCACGCTCGCCGGGACGGGGCTGCGTTGGCAGGCGCCCGTCGTCACCGGGGCCCTGGCGGCGACCGTGGTGGCCGTGTCGCAGCTCGGCCCGTACGCCGCGGCCGCACCCCGGTGGGTCAGCCTCGCCCTCGCCGGGGCGGTGCTGCTCAGCCTGGGTGCGCGGTACGAGCAGCGGCGCCGCGACGCCCGAGAGGCCGCCAGCTGGCTGGCCGCCCTGCGCTGACCCGGCGGCAGACGCTGCCGCTGCTCGACGGCGGCGGAGGGTCATCACCGGTGACCCAACGTGCGTATACCACAACTCTTGTGGCGGTGTGCACCCGGGTCTACCTTGCCAGGTGGGTCACCGCCGGTGACCCCCGTCGACGGAGGTGCGTTGTGGGCAAGCTGCGAATCGGACTGTGCATGTCGGGCACGGCGGTGGTGCTCGCGTCCAATGTGGTCGTCTCAGGGGTGGCCGGCGCCCACGGGGGCGGGGGCGACGAGGGCCGGGGTGGCGACGTACGACGGGTACGGGTCACCGACGACTGCGACCCGGCCAGCTTCAACACCGCCTTCGGAGCCGGCACCTGCGTGGGTGACGGCGAGACCACCTTGACCAGCTTCATCGGGCAGCTCAAGGCGACCGGAACGGCTGCGGGTTGGGCGTTCCGGCCGGCCCGGGTGCGGCTGGACGACGACGAGCGGGTCGTCGCCGTCAACACCGGCGGTGAGTTCCACACCTTCACCGAGGTGGCGACGTTCGGTGGCGGCTGCATCGACGGGTTGAACACGATCCTCGGCCTGACCCCCGTTGCCGAGTGCACGCCGACGGTCACGGTCGGCGGCAGGACGGTGCCCGCCGCGTTCGTCACCAGCGGGATCGACGCCGGTCACAACCTGCACGTGCACGTTCTCGACCCGGGCACCCACCGGTTCGAGTGCCTGATCCACCCGTGGATGCGCTCGGTGGTCACCGTCGAGGCCGACGGGCAGGAGCACGACTAGCTCCCTCCAGCGGCGGTGGCGCGCCTAGGGTGGTCGCGCCACCAGGACGGGCCGCCGCGCAGAGGGAGCACCGATGACCACGGGCGAGAGCACGGACGCCCGGCCGGCGTCCTCGCACGCGGCTGACAGCCACGACCGGATCCGCGTGCACGGCGCGCGGGTCAACAACCTCAAGGACATCAGCGTCGAGCTCCCCAAGCGACGGCTGACGGTGTTCACCGGGGTCTCCGGCTCGGGCAAGAGCTCGCTGGTGTTCGCCACGATCGCCGCTGAGTCGCAGCGGATGATCAACGAGACCTACAGCGCGTTCGTCCAGGGGTTCATGCCGACGCTGGCCCGGCCGGACGTCGACGTCCTGGACGGGCTGACCACCGCGATCATCATCGACCAGGAGCGGATGGGCGCCAACATCCGCTCGGCCGTCGGCACCGCCACCGACGCGGGCGCGCTGCTGCGCATCCTGTTCAGCCGGATCGCTCAACCGCAGATCGGCTCGCCGCAGGCCTACTCGTTCAACGTCGCCTCGATCAGCGGGGCGGGTGCGGTCACGATGGAGCGCGGCGGGCAGACCGTCAAGGAGCGGCGCAGCTTCAGCATCACCGGCGGGATGTGCCCGCGCTGCGAGGGTCGGGGCTCGGTCACCGACATCGACCTGACCGCGCTCTACGACGACAGCAGGTCGCTCAACGAGGGTGCCCTCACCATCCCGGGTTACAGCATGGACGGCTGGTTCGGCCGCATCTTCAGCGGTTGCGGCTTCTTCGACCCCGACAAGCCCGTCCGCGAGTTCACCGAGCGCGAGCTGCACGACCTGCTGCACAAGGCGCCGACCAAGATCAAGGTCGAGGGCATCAACCTGACCTACGAGGGGCTGATCCCCAAGCTGACGAAGTCGATGCTCTCCAAAGACGTCGACGCGATGCAGCCGCACATCCGCGCGTTCGTGGAGCGCGTGGTGACCTTCTCCATCTGTCCGGAGTGCAAGGGCACCCGACTGAGCGAGGCCGCCCGCGGCTCCAGGATCAAGAAGGTCAGCATCGCCGACGCCTGCGCGATGCAGATCAACGATCTGGCCGGCTGGGTGCGCGGCCTGGGCGAGCCCTCGGTCGCCCCGCTGCTGGCGAACCTGCAGCACGCGCT
>JBKJTJ010000305.1:0-6243 GCA_046590855.1 Actinomycetota bacterium
CGGCGAACAGGATCAGGTTGGCGGGTTCCACGCGGACGTTCCCTTCGTGCGGCACGTGCCGGTTCGGATCGCGGTGCGCCCGGTCGGGGCGAGCCGACTGGCGAGTCTAGGCGAGCGCGGCGGGTCCCCCCGACAACGCCTCGCCGGTGACCGGCGTTCCGTCAGCCTGGGCAGGCCCCCGCCGGGTCAGCCGAAGCGGCCGGGGCCGTCGTCCGACACGGTCAGCAGGTCGAGCTGGTCGACGCCGGCCGGCTGCTGCCGGGGGGGCGCGAGGCCCAGGTGGGCCCAGGCGGCCAGCGTCGCTCCCCTTCCGCGGGGCGTGCGCACCAGCAGCCCCTCGCGCACCAGGAACGGCTCGACCACGGTCTCGACGGTCTCGGTCTCCTCGCCCACCGACACGGCCAGGGTGGCCAGGCCGACCGGGCCGCCGCCGAACCTGCGGCACAGCGTCTCGAGCACCGCGCGGTCGAGGCGGTCCAGCCCGCGCTCGTCGACGTCGTACAGCCGCAGCGCCTCGCGCGCGGCGTGCCGGTCGATCGCCCCGCCGCCGTGCACCTGCGCCCAGTCGCGCACCCGGCGCAGCAGGCGGTTCGCGACCCGGGGCGTGCCGCGCGAGCGACCGGCGATCTCGGCGGCGGCCGCCGCGTCCAGGTCGATGCCGAGCAGGCCGGCCGAGCGGTGCAGCAGCCGGTCGAGCTCGGCGGTGCTGTAGAAGTCGAGGTGACCGGTGAAGCCGAACCGGTCGCGCAGCGGTGCGGGCAGCAGCCCCGAGCGGGTGGTGGCGCCGACCAGGGTGAAGCGCGGCAGCTCGAGCGGGATCGCCGTGGCGCCGGGGCCCTTGCCGACGATGATGTCGACCCGGAAGTCCTCCATCGCCAGGTACAGCATCTCCTCGGCCGGGCGTGACATGCGGTGGATCTCGTCGAGGAACAGCACCTCGCCCTCGGTCAGCGAGGACAGGACCGCGGCCAGGTCGCCCGCGTGCTGGATCGCCGGGCCGCTGGTGATCCGCACCGGCGCGCCGAGCTCGGCACCGACGATCAGGGCGAGGGTCGTCTTGCCCAGCCCGGGGGGCCCGGACAGCAGGATGTGGTCGGGCGGGACGTCGCGTCGCATCGCAGCCTGCAGCACCAGGTCGAGCTGGTCGCGGACCCGCTGCTGGCCGATCAGGTCGGCGAGCCGGGTCGGGCGCAGGGCGCCCTCGACGGCCCGCTCGTCCAGGTCGGCGCCGGGCGCCACGACCCGGGCGGTCAGGTCGTGCGACCCGTCGTCCGCTCGCTCGCCCGCCAGCCCGTCGCGCTCGGTGTCCACGGCACCAGGGTGGCTCATGCGCGGCCCAGCCGCTGCAGCGCAGCCCGCAGGACGGCGGCGACGTCGACCGGCTCGCCGTCCGCCGGCGCCACCTTCTCGACGGCGTCGTCGGCGGCCTTGGCCGCCCAGCCCAGCCCCACGAGCGCGTCGCGCACCTGGCCGCGCCAGCCCTCGTCGTCCGGCGCGGTGGGCGCCGCGCCGGGGAACGCGGCGGGCGCGCCGAGCTTGCCCTTGAGCTCGAGCACCATCCGCTGGGCTCCCTTGAGCCCGACACCGGGCACCTTGCGCAGCGCGGTGAGGTCGTCGGTGGCGATCGCGCGGCGCAGCGACTCGGGCTCGTGGACGGCGAGCATGGCGAGGGCGAGGCGCGGCCCGATCCCGGACACCGTCTGCAGCGTCTCGAAGGTGGCGCGCTCGTCGTCGTCGACGAACCCGAACAGCGTCAGCGAGTCCTCGCGCACCACCAGGGTGGTCGCCAGCTGGGCCACCTGGCCGACGCGCAGCCCGGCCAGGGTGCGCGGGCTGGCGTGCACCAGCATCCCGACGCCGCCCACCTCGACGACCGCCGCGTCCAGGCGCAGCACCCGCACCGGACCGCTCACCGACGCGATCACCGGGCCACCTTCGCGAGCGCCTCGGCGCGTGCTCGGGCCAGCCGGGCCGCGGTCGCCTGCGCGTGCCGGGCCCGGGCGACGGCCTCGTCCAGCCGGGCCGAGGCCGCGCCGCGCCACACGTGGCAGATCGCGAGCGCCAGCGCGTCACTGGCGTCGGCCGGGGTCGGGGCCGAGTCCAGGCGCAGCAGCTGGACCACCATGGCCGCGACCTGGGCCTTGTCGGCCCGGCCGTTGCCGCTGACGGCGGCCTTCACCTCGCTGGGCGTGTGCAGCGCAACCGGGATCGAGCACCGTGCAGCCACCAGCATCGCGACGGCGGAAGCCTGCGCGGTGCCCATCACGGTGCGCACGTTGGCCTGGCTGAACACCCGCTCGACCGCGACGACGTCCGGCTGCACGCGGGCGACCCAGCGCTCGAGCTCGCGCTCGATGGCGAGCAGCCGGTGGGCCAGGGGCACGTCCGCGCCGGTGCGCACCACCCCGACGTCCACCAGCTGCAGGGGCCGACCGGGTGCGCCGTCGACGACGCCCACGCCGCATCGGGTCAGGCCGGGGTCGACGCCGAGCACGCGCACGCCGGGTCCCTTCGTCGCGATGATCCGAACAGGTGTTCGGTCCCGACGCTACACAGCGTGCCGACGCCCGCGGGTGAGCCACGCCGGGTCGGCCACGCCGGTGATCAGACCTCGACGAGCTCCATGACCTCGTCGCTGACGTCGTAGTTGGCGTAGACGTTCTGGACGTCGTCGCTGTCCTCGAGCGCATCGATGAGGCGGAAGACCTTGCCGGCGGCCTCGGCGTCCAGCTCGATCTGGGTGCTGGGCACGAACGAGACGTCGGCCGACTCGTAGTCGATGCCGGCCGCCTGCAGGGCGGTGCGGACGGCGACCAGGTCGCCGGCCTCGCTGACGACCTCGAGGCTCTCGCCCTGGTCGTTCACGTCCTCGGCGCCGGCCTCGAGCACGGCCGCGAGCACGTCGTCCTCGGTCACCGTCGTCTTGTCCTGGGCCTTGTTGACGATCACGATCCCCTTGCGCGAGAACATGTACGCGACGCTGCCGGGGTCGGCGAGGCTGCCACCGCTGCGCGAGAGGGCGGTGCGCACCTCCATCGCGGCACGGTTCTTGTTGTCGGTCAGGCACTCGACGAGGAAGGCGACGCCGCCGGGGCCGTAGCCCTCGTACATGATCGTCTGCCAGTCCGCCCCCCCGGCCTCGGCTCCCGACCCTCGCTTGACGGCGCGGTCGATGTTGTCGTTGGGCACCGACGTCTTCTTGGCCTTCTGCACCGCGTCGAACAGCGTCGGGTTGCCGATGACGTCGCCGCCGCCCATGCGCGCCGCGACCTCGATGTTCTTGATCAGCTTGGCGAAGACCTTGCTGCGCTTGGCGTCCTTGGCAGCCTTCTGGTGCTTCGTGGTCGCCCACTTGGAGTGGCCGCTCATGATCGCTCCCTCACCATCGCGACGAACAACTCGTGCACCCGCGGGTCGCCGGTCACCTCGGGGTGGAACGACGTGGCGAGCAGCGCACCTTGACGAACGGCGACGATCCTACCGTCGGCACCGTGTTGGTCGCCCTCAGCGACCCGGGCCAGCACCTCGACGCCCGGGCCGACGTCCTCCACCCACGGCGCCCGGATGAACACGGCGTGCACGGGTCCGCCGTCCAGGCCCGTCATCTCGACGTCGGTCTCGAACGAGTCGACCTGCCGCCCGAACGCGTTGCGCCGCACCGTGACGTCGAGCCCACCGAAGGTCTGCTGGTCGGGCCGGCCGTCCAGCACCCGGTCGGCGAGCAGGATCATGCCGGCGCACGAGCCGAACGCGGGCAGCCCGGCGCGCAGGGCGGCGACCAGCGGGTCGCGCACCTCGAAGATCCGCGACAGCTTGTCGATGGTGGTGGACTCCCCGCCGGGCAGCACGATGCCGGCCAGTCCCTCGAGCTCGGCCGGACGCCGTACGGGGCGGGCGACGACGCCGCAGCCGGCCAGGGTGATCAGGTGCTCGCGCACGTCGCCCTGCAGCGCGAGGACGCCGATGACGGGCTCAGCTGGGGGTGTCACAGGCAGCGATCCTACGGTTAGCGTGCCGGGATGACCGACGACCTGCGCACCGCCCGGCTGGTCCTGCGGCAGTGGCGGGACGAGGACCGCGAGCCGTTCGCGGCGCTGAACGCCGACCCCGTGGTCATGCGCTACTTCCCCGCGCCGCTGGACCGCACTGCCAGCGACGCGTTCCTCGACCGGCAGTCGCGGCTGATCGACGAGCGCGGCTGGGGGCTGTGGGCGCTCGAGGCGGCCGGCTCGTTCATCGGCTTCGTCGGGCTGCAACCGGCGTACGACGACCTGCCCTGCCACCCCGCCGTCGAGGTCGGGTGGCGGCTGGCTGCCTCGTCGTGGGGCAACGGGTACGCCCCCGAGGCGGCCCGGGCGGCGCTGGACTACGCCTGGCAGCACCTGTCGCTCGACGAGGTCGTCTCGTTCACCACCGAGCGCAACGCGCCCTCGCGTCGGGTGATGGAGAAGATCGGGATGCGGCACCAGCCCGAGCGGGACTTCGACCACCCGAGGGTCGCGGGCTGGGTCGGCCAGCGGCACGTGCTCTACGCGATCTCGCGCCCCTGAGGGTCACCGCACGCGACGGGTGCGTCCCTCGGTCGCCCGGCCATCGTGGAGCGCGTCCGCCAGCGCCTCGACGGCGTCCACGACCCGCGGGCCGGGCCGCGTCACCAGGCCCCCGGCGTCGATCGCCCAGACGGCCGCGAGCATCGGCAGCCGCGGAAGGACGTCGCGAGCCTGGGCCACCGCGTCGTCCAGCCCGTAGCCGCAGGGCGCGACCAGCACCGCGTCGACCTCGGCGGCCGCGACGTCGTCCCAGGTGGTGGTGACCGAGCGGCCACCCGGCCGGGCCAGCACCGGCACGGCGCCGGCCGCGGTGAGCAGGTCGGGCACCCAGTGGCCGGCGACGTACGGGGGGTCGGTCCACTCCAGCACCAGCACCCGCGGGCGGTTGGCGCCCTCGACCCGCGCGGCGACGTCGTCCAACCGGGTCTGCAGACGCTCGCGCAGCAGGACCCCGGCGCGCGGGCGGGCGGCTGCGTCGGCGACGGCAACCGCGCCGTCGAGCACCTCGGCCAGCGTCGTCGGGTCGAGCGTGACCACGGTCGAGGGGCAGCCGACGGCCGCGAGCGCCCCGGTGACGTCGTCCGCAGGCAGGGCGCAGACGCCGCAGAGGTCCTGGGTGAGGACGACGTCGGGCGCGATGCGGGCCAGGGCCTCCTGGTCGAGCCGGTACATCGGGCCGCCGGACGCCGCGGTCGTGCGCACCAGGGCGTCGATCTCGCCGGGGGTCAGCCCCTGGGTCGCGAGCCCGGTGACGACGACCTCGTGGTCGAGGCGCGCCGTCCCCGGCTCGTCGCACTCGAAGGTGACGGCCGCCAGGCGGTCGGCGAGTCCCAGCGCGTAGACCCACTCGGTGGCGGACGGCAGCAGCGACACGATCCCCGGCACGGCCCGACCCTAGACGCCGACCGGCGCCGAAGGCCCGTACCGACGGGCAGAACCGCGCCGGGCCGACGACCGCCGTGCTCGGTCTGCCGCATCGACTCGGGTTCTGCCCGCCGCTGCGGCGCCCGCTAGCGTCAGGGCATGAGCGACCTGCGCGCCCGCGCCGCCCAGCTGGACGCCGCCAACCCGGTGGCGCACGCCCGCGAGCGGTTCGACCTGCCGGACGGGCTGCTGTACCTGGACGGCAACTCCCTCGGCGCGCTGCCCCGCGGGGTGGCCGAGGCGGTGGCCGACGTCGTGCGCCGGCAGTGGGGCACCGACCTGATCGCGTCCTGGAACTCGAACGGC
The DNA here is from genome assembly GCA_046590855.1 of Actinomycetota bacterium. Classification (GTDB taxonomy): domain Bacteria; phylum Actinomycetota; class Actinomycetes; order Actinomycetales; family Angustibacteraceae; genus JACMOY01. The sequence goes on from JBKJTJ010000305.1 coordinate 5,781, forward strand.
TGGTGGGGAGCGCCGCAGCGGGTCGGTGACCGCGTCGGGACGCTGATCGGTGCCGCCGCCGGCCAGGTGCTCGTCGGGGACTCGACGTCGGTCAACCTGTTCAAGCTGTACGTCGCCGCAGCCCGGATGCGCCCGGGCCGGCGGGTCGTCGTCAACGACCCGGACGTCTTCCCGACCGACGGCTACGTCCTGGAGAGCGCCGCGCGCCTGGCCGACCTCGAGGTCGCGCAGGTGCGCCCGCCCGAGCTGGCCGCGTTCCTGGCCGACCGCGGCAGCGAGGTGGCGCTCGTGTCGTACTCCCACGTCGACTACCGCACCGGCCGGCTGTGGGACCTGCCGGGCCTGACCAGGCTCATCCAGGACGCCGGGGCGCTGGCCCTGTGGGACCTGTGCCACTCCGCGGGCGTCGTCGAGGTGGGCCTCGACGACCACGGCGTCGACCTCGCGGTGGGCTGCGGCTACA
>JBKJTJ010000163.1:0-14052 GCA_046590855.1 Actinomycetota bacterium
CCGAAGACATCAAGGTGGTGCTGGAGCGCCAGGACAACCTCGAGGTGCTGCAGGTCAAGATCGAGTTGCCCGAAGCGCTGCGTTAGGGTCGTTCAAGCCTCCGGGCAATCGCCGCCCATCTTCGCCATGCCTTCGAGGATCTGCGCCTCGGTCACGTCGCGGGTGTGCGTCGCGATCGACCAGATGTGGCCGAACGGGTCTTCGACCATGCCGTAGCGGTCGCCCCAGGGCATGTCCGCCGGCGGCATCTTCGCAGTGGCGCCGGCCGCAACGGCCTGCGCGTGCGCCGCGTCGACATCCTTCACGTACAGATGGATCGTGACCGGCGAGCCCTTCAGCGCCTTCGGGCCGAGCGCGCCCCACTGCGGCATCTCGTCGACCAGCATCAGCGTCGAGTCGCCGATCCTCAGCTGCGCGTGCATCAGCTTGCCATCGGGCCCGGGCAAACGCATGAGCTCGACGGCGCCGAACGCCTTCACGTAGAACCCGATCGCGTCGGCGGCGCCGGCACAAACGAGATGCGGCGTGATCGTGTGCATGCCGTCGGGGATCGGTTTGACTTGGGATGGGCTCATGGGGTGGCTCCTGGGTTCAAAGCGAAAGATTGATCGAGGCGTTGCCGATTTGCAAGGCCTCACCCCGATGACGAGCGGGCCGGTGCGAAATCGACAAGCGGCACGGAATACCGCGGCGCCCGCGAACGTCTACCGGGTGCGGACAAGCTCGTCCGCGACCCGGACCCACTCCCCATGAACCTCGCGACCCGCTCCGTCTGCCTGCTCACCCTCTCCGCCGCGCTGCTCGGTGGCTGCGCCTCGATGAGCGCCGCGCCCGCCAAGGTCGCCGACGGCGTCCTCGTCGGCGCCAACGGCATGACGCTGTACACCTTCGACAAGGACGCGGCCGGCAGCGGCAAGTCGGTCTGCAACGGCCCATGCGCCACCAACTGGCCGCCGCTGATGGCGACCGAGGCCGACAAGGCCGACGGCGACTACGCGATCGTCACGCGCGACGACGGCAAGAAACAGTGGGCGCTGAAGGGCAAGCCGCTGTACTTCTGGGCCAAAGACGCGAAGCCCGGCGACAAGACCGGCGACGGCGTGCTCGGGATCTGGCACACCGTGAAGCCCTGATCCACGGCACAGCGCCGCGGCGGGGCCGCTGGCCCGCGACTTGCGCGAGAATCCGGCGAACCGTGCGCACCGCATTCACGCGGCGCCCGGTCACAGAACAGGACGTGCACGGTGGCCAAGATCCCTCCCGGCGTGGGCCCGCGGTTCGCGCAGGTCGTGGTGCTGTTCGGTGCGACCGGCGACTTGGCGCGGCGCAAGCTGCTGCCGGGGCTGTTCCACCTCGCCAGCGTCGGCTTCATCCCGGGCTGCCGGATCATCGGCGTCTCGCTCGACGAGCTCAGCGTCGACGCCTTCCGCGCCGCGGCGCGCAGCGCGCTGGACGAGTTCTCGAGCCGCAAGATCACCGACCGCGACTGGGCAATCTTCTCGGCCAGCCTCGATTACGTGCCGCTTTCGGCCGGCCCGGCGGCGTTGCGCGCCGCGGTCGACGCGGCCGAGGCGTCGCTCGGCGGTGAAACGCGCCGCCTCCATTACCTGAGCGTGCCGCCGAGCGCCGCGCTGTCGGCGGTCAGGATGTTGGGCGAGGCCGGCTTGGTCGAGCGCGCGCGCATCGTGATGGAGAAACCCTTCGGCACCGACAAGGCCAGCGCGGTCTCGCTGAACGCGCAGCTGCACGAGGTATTCGCCGAGGAGCAGATCTTCCGCATCGACCACTTTCTCGGCAAGGAGCCGGCCCAGAACATCCTCGCGTTCCGCTTCGCGAACGGCCTGTTCGAGCCGATCTGGAACCGCAACTTCATCGACCACGTGCAGATCGACGTGCCCGAGACCCTGGGCCTGGGCAAGCGGGCCGGCTTCTACGAACAGACCGGCGCCTACCGCGACATGGTGGTGACGCACCTGTTCCAGGTGCTGGCGTTCATGGCGATGGAGCCGCCCACCGCCCTCGAACCCCGGGTGATCAGCGAGGAGAAGAACAAGGTCTTCCGGTCGATGATGCCGCTCGACCCGGCCGGCGTCGTCCGCGGTCAGTACAACGGCTACCGCGACGAGGACGGCGTCGCGCCCGAGTCCGACACCGAGACGTTCGTCGCGCTGCGCTGCTACATCGACAACTGGCGCTGGGCCGGCGTCCCCTTCTACCTGCGCACCGGCAAGCGCCTCGCCGAGGGCGCGCGGATCATCTCGATCGCCTTCAAGGAGCCGCCGCGCAGCATGTTCCCAGCCAACTCCGGCCTGGGTGCCCACGGCCCCGACCACCTGACGTTCGACCTCGCCGACTCCTCGAAGATGTCGCTGTCGTTCTACGGCAAGCGCCCCGGGCCCGGCATGAAGCTCGACAAGCTGAGCATGCAGTTCGCGACCAAGGAGACCAGCTGGGCCGGGTCGGTGCTCGAGGCCTACGAACGGCTGATCCACGACGCGATCCGCGGCGACCACACGCTGTTCACCAGCGCCGAGGGCATCGAGCGGCTGTGGGAGGTCTCGACCCCCCTGCTCGACAACCCCCCGCCGGTGCGGCCCTACCCGCCAGGCTCGTGGGGCCCCAACGCGATCCACCAGCTGGTCGCCCCCGGCGCCTGGCGGCTGCCCTTCGAGCGCAGCTGGCGCGACCCCAACCCCCTCGGCTCCTGACCCGCCGCACCCGGCCAGCCCCCCGCCGTCCAGCGTCCACCGCCGTCCGCCGCCCCCGACCGGCCCAACCCCGTGATCGCGGGGGCACCCCACTCCAACCGTGAACGTCGCGGGGGGACCCCACTCCGGTGGGAACGGAGTGGGGTGCCCCCGCGACGACCTCAGGGTGGGACGCATCGACCCGGGGTGGGTGCGATCACTACGGCGACCCGAGCCGTACGTCGGGCTGCGGGCCTCAGGGGATGCTGATCGCGACCTTGCCGCGCACGTGGCCCTGCTCGACCAGCTGCTGGGCGGCAGCGGCCTCGGCGAGCGGGAACGTCGCGGCGAGCTCGATCCGCAGGGCGCCCGCGTCGACGAGGTCGGCGAGCGACGCCAGCCCGGACGCGTCCGGGCGGACGAAGGCGTAGATCCCGCCGAAGCCGAGCACCGTGGCCGCGTCGACGACGGAGACGATCCGGTCGGTGCTGCGGCTCAGCTGCGGGCTGAGGGCCAACGCCTCGCCGCCCACGTAGTCCAGCACGACGTCCACGCCGTCGGGTACCAACGCGCGCACCCGCTCGACCAGGCCCTCGCCGTACGCGACCGGCTCGGCGCCGAGATCGCGGACGTGCTCGTGGTTGCCCTCGCTCGCGGTGCCGATGACCCGGGCCCCGCGGGCCGCGGCCAGCTGGACGGCGAACGAGCCGACGCCACCGGCGGCGGCGTGCACCAGGACGACGTCACGGGCGCCCACACCGGCCAGGTCGATCGACTGCAGGGCGGTCAGCCCGGCCAGCGGCAGCGCCGCCGCCTGCTCGAACGAGACGGACGCCGGCTTGCGGGCCAGGTGCCGAGGGTGGGCCGCGACGAGCTCGGCGTACGTCCCGTGCTCGATCGAGTCCTTGCGGACGTAGCCGATCACCTCGTCACCGACGGCGTGGTCGCGGACGGCGGGGCCGACCGCCTCGACGACGCCGGCGACGTCCCACCCGGCGATGATCGGCAGGTGCGAGACGAAGGCGCCCTGCAGGTAGCCCTCGCGGATCTTGTAGTCGACCGGGTTGACGCTGGCGGCGCGCACGCGCACCAGGACGGAGTCGGGACCCACGACCGGGTCGGGCTGCTCGGTCAGCTCGAGGACGTCGGGGCCGCCGTAGGACGCGAAGGTGATGGCTCTCATTCGATCGCCAACCAGCGCGGCACCGGGATGCTTCCCCTTAGACCAGTCGCGCCGGGAAGCCGCCGGTGGCGACCGGCCCCCACCGCGTCGGGGTGACCCGCAGCAGGGACTTGCCCTGCCGGGTCATGGCCGCGCGGTACTCGTCCCAGTCCGGGTGCTCCCCCGAGATCGCGCGGTAGTAGTCGACCAGCGGCTCGAGGGCCTCGGGCAGGTCGAGCACCTCGCAGGTGCCGTCGACCTGCACCCACGGGCCGTCCCAGTCGTCGGACAGGACGACGACGCTGACCCGCGCGTCGCGGCGGGCGTTGGTCGTCTTGGCCCGCTCAGGGTACGTCGAGATCACCAGCCGACCCTGCTGGTCCACACCGCCGCTGACCGGCGACGCCTGCGGCGAGCCGTCGGCGCGGTGGGTGATCAGCAGCAGGTGGTGCCGGGGGCGCACGAAGTCCAGCAGCGCGGCGAGGTCGACGTCGGTGTTGGTGGCGATGGAGGGCATGGCCCGATCCTGCCACTGCGACACCCTGGCCGCCCCGTCCGCATCGCGAGAGCCCCGTCCCGGTCCGTGGACCGCTCGCTACCCTCGACGCAGCCTGACCGGCGACGCTGGTGCGTCGTCCGGCCGACTCACCGGAGGTGCCGATGTTCCGCAAGGTCCTGGTCGCCAACCGCGGCGAGATCGCCGTCCGCGCCTTCCGCGCCGCCACCGAGCTGGGCGCGGCCACCGTCGCCGTGTTCCCGGCCGAGGACCGCCGCAGCGAGCACCGCAGCAAGGCCGACGAGGCCTACCAGATCGGCGAGCCGGGCCACCCCGTGCGGGCCTACCTCGACCCGGCTGAGATCGTCCGCGTCGCCCGCGAGTCCGACGCCGACGCCGTCTACCCCGGCTACGGGTTCCTGTCCGAGAACCCCGACCTGGCGCAGGCCTGCGCCGACGCGGGCCTGACGTTCGTCGGCCCCCCGGCGTCGGTGCTGCACCTCACCGGCAACAAGGCCCGGGCGATCACCGCGGCCCGTGAGGCCGGCCTGCCGGTGCTCGGCAGCGCCGAGCCCAGCACGGACGTCGACGCCCTGGTCGCCGCCGCGCCCGGCGTCGGCTTCCCCATCTTCGTCAAGGCCGTCGCCGGCGGCGGTGGTCGCGGGATGCGCCGGGTCGAGCAGCCCGAGGACCTGCGCGAGTCGATCGAGGCCGCGATGCGCGAGGCCGAGAGCGCCTTCGGTGACGCGACCGTGTTCCTGGAGAAGGCGGTCGTGTCGCCGCGGCACATCGAGGTGCAGATCCTCGCGGACGCCGCCGGCAACGTCGTCCACCTGTTCGAGCGAGACTGCTCGGTGCAGCGCCGCCACCAGAAGGTGGTCGAGATCGCACCCGCGCCGAACCTGGATCCTGCTGTGCGAGAAGCGATGTGCGCCCACGCAGTCGCGTTCGCGCGGCACATCGGCTACGTCAACGCCGGCACCGTCGAGTTCCTGCTCGACCCCGACGGGTCGTACGTGTTCATCGAGATGAACCCGCGCATCCAGGTCGAGCACACCGTCACCGAGGAGGTCACCGACGTCGACCTCGTCCAGGCCCAGCTGCGGATCGCGAGCGGCGAGACCCTCGACGACCTCGGCCTGCGGCAGGAGTCCATCCGCGTCAACGGGGCCGCGCTGCAGTGCCGCATCACCACCGAGGACCCCAGCAACGGCTTCCGGCCGGACACCGGCACCATCACCACCTACCGCTCAGCCGGCGGGGCCGGCGTCCGCCTCGACGGCGGGACGGTGTTCGTCGGTGCCGAGATCGGTGCCCACTTCGACTCCATGCTCGTCAAGCTCACCTGCCGTGGACGCGACTTCACCACGGCCGTACGACGGTCCCGCCGCGCGCTCGCCGAGTTCCGGATCCGCGGGGTGGCGACGAACATCCCATTCCTGCAGGCCCTGCTCGACCAGCCCGACTTCGTCGCCGGGCGACTGTCGACCTCGTTCATCGAGGAGCGCCCAGACCTGTTGCGCGCCAGGCCTCCCGGCGACCGCGGCACCAAGCTGCTCAGCTACCTCGCGCACATGAGCGTCAACCAGCCGCACGGCCCGTCGCGCGGACTGGCCGACCCTGCGTCCAAGCTGCCGCACGTCGACCTCAGCTCACCACCGCCGCCCGGCAGCCGCGACCTGCTGGTGCGGGTGGGTCCCGAGGCGTTCGCCAAGGCCCTGCGCGAGCAGACCGCGGTGGCGGTCACCGACACCACGTTCCGCGACGCGCACCAGTCGCTGCTGGCGACCCGGGTGCGCACCCGCGACCTGCTCGCCGCGGCCGGACCGGTCGCGCGGCTCACCCCGCAGCTGTGGAGCGTCGAGGCGTGGGGCGGGGCGACGTACGACGTGGCGCTGCGGTTCCTGGCCGAGAACCCGTGGGACCGGCTGGCCGCGCTGCGTCAGGCGATGCCCAACCTGTGTCTGCAGATGCTGCTGCGCGGGCGCAACACCGTCGGCTACACGCCGTACCCGACGCGGGTGACGGACGCGTTCGTCGAGGAGGCCGCGCGCACCGGCATCGACGTCTTCCGGGTGTTCGACGCGCTCAACGACGTCGAGCAGATGCGACCGGCGATCGAGGCCGTGCGCGCCACCGGCACCGCCGTCGCGGAGGTGGCGCTGTGCTACACCGGCGATCTCAGCGACCCGGCCGAGACGCTGTACACCTTGGACTACTACCTGGCCCTGGCCGAGCGGATCGTCGAGGCGGGCGCGCACGTGCTGGCCATCAAGGACATGGCGGGCCTGCTGCGCGTCCCCGCGGCGCGCACGCTGGTAAGTGCGCTGCGCGAGCGGTTCGACCTGCCCGTCCACCTGCACACCCACGACACCCCCGGCGGCCAGCTCGCGACGCTGCTCGCCGCGATCGACGCCGGGGTCGACGCCGTCGACGTCGCGAGCGCAGCGATGGCCGGCACCACCAGCCAGCCGCCGATGTCTGCGTTGGTCGGTGCCACCGACTTCACCACTCGCGCAACGGGTCTGGACCTACGGGCCGTCTGTGACCTCGAGCCGTACTGGGAGGCCGTCCGCCGGCTGTACGCGCCCTTCGAGTCCGGCCTGCCCGCCCCCACCGGCCGGGTGTACGACCACGAGATCCCCGGCGGTCAGCTGTCCAACCTGCGCCAGCAGGCCATCGCGCTCGGTCTGGGTGAGAAGTTCGAGGCGATCGAGGACACCTACGCCGCGGCCAACCGCATCCTGGGCAACGTGGTCAAGGTGACCCCGAGCAGCAAGGTCGTCGGCGACCTCGCGCTCGCCCTGGTCGGTCGCGGCGCCGACCCGGCCGACTTCGAGGCCAACCCGCAGGCGTACGACGTGCCCGACTCCGTCGTCGGGTTCTTGCAGGGTGAGCTGGGTGATCCCCCGGGCGGATGGCCAGAACCGTTCCGCAGCAAGGCCCTTGAGGGCCGGGCCGCGCGGCCGGGCCTCGCCGAGCTGACCGAGGACGACGAGACCGGGCTGACGCTGCACCGCCGCGACACCCTCAACCGGCTGCTGTTCGCCGGCCCGACCAGGGACTACCAGAGCTCGCTGGACACCTACAGCGACATCTCGGTGCTGCCGACCGAGCAGTTCCTGCACGGGCTGACCCGCGGGGTCGAGGTCGAGGTCGAGATCGAGGCCGGAAAGCGTCTGCTGGTGGGGATCCAGTCGGTGAGCGACGTCGACGCCCGCGGGTTCCGCACCGTCATGTGCACCCTGAACGGCCAGCTGCGCCCGGTGCAGACGCGAGACGAGAAGGCCGAGGTCGACGTCCGCGTCACCGAGAAGGCCGACCCGGCCCAGCCCGGTCAGGTCGCGGCGCCGTTCGCCGGCGTCGTCTCGCTCGCGGTCGAGGTGGGTGCGACGGTGCCAGCCGGCGCCACAGTGGCCACGATCGAGGCGATGAAGATGGAGGCGGCGATCACGACCCCCGTCGGGGGCACCGTCGAGCGGCTCGCGATCGGCGGTCAGCAGCAGGTCGAGGGCGGCGACCTCCTGGTCGTCATCACCTGAGCGGTGGGCTCACCAGGAGCCGCCACCACCACCTCCGCCACCACCGCCGCTGAACCCGCCGCCGCCGCTGAACCCGCTGCCGCCGGAGGCCGCCGGGGTCGACACGAGCGCGCTGTTCGCGGTGGTCTCGAACGAGTTCAGGCTGCTGCCGAGCGCCAGGTAGGTCCAGGTCGGTGAGGAGCCGACGTACCAGCCCGGCCGTTCGAGCGCCCGCCCCTGGCGGGCCAGGTCGTCGAAGACCCGGGCCCAGCGCTCGGCCACCCCGAACACGATGGCGTACGGCAGGTAGCGGCTAAAAAGGTCCTGGCCCTCCTCGAAGCGGATCTGGTCGGCCTCGGCGGTGGTGAGGTAGAGCCGGAATCCCTCTGCCTGCGCCAGGATCGCCGAACCGGAGGCGGTGCGGGCCGGCATCCGCCCGGCCAGCAGCAGGACGACCAGCCCGCCCACGAAGACGCCGGCCGCGACCACCGAGAGGTTGACGCTGGCCAGGCCACCGAAGAACAGCACCGCGAACGCGAGCACGCACAACCCACCGCCGAGCACCCGGTAGCCGCTGCGCACCGACTGCGGGTTGCCTCTGAACCACCCGCGGGCGGTGACGTCGTCGTACAACCGGCTCTGGGTGGCCTTGAGGTCTGCGGCGAAGGTGTTCTTCAGGTCATCCATCCGCACCTGGTCGCGGCCGCGGAAGATCGCCTGCATCAGGGCGAGCTCGTAGGGCAGCAGCTCGACCGACGGCGCCGGCGACACCACCCGAAGCCACCAGTCCCGCTCGCCCTCGATCTCCTCGATCGTCAGGTAGCCCCGCACCGCCAGGTCGATGATCGTGGCCGTCACGTCGACGGTGTTGGCCTGCTCGTCGATCAGGGTGCCGACCTCGCCGGGGCGCAGGTCGTCCGGCGGGGTGAACCGCACCGCGACCTCGGGCCGGCGTCCGACGAGGGTTTCGGCCCCGCCGTCGACCGAGGTCGGCAGCAGCCCGGGCGTGAGCCCGACGTACTGCGAGTCGCGCCCCCGACGGCGAACCAGCAGGGCCATGCCACCGGCGATCAGCAGGGCCACCGCCCCACCACCGCCAACCGCGTACGGCGACACCCGGGTGATCTGGGCCAGCCCGGTCGCGGGTCGGTCCTCGATGATCGGTGCGGCGTCGCTGACGGTGCCGGTCGGGTAGGCGAGCAGCACCGACATGCCCTGGCCCGGCTGCAGGCCCTGGGCTGTGAAGGTCGAGTCGATGCCGGCGGTGGCGTCACAGGTGTCGGTGCTGCCGCGCACGCCGCGGTAGCACAGCGCCTGCGTCGCTGCCTGCGGCGCCGAGACCGTCACCGTCGCCCGGGTGATCGGCACGACCCACTCGTCCCCGGTGATGTTCCAGTACAGCTCGTCGTGCGGGGGGATCGTCGTGTCGCCGGACGTCGAGTCGGTCGTGATCCGGTTGAAGGTGCCGAGCACGGTGTAGTCCAGGACGTAGGTCTGGGTGCCCTTCACGGTTTGGTCGGCGCTGCCGATCTGGATGTGCGTGATGTCGCCGGCGTCCTGCACCTGGGTGTCGGCCGGGGCCCCTGTCGGGCTGCTGACCTGCACGTCCTGCACCGGGTAGCTGCGCACCCGGTCGCTGCCGCTGCGGTCGGGGTCGTAGGTGAACCGGGTGCGCAGGTCGCGGTAGATCCCGTGGTGGCTGGAGCCGGCGAAGACGTACTGGATGGTCTCGCGCACGTGGATCGAGCCGTCCGCCTGGACGTCGACCTGGGCCTGGTAAGACGGGATCGACTCACCGGCGTCGGCCGCCGCCGGGGTGGCGGCGACACCCGACAGGACGGCGCCGGCAGCGAGCAGCGCCCCCGTGGCCCACCAGCGGCGTGCGTCCCCCCGCAGCCGCACTAGACCTCCCGGTGGGCGATGGCCCGCGCCGCGTCGCGGTTGTCCTGGCGCTCCCGCAGCGCCTGACGCTTGTCGTAGTTCTTCTTGCCGCGCGCCACGGCGATCTCGACCTTGGCCTTGCCGTCCAGGAAGTACAGCGCGAGCGGCACGATCGTGTGGCCCTGCTCGCGGGTGGCCTCGGCCAGCCGGACGATCTCGTGGTGGTGCAGCAGCAGCTTGCGTCGCCGCCGCGGCTCGTGGTTGGTCCAGGTGCCCGCGGTGTACTCGGGGATGTGGACGCCGGCCAGCCACACCTCGCCGTCCTCGACGGTCGCGTACCCGTCGACCAGCGAGGCCCGACCCGCGCGCAGCGACTTCACCTCGGTGCCGACCAGGACGAGCCCGGCCTCGAGGACGTCCTCGACCAGGTAGTCGTGGCGAGCCTTGCGGTTGCTCGCGACGAGCTTGCGCCCCTTCTCCTTCACCACGTCAGGCAGGGTACCCGTTGACTCAGAGCCACTTGCGCGGATTGACCGGGAGCCCGTTGTCGTAGGTCTCGAAGTGCAGGTGGCAGCCCGTCGAGCTGCCCGTCGTCCCGGAGTAGCCGATCAGCTGACCGCGCCTGACCGAGCCGCTGTGCACCACGATGCTCGTCAGGTGGTTGTACGTCGTGGCCAGACCGACGTCGCCCACCAGCCCGTGGTCCACGACGATCCGGTTGCCGTACCCGCCGCCCCAGCCGGCGCTCACCACCTGGCCCTCGGCCGCCGCGTGCACGGGCGTGCCGCACGCGACCCCGAAGTCGATGCCGGCGTGCAACCGCCAGTAGTGCAGGATCGGGTGGAAGCGCATGCCGAACTCGGATGTGACGTAGGCGTTGTCCACGGGCTCGGTGAGGTACCCCGAGCTGGTGAACCCCCCCGAGCTCGACCCCGACGAGCCGTCCGACGAACTGCTGGACGCGCTGCCAGACGAGCGGTTGGTGGACCGGGCGGCGCGGGCCGCGCGGGCGCGTTCGCGTGCTGCCGCGGCCCGCTTGCGCCGTACCGCCTCACGAGCGCGGGCGGCCGCTGCCGCACGCGCAGCCCGGTCACGCGCGGCCTTGATCCGCGCCTGGCGCGCGATCTCGGCGAGCTGGGCCCCGAGCTGCTTGGACTGGGCCTGCAGGGCGTCCAGCCGCGCCCGCTCGGCCCCCTTGCGCGCTGCGATGGTGGCCACTTGCGACCCCTGACGGGCGACCAGGGCGTCGACACCGGCCTTGGCGGCGGCCGCGGCTTCGGTGGCGGCCTGGGTCTGCACCAGGTGCGCGGCAGCCTGGGCCTTCAGCATCGCGCTCTGGCGGCGCACCGCGGTGAGTCGCGACCGGGCCGCGCTGGTGTCGGCGCGCAGGACGGCGAGGCGGGCCAGTGCGTCGCCCTGGATGCGCAGCGCCGTGTCGACCAGCACGACGCGGGTGGCGAAGTCGTCGGCGCTCTGGGCCTGCAGCGCCACGGAGATCTCGCCCATGCCCGCGGTCTGGTACGCCTGTCGTGCGATGCCACCGATCACCGACGTCGTGGCGGCGGCGTCGCGCGCCGCGCCGGCGAGCGCGTCGACCGCTTTGCCCTCCTGCGCCTTTGAGACCTCGAGCCGGCGACCCAGCTCGCGGTCACGCTCGACGGCGTCCGTCTCGGCCTGCTCGGCGGACGTCAGCGCCGCCCTCGCCGACGGCAGCTGCCGCTTCGTGCCCTGCAGCGCGAAGAACGCGCCCTTCAGGGCCGCATCCGTCTCGTCGAGGTCGTCCGCGAGCGCACCGATGCTGGCGTCGACGCGGCGCTTGGTGTCCTCGGGGCCGGCGGTGGCCGGTGCGGTAGGGGTCGCGAGGGTGGCGACCACGACCAGCGAGACCACACCTGCGGCGGTGCGCAGGCGCGTGGTCGAAGGGCGCATCGGCCGCGGGCTCCTCAGCAGGTCAGGGACGGTCGGCGGCGGAGGTCGCCACACACGTCACTGTGGTACCACGGGCCACGGCCCAGATGGGGGAGGCGCCACGGCCTCAGACCCTCAGGTAGCGCCGCAGGGTGAAGAAGGACGCGAAGATCGCCATCGCGAGCCCAGTGGCGAACAGCAGCGGGGCGACCGCCACCACGTCGCCGGTCGTGATGAAGCGGAAGAACGGGAGCAGCGGTGACAGGAAGCCGGTGACGCCGAAGTGCACCCCGGCCCAGAGCAGACCGGTGGCGATCACAGCGCCCACGATGGTGGCCAGCACCGCCTCCAGGACGAACGGCAGCTGGATCAGCAGGTTCGAGGCCCCGACCAGCCGCATGATGCCCGTCTCGCGGCGTCGGCTGAACGCGGACAGCCGCACGGTCGTCGCCACCAGCAGCACCGCCGAGACGGTCATGACGATCGCGAACCCCCGGGCCACCCAGGTGAGCACGTTCAGCACCTTGAACAGGTTGCCCAGCAGGGCCCGCTGGTCGAGGACCTGCTCGACGCCGGGGGCACCCTGGAACGCGCTCGCGATCACGGCGTACTTCTGCGGGTCGCTCAGCTTGACCCGGAAGCTCTCGGGCATCTGGTCGACCTTGAGGTTGTCGAGGATCGCCGAGTTCTTGAACTGCTGCTTGAACCGCTGGAACGACTCCTGCTTCGACTCGTAGTACACGGTCTGCACCAACGGTTTCAGCGAGTTCAGCTGGGTCTCGAGCTCGGTGCGCTGCGCCTGGGTCACCTCACCGTCGGCGCAGTTCGCCACCTCGGACGCCTGGCCGCACATGAAGATCGAGACCTCGACGCGGTCGTACCAGTAGTCCTTCATGGTCGAGACCTGGGCGCTGGACAACAGCCCGAAGCCGAAGAAGAACAGCGACACCATCGTCACGAGGACGACCGAGATCGTCATCGACAGGTTGCGGCGCAGGCCGATACCCATCTCGCTGAGGACGAACTGCAGACGCATGGCTTCCTTCGGGTGGGCGGTGGGGGGAGCGCTGGATCAGCGCTGGTAGCCGTAGACGCCGCGCGCCTGGTCACGGACGAGCTTGCCGTCCTCAAGCTCGATGACGCGCTTGCGCATCTGGTCGACGATCTCGTCGTCGTGCGTGGCCATGACGATGGTCGTTCCGGTGCGGTTGATCCGGTCGAGCAGCCGCATGATGTCGATGCTCGTCGTGGGGTCGAGGTTGCCGGTCGGCTCGTCGGCCAGCACGATCGCCGGCCGGTTGACGAACGCTCGCGCGATCGCCACCCGCTGCTGCTCACCGCCGGACAGCTCGTGCGGGTAGCGCTTGCCCTTTCCGTCCAGGCCCACCAGCTCGAGGGTCTCGGGCACCACCTGGGCGATCGTGTGCCGCGGCTTGCCGATCACCTGCAGCGCGAACGCGACGTTCTGCGACACGGTCTTGTTCGGCAGCAGCCGGAAGTCCTGGAACACGGTGCCGATCTGGCGGCGCAGCTGGGGCACCTTCCAGCTCGACAGCGTCGCCAGGTTGCGGCCTGCGACGTGCACCGTGCCGGACGACGCCCGCTCCTCCTTCAGCACCAGACGGAGCAGGGTGGACTTGCCGGACCCCGACGCGCCGACGATGAAGACGAACTCGCCTCGCTCGACCTCGACCGAGACGTGGTCCAGCGCCGGGCGGGCCGCGGCGGCGTACACCTTGGAGACGTCGTCCAGCCGGATCATGGTCGGTGCGGGCCTGTCTGAGAGTCCTGGCCGAGCCCCGAGCGGCCCGGTCGGCGTCCGTCGTCCGCCACGTCGATGGTACGTCGGCCCCGGGCCGAGCCCGGGCACCTCGGAGGGATGGGCGTTGCGTGACGCCGACGCGGGGTCAGTCCTCGCGGTCGCTGGTGCGCTTCCAGCGGATGCCCGCCTCGAGGAACCCGTCGATGTCGCCGTCGAACACCGCGGTGGTGTTGCCGACCTCGTGCTCGGTGCGCAGGTCCTTGACCATCTGGTACGGGTGCAGGACGTAGGAGCGCATCTGGTTGCCCCAGCTCGACCCGCCGTCTCCCTTGAGGGCGTCCATGGCGGCGCGCTCCTCGACCTTGCGCTGGGCGAGCAGCCGCGACTGCAGCACCTTCAGGGCGGCGGCCCGGTTCTGGATCTGCGACTTCTCGTTCTGCATCGACACCACGATGCCGGTGGGGATGTGGGTCATCCGCACGGCGGAGTCCGTCGTGTTGACGCTCTGCCCACCAGGACCGGACGAGCGGAAGACGTCGACCTTGATCTCGGTCTCGGGGATCTCGACGTGGTCGGTCTGGTCGACGACGGGCAGCACCTCGACGCCGGCGAACGAGGTCTGCCGGCGGCCCTGG
>JBKJTJ010000215.1:0-4062 GCA_046590855.1 Actinomycetota bacterium
TGTACGACATGTCGGTGACCTTGGCGAGCGGCATGATCGCGACCCGCCGGGTCAGCAGGCCGTAGGTGAGCAGCAGCCGCTCGTCGGTGACGACGAACCAGTCCTGCGAGCGCTCGACGACCTTCCAGATCATCCGCGCGAGCAGCACCAGCCAGCCCAGCCACAGCACGTCCCGGACGAACGGCACCCCCTGCGGCAGCCGGACGTCGGCCCCGGCCACGAGCACGAGACCCACCGCCGCGCTAGCGACCGGCTCAGCGACGACGGCCCAGTGCCGGCGTACGGTGATCACGGCGCGCTCGCTCGGCAGCAGGTAGCGCTCGACCCTGGCCAGACCCTCGGCCGTCAGGGCCGGCACCGGGCTAGCCCTTCAGCAGCGCGTCGAAGAAGGCGGCGACCGCGCCCAACCCCGACACGATCCCGTCCCAGGCGGCGCGCACGATGCTGGCGGCCTGGTCGGGCGAGCGGAAGACCGCGTAGACGAAGAACGCGACGAGCAGCCAGATCACGGCTCGCTTCAGTCGGCTCATGCGTCACCTCCGTCTGTGGTGTCGAGGCGAGGTGCCCCGAGTGATCTTCTCGACCGCCCCGACCTCGGCGGGGGAGGCGCGCCGGTCAGACGACGCCGTAGAGGCGGTCGCCGGCGTCGCCGAGTCCCGGGACGATGTACCCGAGCTCGTTCAGCCGCTCGTCCATCGCCGCCGTGACGACGGTGACGGGCACGGCCAGGTCGGCGAGCTCGCGCTCGAGGCGGTCGACCCCCTCGGGGGCGGTGAGCAGGCAGATCACGGTGATGTCGTCGGCCCCGCGGTCGACGAGGAACCGCACGGCCGCGGCGAGCGTGCCGCCCGTGGCCAGCATCGGGTCGAGCACGTAGCACTGGCGCCCCGACAGGTCGTCGGGCAGCCGGGTGGCGTACGTGGTGGCGGTCAGGGTCGTCTCGTCGCGCACCATGCCGAGGAACCCCACCTCGGCGGTGGGCAGCAGCCGCATCATCCCGTCGAGCATGCCGAGGCCGGCCCGCAGGATCGGCACGACCAGCGGCTTGGGTGACGACAGGCGGACGCCGGTCGCCGGGCCCACCGGGGTGCGGACCTGGATCGGGGCGACCCGCACGTCGCGGGTTGCCTCGTAGGCGAGCAGGGTGACGAGCTCGTCGGCGAGGCGGCGGAAGGTGGGCGAGTCGGTGTCCTCGTCGCGCAGGGCGGTGAGCTTGTGGGCCACCAGCGGGTGGTCGGCGACGTGGACGCGCATGCCGCGCAACCTACCGCTGCGGTCGCCCGCGACGGGACCTGCGGACCCCATGACGGGGGCGACCCACCCGTGCCACCATGGCGCCGTGGCCTACTTCACGGCGGTGATCGCGCGCAGCGGGGCGAACTGGCGATCGGTCGACGTGGACGTGGAGGACGCCGAGACCCTCGACGAGCTGGCCGAGCTGCTGCGGGCAGCCCGCCGCGACGGGCCGGTGCTGGCGGTGCTCGAGCGCGAGGACGACTGGTTCGCCCTCGTCCGCGTCGACGGTGACGACGACGACGCGCGCAGCTTCGTCAGCGACCTGGCCGCCACCGAGGGCGGTCACTACGGTCCCCTGCTGGCGCCGGTCGGTGACCTGGACCTCGTCGAGTACGCCCATCTTCGGACGCCGCCCGCCACCGACGGCGTCGCGCCCGAGGCCGACGGCGCGCCGTACGCCCTGGACGACCCGCTCGAGACCGACGCGGCCCCCGCCGACGAGGTGGTGCCGGACGCCGACCCCGACGCCGACGTGGACGACGGGGACGAGCCGACGCCGGACGTCGAGGAGCCGGTGTCGTCGGTGGCCCCGGCCCCGTGGGCCGGTGACCCCGGGCTGCTCGACGACGTCGGCGTCGCCGCCCACGAGCTGGTCGAGCTGGTCGACGCGGGTGACGGCGACCCGGCCTCGGTCATCGCCGCGCTGGGCGAGCGGTGCGGGTTCGACGACCTGCTCGACGCCCTGCGGTGACGCCGGCTGACCCAGGCTGACGGCGTGCTGAGCCGGTACGACGACTGGATGGGCCTGGCGATCGAGCAGGCCGGCCTGGCGACGGCGACCGGGGACGTGCCGGTGGGCGCCGTCGTCCTCCGTCCAGACGGCGAGGTGCTGGGTGCCGCGGCCAACCGGCGCGAGGCGGACGGCGACCCCACTGCCCACGCCGAGGTGCTCGCGCTGCGGGCGGCGGCGGCGTCCCTGGGCTCGTGGCGGCTGGACGGCTGCACCCTGGCCGTGACGCTGGAGCCGTGCGCGATGTGCGCCGGCGCGTTGGTGCTGGCCCGGGTGGCGCGCGTCGTCCTGGGCGCGTGGGACCCCAAGGCGGGCGCGACGGGGTCGGTGTGGGACCTGGTGCGGGACCGCCGGGTCAACCACCGGGTCGAGGTCGTCGGTGGTGTCCGCGAGACCGAGTGCAGCGCGCTCCTGACCGATTTCTTCGCCGGCCACCGGCTCGGGTAACCTTCGTCGCGGTGGCGTGTCCGAGCGGCCTAAGGAGCACGCCTCGAAAGCGTGTGTGGGGGAGACTCCACCGTGGGTTCAAATCCCACCGCCACCGCCAGCCAGCCAGTGTGATGTCTCCATCGGTACAGCCCGGGCCCACCTGCGTGGGCCCGGGCTCACTGCTGTCCGCGGCGTCACAGGTACCGGTGCAGGTGTGTGAGCGTGCCGGCCCAGGCGATCGCGGTGTACAGCTGGCCGGACGCGTGCGCGGACCCGGGCACCAGCGTCACGTCGAAGACCCCACCGTGGGCCCGCACCTGCGACCTGTAGGCCAGCAGGGGGGCCGACCGGATCAGCTCGTCCGTGCTGTTCACGGCGAAGATGGGGACGGTGGGTTGTGCGTTGAGGTACCCGGCCGGGCGCAGGGACTGCAGGTACCTCCACGGGCAGGTCGTGTACGCGCACCGGGCCGTGTACCGGATCAGGTTGCGTCCCAGCAGGGTCTCCTGGCGCACGCCGTACGCGATGTTGCGCACGTCGACCATCGGCGACCACGCGACGACGGCCTTGACCCCGGGTCGGTCCTGGGCGAACAGCGCCAGGTGGCCGCCGGCGGAGGACCCCAGCACCGCGACCCGGGACGGGTCTGTCGCGAAGTCCGCCACCCCGTGCTTGCGCATCCACGCGAGAGCGTGGAACAGGTCGTTGCGCTGGGCCGGCCAGGCGCCGTCCGGGCGGGTGCTGAGCCGGTAGTTGACGGACACGGTCACGTACCCGCGGGATGTCATGGCCCGCGCGGACCCTGCCCACATGGACTTGTCACCCTGGTAGTAGCCGCCGGGGTGCAGGAACACGATCACCGGGCGTCCGGGTGCTGCCCGGGTGGGGGTGCGCACGTCCATCTGCAGCTGCGGGTCGTCCACCCCGGCGTACGACACGGTGCGCAGGGTCGAACGGAACGTCCCCACGGGCGACTCGGCCCAGGGCGGCGCAGGCGCGACTCCGGTGACGGACGGCTCCGGGCTGGCGCCGGTGGTCGAGTCGGCCGTTGCGGCTGCCGGCACGACGCCGAAGCTGATGCTGGCGACCAGGACACCCAGCAGCAGCCGTTCGCGACGACGCTCGCCCCAGCCGCGAACCCCTCGCATACCGCGGCGGGGGAGGGGGCCGGCGCTCGGTGCCGTGACCGGCGTCGGGGCGTCAGGAAGCAGGGAGGAGCGTTCGGGCACGGTCATTGGGGTCGGCAATCGCTCGGCGCGGGCAGCTGATGGGAGGCGCCACGATCCGGCGGCGAATGTCACGATATCGGTCGGTCAGGATGGGGCGCACCTTGTGGCGAAGGTGCGCCAGATCGGCCTGGCGAACGTCACCTTGTGGCGAAGGTGCCGAAAATCAGCCTCAGAAACGTCACCTTGTGGCGAAGGTGCGTGAAGGCGCGGCCGGCCGCCACCGTGGGACGACGAAGCCCCCGCTCCCAGATGACGTGGAGGCGGGGGCTTCGTCGTGAGGGGTCGGGTCAGGCGACGTCGTACCGGTCGAGGTCCATGACCTTGGCCCAGGCGGCGACGAAGTCGTTGACGAACTTCTCCTTCGCGTCGTCGCTGGCG
>JBKJTJ010000231.1:0-3286 GCA_046590855.1 Actinomycetota bacterium
GCCGCGCACCATGTCGTGCGCCAGCGAGACGCCGTGGCAGAACCCGGCGCAGGCGACCGAGATGTCGAACGCCGCCGCCGGGGTCGCCCCGAGGCGGTAGGCGAGCAGCGCCGCGGCGGCCGGCGTCTGGTACGGGTGGGTGACGGTGGCGACGATGACGGCGCCGATCTGGTCGGCGCGCAGCCCGGCGTGCTCCAGGGCCTGGCGTGAGGCGGCCTCGGCCATGTCGACGACGCTCTCGTCGGGTGCGGCGCGCCGCCGGGTGACGATGCCCGAGCGCTCCTGGATCCACTCGTCCGAGGAGTCGATCGCGTCGACCAGCTCGTGGTTGGTCACCACCCGGGCGGGTCGGTGGGCCCCGATCCCGCTCAGGCGGGCGAAGGCCGCGCCCTGCGGGGTGAGGATGGTGCGCTGGGGCTCGGTGGCGGTGGTCATGCTCGTGACTCCTCGGGGTGCAGACGCACGATCGGCTGGCCGGGGGCCACGGGGTCGCCGTCCTCGACCAGCCACTCGACGACGCGACCACCGTGTGGCGCGACCACGTCGTAGCTGTCGCGCAGGGTGACCACGGTGGCGACGGTGTCGCCGCGCGTGACGGTGGCGCCGACGTCCAGGGTGGTGACGGCGACGGTGCCCTTGGCGGGCGCGACGACCAGCCGCCAGGTGGGGTTCTGCGACAGGCCGCTCTCACGGGCGTGCCGGGCGACCATGTCGCGGGCGGCGTCCAGGTCGTCGGGGGTCTTCAGCGCCAGCGCCTCGACGTCGGGCAGCGCGCGCTTGACCAGGCCGGTCAGGGTGCCGGCCGGGGGGATCTCGATGACGCCGGTGACGCCGAGGTCGCGCATGGCGTCCATGCACAGGTCCCAGCGCACCGGGTTGCTGACCTGGTTGACCAGGCGGCGCAGGACGTCGCGTCCGTCGTGCACCACGGTGCCGTCGGCGTTGGACAGCAGGCGGGTGCGCGGGTCGTGGGTGGTCATGGCCCGGGCGTAGCCGTCCAGGACGGACACCGCCGGGGCCATGTGCTCGGTGTGGAAGGCGCCGGCGACCTGCAGGGGGATCAGCCTCACCTTGGCCGGCGGGTCGTCCTTCAGCGCCGCCAGCTGGTCGAGCGTGCCCGCCGCCACGACCTGGCCGGCGCTGTTGACGTTGGCGGCGGTCAGCCCGTGCCGCGACAGCGCCGCGCCGACCTCGTAGGCGTCGCCGCCGACGACGGCGGTCATGCCGGTGGGGGTGACCGCGCTCGCGGCGGCCATGGCGCGGCCGCGCTCGCGGACGAACACCATGGCCTGCTCGGCGGACAGGACGCCGGCACCGGCCGCGGCGGTGATCTCGCCGACGCTGTGCCCGGCGCCGGCGGCGACCTGCTTGAACGCGTCGGCGGGGTGCGGGAAGACCGCGAGCAGCGCGACCAGCCCGCTGGCGACGATCAGCGGCTGGGCCACCGCGGTGTTGCGGATGGTCTCGGCGTCGGACTCGGTGCCGTGAGCGACCAGGTCGATGTCGGCGACGGCCGACAACCACCGCAGCCGCGCCTCGAAGCCGGGCACCTCGAGCCAGGGGCGCAGGAAGCCGGGCGTCTGAGCGCCCTGACCCGGGCAGGCGATGACGAGCACACCTCCAGCCTGTCCGGTCGCGAGGGCCGGACCTGATGTCGACCTGGACCAAGGATGTGACGCGATGTTGGAGGTTTCCTACAACATGGTCTCGGCTGCGGGGGGGTCGCCGACCGGTCGGGGGGCCTGGCGACGCGGCACGTCGGCCAGCCGACCGAGGGCCAGCGCGATGCGGACGACGTGGGCGTCGCGCGGGTGCGTGACGTCGTACCCGCACACGTCGATGGCCCGCCGCAGCCGGTAGCGCACGGTGTTGGGGTGGACGAACAGCACCCGCGCCGAGGCCTCGAGCGACCCGCCGGTCTCCAGGTAGGTCGTGACCGTCTCGAGCAGGGCGCCGCCGGCTGCCACGAGCGGGTGGTGCACCCGGTCGACGAGCGCGCGGCGTGCCTGGCCGTCGCCGGTGAGGACGCGCTCGGGCAGCAGGTCGTCGGCGAGCACGGGCCGGGGCGCCTCGGGCCACCCACGCGCCGCCACGAGCCCGGACATCGCGGCCCGCGCCGAGCGGCCCGCGGCGAACAGGTGCGGGACGGTCGGCCCCACCACGACGGGCCCGGGGGCGAAGCAGACGGCCAGCTCGGACGCGGTCTGCAGCGGTCGGGCCACCCCGCCGAGCACCGTGATCAGACGCCCGCCCTGCACGGCACCCAGCGCGTCGACGCCCAGCCGCTTCGCGTGCCGGCGCAGCACCTCCAGCGACTCACCGGTCGAGGCCGCCCGGGCGTGCCCGGCCACCACGACCACGCCGGTGACGGCGTCCCAGCCCAGGGCGGCTGCGCGCGACTGCAGGGCGTCGTCCGCCTCGCCGCGCAGCACCGCGTCGACGACGAGCGACTCCAGCCGCGCGTCCCAGGCCCCGCGCGCCTCGGCGGCCTGGGCGTACACCTCGGCGGCGGCGAAGGCGATCTCGCGCGAGTAGCGCAGCACGGCCTCGCGCAGCGCCTGCTCCTCGCCCGGGGCGGCCATCTGGTCGACCTGGTCCTCCACGACACCGACGACGGTGCGCACCAGGTCCAGGGTCTGGCGGAGGGTCACCGACCGGGTGAGCTCTCGCGGAGCCGTGCCGAAGACGTCGGCGGTGACCGCGAGCGAGGCGTCCGGGCGTCGGAACCAGCCCAGGAACGCCGCGATGCCCGCCTGGGCGACCAGCCCGACCCACGACCGGTCCTCGGCGCTGAGCGCGCGGTACCAGGGGTGGTTCTCCTCCATCTGAGCCGACGCGGCGCGCGCCAGGGCGGGCATGCCCTGCTCGAAGCGACGCCGCGTGGCGTCGCTGACGGGCAGGGTGCGGGTGGCCACGGGGCCAGCGTAGGGCGGCCGTTCTCGGACCTGCCCGGACGCCCGTGCTGGGTTATGGTCATGGAGCGGGCCGACTCCGCGGCAGCTGGGTGGCAGCTGCTGCGCAGCCGACCCCTACGGTCCGCAAGGAGGCACCGATGGGACTTCTTCAGCGCATCCAGAGCACCTTTCGGACCCGCGTGGCGCACGTCGCGCCGGCGCCGCTGCGGCGGCGCACCGCCCAGCGCGTCCCGGCCCAGAGCGATGAGGGCAAGCTGCGGGCCCGCCTGATCGGCGACCCCAACGACCGCGTGGCCTTCGCCGAGCTCGCCGAGATCGTGCGGGCGCACGCCGCGATCGGGCACGAGGACGAGAGCCGCCCGCGCGCGGTG
>JBKJTJ010000232.1:0-4836 GCA_046590855.1 Actinomycetota bacterium
GCCGCGCACCATGTCGTGCGCCAGCGAGACGCCGTGGCAGAACCCGGCGCAGGCGACCGAGATGTCGAACGCCGCCGCCGGGGTCGCCCCGAGGCGGTAGGCGAGCAGCGCCGCGGCAGCCGGCGTCTGGTAGGGGTGGGTGACCGTGGCGACGATCACGGCGCCGATCTGGTCGGCCCGCAGCCCGGCGTGCTCCAGGGCCTGGCGCGAGGCGGCCTCGGCCATGTCGACGACGCTCTCGTCCGGTGCGGCGCGGCGTCGGGTGACGATCCCCGAGCGGTCCTGGATCCACTCGTCCGAGGACTCGATGGCGTCGACCAGCTCGTGGTTGGTGACCACCCGGGCGGGGCGATAGGCCCCGATCCCGCTGAGGCGGGCGTAGGCCGCCCCGTGCGGGGTGAGGATGGTCCGCTGCGGCTCGGTGGTGGTGGTGGTGGTAGTCATGCTCGCGACTCCTCGGGGTGCAGACGCACGATGGGTTGGCCCGGGGCCACGGGGTCGCCGTCCTCGACCAGCCACTCGACGACGCGGCCACCGTGCGGCGCCACGACGTCGTAGCGCTCGCGCAGGGTGACGACGGTGGCGACGGTGTCGCCGCGCGTGACCGCGGTGCCGACGTCCAGGCTGGTGACGGCGACGGTTCCCTTGGCGGGAGCCACGATCAGCCGCCACGTGGGGTTCTGCGACAGGCCGCTCTCGCGGGCGTGCCGGGCGACCATGTCGCGGGCGGCGTCCAGGTCGTCGGGGGTCTTCAGCGCCAGCGCCTCGACGTCGGGCAGGGCGCGCTTGACCAGACCGGTGAGCGTGCCGGCCGGGGGGATCTCGATGACGCCGGTGACGCCGAGGTCGCGCATCGCGTCCATGCACAGGTCCCAGCGCACCGGGTTGCTGACCTGGTTCACCAGACGCCGCAGCACCTCGCGCCCGTCGTGCACCACGGTGCCGTCGGCGTTGGACAGCAGCCGGGTGCGCGGGTCGTGGGTGGTCATGGCCCTGGCGTACCCGTCCAGGACGGACACGGCCGGTGCCATGTGCTCGGTGTGGAAGGCGCCGGCCACCTGCAGCGGGATCAGCCGGGCCTTGGTGGGCGGGTCGTCCTTCAGCGCCGCGAGCTGCTCGAGGGTGCCTGCCGCCACGACCTGGCCGGCGCTGTTGACGTTGGCGGCGGTCAGCCCGTGCCGCGCCAGCGCCGCGCTGACCTCGTCGGCGTCGCCACCGACGACGGCGGTCATGCCGGTCGGGGTGACCGCGCTCGCAGCGGCCATGGCGCGGCCGCGCTCGCGGACGAACACCATGGCCTGCTCGGCGGACAGGACGCCGGCTCCGGCCGCGGCGGTGATCTCACCGACGCTGTGGCCGGCCCCGGCCGCGACCTTCTTGAAGGCGTCGGAGGGGTGCGGGAAGACCGCGAGCAGCGCGACGAGCCCGCTCGCGACGATCAGCGGCTGGGCCACGGCCGTGTCGCGGATCGTCTCGGCGTCGGACTCGGTGCCGTGGCTGACCAGGTCGATGTCGGCGACGGCCGACAACCACCGCAGCCGGGCCTCGAAGCCGGGCACCTCGAGCCAGGGGCGCAGGAAGCCGGGCGTCTGGGCGCCCTGACCCGGGCAGGCGATGACGAGCACACCCCCACCCTGTCCGGTCGCGCGGGCCGGACCTGATGTCGACCGTGACCAAGGATGTGGCGCGATGTTGGAGGTTTCCTACAACACGGGGTCGGCGGCGGGGGGCTCGACGACGGTCCGTGGGGGGGCGCGACGCGGCACGTCGGCCAGCCGGCCCAGGGCCAGGGCGATGCGCACGACGTGGGCGTCGCGCGGGTGCGTGACGTCGTACCCGCAGACGTCGATGGCCCGCCGCAGCCGGTACCGCACCGTGTTGGGGTGGACGAAGAGCACCCGCGCGGAGGCCTCGAGCGAGCCGCCGGTCTCGAGGTAGGTCGTCACCGTGTCGAGCAGGGCCCCGCCGGCGCCCACGAGCGGGTGATGCACCCGGTCGACGAGGGCGCGGCGCGCCTGGCCGTCGCCGGTCAGCACGCGCTCGGGCAGCAGGTCGTCGGCCAGCACCGGCCGGGGCGCCTCCGGCCACCCGCGCGCCGCCACCAGCCCCGACATCGCGGCGCGCGCCGAGCGCCCCGCAGCGAACAGGTGGGGCACCGAGGGGCCCACGACGATCGGCCCGGGGGCGAAGCACACGGCCAGCTCGGACGCCGTCTGCAGCGGGCGGGCCACCCCGCCGAGCACCGTGATCAGGCGTCCCCCCTGGACGGCGCCCAGGGCGTCCACCCCGAGCCGCTTCGCGTGCCGCCGCAGCACCTCCAGCGACTCGCCGGTCGAGGCTGCCCGGGCGTGACCGGCGACGACGACGACGCCGGTGACGGCGTCCCACCCCAGAGCGGCGGCGCGGGACTGCAGGGCGTCGTCGGCCTCACCGCGCAGCACCGCGTCGACGACCAGCGACTCCAACCGCGCGTCCCAGGCACCGCGTGCCTCGGCGGCCTGCGCGTAGACCTCGGCAGCGGCGAAGGCGATCTCGCGCGAGTAGCGCAGCACGGCCTCGCGCAGCGCCTGCTCCTCGCCCGGCGCGGCCATCTGGTCGACCTGGTCCTCGACGACGCCGACGACGGTGCGCACCAGGTCCAGGGTCTGGCGCAGGGTCACCGACCGGGTGAGCTCGCGCGGGGCCGTGCCGAAGACGTCCGCCGTCACGGCGAGCGACGCGTCCGGGCGCCGGAACCAGCCCAGGAAGGCGGCGATGCCCGCCTGGGCGACCAGCCCGACCCACGACCGGTCCTCGGCGCTCAGCGCGCGGTACCAGGGGTGGTTCTCCTCCATCTGGGCCGACGCGGCGCGCGCCAGTGCGGGCATGCCCTGCTCGAAGCGCCGCCGGGTGGCGTCGGTGACGGGCAGGGTGCGG
Source organism: Actinomycetota bacterium (assembly GCA_046590855.1). GTDB lineage: Bacteria > Actinomycetota > Actinomycetes > Actinomycetales > Angustibacteraceae > JACMOY01. Next base: position 2,917 of record JBKJTJ010000232.1, read on the forward strand.
GTGGCCACGGGGCCAGCGTAGGGCGGCCGGTCTCGAACCTGCCGGGACGCCCTGGCTGCGTTATGGTCAAGGGGCGGGCCGACTCCGCGGCAGCTGGGTGGCAGCTGCTGCCCAGCCGACCCTACGGTCCGCAAGGAGGCACCGATGGGACTTCTCGAGCGCATCCAGAGCACCTTCCGGACCCGCGTGGCGCACGTGGCGCCGGCGCCGCTGCGGCGGCGCACGGCCGCGCGCGTCTCCGCCCAGAGCGACGAGGGCAAGCTGCGGGCCCGCCTCGCCGGTGACCCCAACGACCACGTGGCGTTCGCCGAGCTGGCCGAGATCGTGCGGGCGCACGCCGCTGCGGGTCACGAGGACGAGAGCCGCCCTCGTGCCGTCGCGGACGCCGAGTGGGCACTGGCCGAGGAGCTCGCCCAGAGCGCCCGCGCCTGGTACCCGCTGATCGAGCTGGCCCGGCTGTCGGTGCGCGAGGACCTGGACGGCGCCCAGCGCCGGCTCGGCATCGCCGTCGAGCGCGACCCCAGCGGGCGCGCCCTGGCCGAGGCCCTGGCCATGCTGCGCCGCGAGGGCATGCTCGACGCCGCCCTCTCGCTCGGCGTCGGGCACTGGCGGCCGCGCGAGCACGTGCCCGAGGCGGGCCGCGAGCTGGTGCAGATCGCCGTCCAGGCCGGTCGGATCGGCGAGGCCAAGCGGCACCTGGCAGCCCTGGAGGCGCACCCCGACCAGGGCGCGGTCAGCAACCTGCGGATCGACCTGGACGCGATGATCCTCAGCCACGACCACTGACCGGTCGCGGCCGAGGATCACCCCTCAGGCGCGGCTCAGGCGTCGCCGCCCGCGTTGCCGCTGGTGCCGGCGGTGACGTCCAGCAGCCGGTACCGCTGCGCCGCGTCGCGCGCCGCTGAGACCTCGACCTCGCCGCGCTTGGCCAGGGCCTGCAGGGCTCGGACGGCGATCGAGGGCCCGTCGATGTGGAAGTGCCGGCGCGCCGCGGGCCGGGTGTCGGACACCCCGAACCCGTCCGCCCCGAGCGTCGCGTAGTCGCTCGGCACCCACTCGCGGATCTGGTCGGGCACCGCGCGCATGTAGTCGCTGACCCCGACCACCGGCCCGCGGCGACCGCTGAGCGCCGTCGTGACGTACGGCGTCCGGACCGGCTCGTCGGGGTGCAGGAACGTGCGCTCGTCGCAGGCCAGCCCGTCGCGGCGCAGCTCGTTCCACGACGTCACGCTCCACACGTCGGCGTCGACCCCGAAGTCCTGACCCAGCAGCTCCTGGGCCTCCAAGGCCCAGGGCACGCCGACGCCGCTGGCGAGCAGCTGCACCCGCGGGCGGTCCGAGTCGTTGCCCAGCCGCAGCAGGTACATGCCGCGCAGCAGCCCCTCGACGTCCAGGCCCTCGGGCTCGACGGGCTGGACGATCGGCTCGTTGTAGAGCGTCAGGTAGTAGAAGACGTTCTCGGGGGCGTCGCCGTACATCCGGCGCAGCCCGTCCTTGACGATGTGCCCGATCTCGTAGCCGTACGACGGGTCGTAGGCGATGACGGCGGGGTTGGTGCTGGCCAGCAGCGGCGAGTGGCCGTCGGCGTGCTGCAGGCCCTCACCGGTGAGCGTCGTGCGCCCCGCGGTGGCACCCAGCAGGAACCCGCGGGTCATCTGGTCACCGGCTGCCCACAGGCTGTCGCCGGTGCGTTGGAACCCGAACATCGAGTAGAAGACGTACACAGGGATCATCGGCTCGCCGTGCGTCGCGTACGACGTGCCGGCGGCCGTGAAGGCCGCGACCGAGCCGGCCTCGTTGATGCCCACGTGCAGGATCTGGCCGGTCTTGGACTCCTTGTAGGCCAGCATCAGCTCGGCGTCGACCGACACGTAGTTCTGCCCGTGCGGGTTGTAGATCTTGGCCGTCGAGAAGAACGAG
>JBKJTJ010000278.1:0-13854 GCA_046590855.1 Actinomycetota bacterium
GTCGACCGAGTTCCACTTCTGGTCCTTCTCGAACGCCGGGACGTCGGCGTAGCTGGTCAGCAGCGCGGTGTTCACGGGTGCGACCTTGCCGGCGTAGATCATCCGCAGCGAGGAGTCACCCGAGGCAGACACGACGTCGAAGGTGCCGCTGCCCATCTTCTCGAACATCTCGTCCGAGGTGTTGGCCACCTGCACCTTGGCCTGGCAGCCGGTCTCCTTCTCGAAAGGGGTGACCCAGTCGACGGTCTTGTCGGTCGTGCCGTCCTCGGCGTAGCCGGCCCAGGCGAGGATGTTGACTGCACCCTCACCGGCGCCGAGCGATGCGAGAGGCTTGAGCGACGGCGGTCTGGCCCGACCGCCCCCGGCTGACGGCGTCGTCCCGCCGCCCGAGGCGGCTCCGCACGCCGAGGCGAGCAGCGCCAGTCCGGCGGCGGCGGTGGCGACCCTGAGGTGCGCGGTGCGGAGCATGACCTTCTCCTTCGGTGGGTGGATCTCAGTGGGCGCTCGGTGCGGTGGCCGGGTCGGCGACCTGCACCTCGTGCCGGGGGTCCCACTGCAGGCTCACGCGACGTCCGCGGTAGCCGTCGACGTCGCTTGAGGACGTCTGCACGTTCTGCTGCAACGCGACCAGGCTCGCGCCGACGTCCAGGTCCACGACGAAGCGGGTCGCCGAGCCGACGTACACCACCTCGCGCACGACGCCGGTGGCGGACCGGTCGCCCGATGCGGGCTCGTCGCCCAACCGCAGCTGGATCTTCTCCGGCCGCACCGACCAGGTGCCCGAGCGGCCGAGCACCTGCTCGGCGGCCCGGCCCGACAGCAGGTTCGAGGTGCCGACGAAACCGGCGACGAACGGGGTCGCCGGCCGCTCGTAGACGTCGGCGGCCGACCCGAGCTGCTCGATCCGGCCCCCGTCGAAGACCGCGATGCGGTCCGACATCGTCAGGGCCTCCTCCTGGTCGTGGGTCACGAAGACGAACGTGATGCCCACCTGCCGCTGGATCGCCTTGAGCTCGACTTGCATCTGCTCGCGCAGCTTCAGGTCCAGCGCCCCGAGCGGCTCGTCGAGCAGCAGCACCCGGGGTCGGTTGACCAGTGCCCGCGCCAGCGCGACCCGCTGACGCTGGCCGCCGGACAGCTGGGCCGGCCGGCGGTCGCCGAGGTGTCCGAGCCGGACGCCGTCCAGGGCCTCCTGGGTGCGGCGGGCCCGTTCGACGCGCCCGACCTTGCGCACCCGCAGCCCGTACCCCACGTTGTCCGCCACGCTCATGTGCGGGAACAGCGCGTAGTCCTGGAAGACCGTGTTGACGTCCCGCTCGAAGGGTGCGCGGCGCGTGACGTCGACCCCGCCGAGCTCGATCGTCCCCTCGGTGGCCAGCTCGAAGCCGGCGATCAGCCGCAGCACGGTCGTCTTGCCCGACCCCGACGGCCCGAGCAGCGTGAGGAACTCGCCGTCCCGGACGTCCAGGTCGACCCCGGCGACGGCGTCCACGGCCTGCGGCCCGGTGCCGAACCGCTTGCGCAGCCCCCGCAGCCGGACGGCCGGGTGCGCCGGGTCGAGGTCCGGCAGGGGCTGCGTGCTCACGACCGCACGGTACAGGCGGCGTCGGTCGTGGTGGTCGATCCGCTGCGGATTCCATCGCATCGTTACCGTGTCGGTGCCGATCTGGGCCCTGTGCGCCGGTTCGACCGCGGTCCCCGACGCTCTCGGCCTGGTCGCGCACCGGACGTACGATGCGGTCGTGGCCGACGTCGGGGATGACCTGGACCGGGTGGGACGGGCCGAGGCGCAGACCAGGCTGGCCTTCGGTGGTCGCTCGGCGCGGGTCGGCGGCGCCACCTGCGTGCGGTTCGACCTGCCCCACCCCTGGGCCACCCAGGCCTGCTTCACCGGGCAGGCCAGCCCCCCGACGTCCGATCAGCTGGCGGCGGCGCTGCAGTGGCTCGAGCAGCAGTCGCCGGGCGCCTGGGTCGTCGTCGTGCGGGAGGCCCACGTCGAGTCCGTGCAGCAGCGAGCCCCGCTTCGGGTCGGGCTGTCCCTGCAGGTCCGGACGACGCGGACGCCACCCGAGGCGCTCGGCCCGGCCGGTCTCGAGATCGCCGTCGCGACCTCGCAGGTCGACGTGCTGGCGGCCTACGGCGCCGAGCTCGAACCGGTGGTGCGCGGTCGGATCGGCCAGCGGGACGACACCTGGCTGGTCGCCCGTGAGCAGGGGCTGGTGGTGGCGTGCGCCCGCGTGCGGCACGTGGCGGGGACGGCGTACGTGTCGGCGGTCACCGTGCTGCCGTCGGCCCGTGGACGCGGGGTCGGTCGCGCGATCAGCGCCGCGGCGACCCGGACCGGGCTCGATCGGGCCGACCTGGCCTGGCTGACGTGCGATGTCGACGTGGCACCCCTGTCCGCCGGCCTCGGCTACGCGCCGCTCACCGCGCACGTGCAGCTGCGCGCCCGCTGACCTCGCCGCGGCCCCGGCGTCGCGCCGCCCCGGTGTCGCGGGGGACCCCCGCACCGGTCTGACCGTTGTGGGGTGCCCCCGCGACAACCGGGTGGCGTCGTGCGGCGCCCCAAGGTGGGGCGAGATGCTCGGCCGGGTCGGCGCAGCGGGGCGCGGTCTGCGCGGCGGGGCGGTGGCCGACACGATGGTGCGATGACGCGCCGGTGGCTGTTCGGGGACCAGCTGGGCCCGCACTTCGTGGACGACGAGTCGCAGCGGGTGCTCATCGTCGAGTCCCGGCGGGTCTTCGCGCGACGCCGGTTCCACCGGGCCAAGGCGCACCTCGTGCTGTCGGCGATGCGGCACCGCGCGGCCGAGCTGGCGGACCGGTGCGAGTACGTGGCCGCCGACACCTACGCCGAGGCGGTGCAGGGCGCCGGACCGCTGAGCGTCTGCCGGCCCACGTCGTACGGCGCGGTGCGGCTGGTCGAGTCGCTGCCCGACGTCGAGGTGCTCGCCCCGCGCGGCTTCGCCACGTCGCAGGAGGACTTCGGGTGCTGGGCCGGCGGCCGCGGCAGCAAGCGCCTGCTGCTCGAGGACTTCTACCGCGAGTCCCGCGCCCGGCTCGGGGTGCTGATGGACGGCGCCGACCCGGTGGGCGGCACCTGGAACCTGGACGCCGAGAACCGCAACCCCCCGCCCAAGAACGCGGTGACCCTCGGCGTCAGCACCCCGTGGTGGCCGCAGGAGGACGAGATCGACGCGCAGGTGCGCGTCGACCTGGACCGCTGGGCGGCCGAGGGCGACGTGTCGTTCGTCGGCGACGACGGCCCACGGCGGTTCGCCGCGACCCGGGCCGAGGCACTGCAGGTGCTCGAGGACTTCGTCGAGAACCGGCTCGCCACCTTCGGCCCCTACGAGGACGCGATGCTGGCCGGCGACACCTGGATGGCGCACTCGACCATCTCGGCGCCGATGAACCTCGGTCTGCTCGACCCGGTCGAGGTCGTCCAGCGGGTCGAGCGCGCGTACCGCGAGGGACGGGTGCCGCTCGCCAGCGCCGAGGGTTTCGTCCGGCAGGTCATCGGCTGGCGCGACTACGTGTGGCACCTGTACTGGCACCTCGGCGAGGACTACCGCGACCGCAACGCGCTGAGTGCGAAACAGCCTGTGCCGCAGTGGTTCTGGGACCTGGACGCCGACGCCGTGCAGGCCCGCTGCCTGTCCCACGTGCTGCGCGAGGTCAAGGTGAACGGCTGGGCGCACCACATCCCGCGCCTGATGGTGCTCGGCAACTTCGCGATGCAGCGGGGGTGGGACCCCCAGCAGGTGACCGCCTGGTTCCACAACAGCTTCGTCGACGGGTACGACTGGGTAATGGTGCCCAACGTCGTGGGTATGTCGCAGTACGCCGACGGCGGCGTGATGGCAACCAAGCCCTACGCGTCCGGCGGCGCGTACATCGACCGGATGAGCGACTTCTGCAAGCCGTGCGCGTACGACCCGAAGGTGCGCGTGGGTGAGAAGGCGTGCCCGTTCACGGCCGGGTACTGGGCGTTCCTGCACCGCAACCGCGAGACGCTCAAGGGCAACTTCCGCCTGGCACAGCCGATGAAGGGCATGGAGCGACTCAAGGACCTCGAGGCGCTCGTCGAGCAGGAGGCGCACCGCGGCGCGGACGCCCCCTGACGCCGACCCCCCCTGACGCCGACGCCCCCTGACGCCGAACCGGCTGCCGCGGGGGACCCCAGCACCGTTCCGACCGTAGTGGGGTGCCCCCGCGACAACCTGGTGTGGTAGTGATCGAGCCCAGGCTGGGGAGGTTTACTCGGTCCTGACGACCGCGGCCCGCCGGCTGCCGTCAGCGGCGGACGGGACGCACCCGGATCGGGCCGCGCGCGGTCGAGGGGTCGACGACGGAACCACCCTGGGTGATCTCGGCCACCCCGGCGGTCACCAGCCGTCGCGCCGCCGAGCGGGACGCCTGCATCAGCGGGCGCCAGTCCTCGGGCGCCACAGCGCGTGCGGCCTGCGAGGGGCACACGGTCGAGCCCGCGCTCGCCCGGTCGAGCAGGTCGCGCAGCGTCTGCTCCAGCGCCCGGTCGGTGTCGGACAGGCCGCTGCGGCGGCATGCGTCCGAGCAGTAGCGCACCGACTCCCAGTCGCGCTCCCACTTCCTGCGCCAGGTGATCGTGCGCCCGCAGACGGTGCACGGCTTGGTGGGCAGCGGCGTGCGGTTGCTCACCAGCGCACCGACTTGCGCCAGGCCGAGAACGAGCTGAGCGGCGCCGACGTCGGCCGCACCAGCCACGGCCAGGGGTGGATGCGCACCAGGTCGACCTGGGGCGCCAGCCGCTGCCACCCGGGAACGGGGGCGTAGGTGGATGCGAGTCGCCGTCCGGCGAGCTCGTCGGCGACCGCGCCCAGCCGAACCTCGACCGGACGGCGCTCGGCCAGGTCCGCCAGCGACTGCGCCAGGAAGATCAGGCGCTTGCCCGACAGCCGCAGCCGGCGCAGCAGCGGCTCGTCGAACACGAAGACGACGGGCAGGTCGGGGTGCGCGGCGAGGGCGGGGTCGTCGTCCCCGAGCGACTCGGCGGTCAGCCAGACGGTGTCGGGCTCGCCTGTCGACTCGACGTCGGCGGGGCCGCCGGGGGTCGGGCCGGCGCCCAGGTCGGCGCCCTCGACCCGGGGGCCGGCGGTGGCGTCCGGCCAGTCCTCGATCGGGCAGGCGTCGCGCAGCGGGCATTTCGAGCACAGCCCGGGAGCGCGCTTCTGCACCTGCCACCGGCTGAAGCCGTACGGGCGTCCGGTGCCCGCGCCCACCGTCCACTGCCAGCCCAGGCGGTTGGCGGCGCGTGACCCGTCCAGCAGGTGCCGGAAGAACTCGTCCTCACCCTCGCGCCAATCGCGACCATGCCGCACGGTCCAGTGCGACGACATCCACATCCGCGTCTGGTTGACCAGCCAGCCGTCCTCGACCAGCTCGGCGTGCGTGGTGGCGATGCAGGCCATGTCGGTCGCCCACGGGTCGAGGTCGACCATCTCACCGCGGGCGGGGTCGTGTCGTAGCGGCTGCTGCATCCGCGTGCCGGTTCGCGCGTACAGATGGCGGGCGTACTCCTGCCAGAGCAGCTCGTCGCGGTAGCGGTCGCGGTCGCGCGCGTTGGCTCCGGCCACCGCCTGCCACAGCGCGGGCAGGGTGACCAGGCCGTGCCGCACGTACGGCGACATGCGGGTCGCCCCCTGGCGCGCGACCGGCCGCACCGTGCTGCGGGACGCGGAGTACCCGGTGACGTCCAGGCCGGCCAGTGCCGCATCTGCTGCGCTCTGCCCGCCCGCCATCGCACCGGGGCAGACGCCGTCCGGGCCCTCGAGAGCGAGGTGCCCCAGGTGCATCGCCACCCACGCCTGGACGTCGGTGACCTCGGGGGCGGGCAGCGGGCTCAAGCGGGGCATCCGCCCAGGATCCCTTGACGCGGGGCACACTGCTGGGATGACCCGGTTCACCCCGATCGTCGTCACCGCCGCCGCCGCGGTGGCTGCCGTCGCTGCCGTCATCGTCGCGGCGCCCGACGCCCCACCGGCGCCCTCGGCCGCCGCCTCGTCCTACGACGCCGCGACACCGCAAGGGTCGCTCCCCGGCGACTGGTACACCTACCACGGCAACCGCCAGCGCACCGGCGTGGCGGCGATGCCGGCGCTGACCCGCGCACCGGCACGGGTCGCTGCGTTCGCCCTGGACGCCGCGGTGTACGCCTCGCCGATCGTCGCGCGGGGCGTCACCGTCGTCGCGACCGAGAACAACTCGCTGTACGGGTACTCGCGTTCCGGGACCCGCCTGTGGCGCACCAACCTGGGCCGTCCGGCCCGGCGCAGCGACCTGCCGTGCGGCAACATCGACCCGCTCGGGATCACCGGTACGCCCTCGTATGACGCGTCGTCCGGGCTCGTCTTCGCCGTCGCCGAGCACCGGGCACCGGTGCGGCACGAGCTGGTGGCGCTGAGCCCGACGACCGGTGCCGTCCGCTGGCGCCGCAGCGTCGACCTGCCCGGCGTCGACGCGACGGCGATGCAGCAGCGCGGTGCGCTGATCGTCGACCGTGGCCGCGTGTGGGTGCCGTTCGGTGGTCTTGCAGGCGACTGCGGCGCCTACAAGGGACGCGTCGTCGGCGTCGCGACCTCAGGTGCTGGTGCCCCCGTGGCCTACACCGTCCCGACCACGCGCGAGGCGGGAATCTGGGCGCCACCGGGCCCGTCCTTGGACTCGTACGGCCACCTGCTGGTCGCGGCGGGCAACGGCGAGTCGGGGCCGGGCGACCGCTACGACTTCAGCGACTCGGTGCTGCAGCTCAGCGGCACCCGCCTCACCGGGTCGTTCTCACCGCGCACCTGGGCCACCGACAACGCCGCCGACCTTGACCTGGGGTCGCAGGGGCCTGCCGTCGTCGGCCGCCACTGGGTGTTCATCGCGGGCAAGTCCGGAACGGCGTACGTGCTGCGGCAGAACGCCCTCGGGGGCATCGGCGGCGAGGTGAGCAGCGCACCCGTCTGCCGCTCGTTCGGCGGCACGGCCGTGGCTGGTGACGTGGTCTACGTCCCCTGCGCAGACGGCGTGCGCGCCGTCCGGATCTCGGCGCGCGGCAGCATGACGGTGCTGTGGCGCGCCAGCGCGTCGGTCACCGGGTCACCCGTCGTCGGCGCCGGACGGGTGTGGGCGCTGGACGTCACCGCCGGGCGCCTGCACGCTCTCGACCCGGGCACGGGCCGCACCCTGTCCTCGACCGCGGTCGGTGCGGTCACCCGCTTCGCGACCCCGGCCCTCAGCGCGTCGCGGGTGATCGTCCCGACCAAGGCCGGGTTCACCGTCGTGCGCGCCGACTGAGGTGAGCTCGCGCGCCACTGCCTAGAACAGGCGCGCGCCCGCGTCGTCCAGACCGCGCAGCGCGAGGTAGTCCAGCGTCACGCACCTGATGCCACGGTCGGTGGCGAGGGTGCGGGCCTGCGGCTTGATCTCCTGCGCGGCGAAGACGCCGGCGACGGGCGCGAGGTGCGGGTCGCGGTTCATCAGCTCGAGGTAGCGGGTCAGCTGCTCGACCCCGTCGATGTCACCGCGCCGCTTGATCTCGACCGCGACGCTGGCGCCGCTGGCGTCGCGGCACAGGATGTCGACCGGCCCGATCGCCGTCATGTGCTCGCGCCGCACCAGCGACCAGCCCTCGCCGAGGGTCTGGATCTGCTCGGCCAGCAGGTGCTGCAGGTGCGCCTCGACGCCGTCCTTGACCAGACCGGGGTCGACGCCGAGCTCGTGGGCGCTGTCGTGCAGCACCTTGTGCACGTGCACCTGCAGCCGGTCGTCGGTCTTGGCCTGCTGCACCGTCCAGACCTCGACCACGCCCTCGGCGGCGTCGACGTCGGACGGCGGCCCCACGGTGAGCGCGCACGGCGGGCTCATCCAGTTCAACGGCTTGTACGACCCGCCGTCGGAGTGCACGAGCACGCTGCCGTCGGCCTTGACCATCAGCAGCCGGGTGGCGAGGGGGAGGTGGGCGGTGAGGCGTCCGACGTAGTCGACCGAGCACCGCGCGATGACCAGGCGCACGGCGTCACCCTAGCGAGCGGGTCAGTCGTCCAAGTACCGCGTCGTCGTGCGCACGACGACGCGGACGCCGCCCGGCGGACCCAACGCCGCCCGCACCGCGTCCGCGTCGCCGGCCACCAGGTGCGGCCCGTAGCTCGGGATCGGGTCGTTGCCGACGGCTCCGCCCAGCAGGACGTCGATGTTGGCGCCGCGTGGCCTGCGTCACGAGGACCGGACGTCGGCACCGGGCTCTGCGAGGATGCGGCGGTCGGTAGCGGGGATCCACGAGAGGCGACGCGATGGCGCGGCAGATCAGCACGGTGGGCGTCATCGGGCTCGGCACGATGGGGGCCGGGATCGTCGAGGTGCTGGCGCGCAACGGTCTGGCGGTCGTCGCCGTCGAGGCCGACCCCGCGGGCCTGGACCGCGGCCGCGTCCACCTGCAGGCCTCGACGACCCGCGCGGTGCTGCGCGGCAAGCTGACCGAGGGCGAGCAGACCGACCTGCTGGCGCGGGTGGGCTTCGCCGACAGCCTCGCGGCGCTGGCCGGCTGCGACCTCGTCGTCGAGGCGGTGCCCGAGCGGCTGGACCTCAAGCGCGAGCTGTTCACCCGGCTGGACGCCATCGTGCGCCCTGACGCCATCCTCGCGACGAACACCTCGAGCCTGTCGGTCACCGAGATCTCGGTCGCGACGCAGACACCGCACCGCGTCGTGGGTCTGCACTTCTTCAACCCCGCGCCGGTGCAGAAGTTCGTCGAGGTGATCCGCACCGTCGTGACCGACGAGGCCGTCGTGGACGACGTCACCGCCCTGGCCCGCCGGATCGGCAAGGTGCCGGTCGTGGTGTCGGACAAGGCCGGGTTCATCGCCAACGCGCTGCTGTTCGGGTATCTCAACCACGCGGTGTCGATGTACGAGTCGAAGTACGCCACTCGCGAGGACATCGACGCTGCGATGCAGCTGGGCTGCGGGCTGCCGATGGGCCCGCTGGCGCTGATGGACCTGATCGGACTCGACACCGCGTACGAGATCCTCGACACGATGTACAAGCAGGGCCGCGACCGGCTGCACGCGCCGACGCCGATCCTGAAGCAGATGACCACCGCCGGCCTGCGCGGGCGCAAGTCCGGGCGTGGCTTCTACACCTACGCCGAGCCCGGCTCGGGCAAGGTCGTCGACGACCACCTGACGCCGCCACCGGCGTCCGCGGCCACGACCGGGCGCGCGGTGCAGAGCGTCGGGGTCGTGGGGTCGGGGACGATGGCCGCGGGCATCGCCGAGGTGTTCGCCAAGGCCGGCTTCGACGTCCTGCTGGTGGCCCGGGGCGAGGCGAAGGTGCAGGCCGCGCTGGCCACGGTCGCCCGCAGCCTGGAGAAGGCCGTGCAGCGCGGCAAGCTGGACGAGGCGGCGCGCGACGCCGCCCTGGCGCGGGTCACTGGCAGCGGCCGGCTCGACGACCTCGCGGGCGTCGACCTGGTGGTCGAGGCCGTGGTCGAGGACCTCGCGGTGAAGCAGGCGCTGTTCGAGAACCTCGACGAGATCTGCAAGCCCGGGGCGGTGCTCGCCACGACGACCTCGTCCCTGCCCGTCGTGCAGCTCGCGGCCTCGACCAGGCGCGCCGGTGACGTAGTGGGCCTGCACTTCTTCAACCCCGCGCCGGTGATGCGGCTGGTCGAGGTGGTGCACGCCGTGACGACCGAGACCGACGTGGTCGCGACGGCGGTCGAGGTCTGCCGGCGCCTCGGCAAGCACCCGGTCACCTGCGCCGACCGGTCGGGGTTCATCGTCAACGCCCTGCTGTTCCCGTACCTCAACGACGCCGTCAAGATGCTCGACGCGCAGTACGCCAGCGCCGACGACATCGACGCCGCGATGCGGGCCGGCTGCGGGTACCCGATGGGACCCTTCGAGCTGCTCGACGTCGTCGGGCTCGACGTGTCGCTGGCGATCCAGCGCGAGCTCTACCAGGAGTTCCGCGAGCGCGGCTTCAGCCCGTCACCGCTGCTCGAGCACCTCGTGACCGCGGGCTACCTCGGCCGCAAGGCCGGCCGTGGGTTCCGCTCGTACGCCTGAGGGACACTGGAGGCGTGCCCCGCGCGAACCGTCGTCGCCGCGACGACCCCGAGCTCGACCTCGCCCGCGCCGTCGGTGGCACCGCGCGGCGCGAGGCGCACCCGGACGGCGAGTGGTTCGTCCGCCGGATCACCGGGGCGGCCTCGGCCAAGACCTACCGCTGCCCGGGCTGCGACCACGAGGTCGTCGCAGGTGGGGCGCACGTCGTGGCGTGGCCGGCCGACGGACCGCGCAGCGACGCCGCGGCGCTGGGCGACCGCCGGCACTGGCACACCCCCTGCTGGTCGGCACGCGGACGTCGGCGCTGACCCGGTCGGTCATCGGTCAGGGACCGGTGGCCAGGTCGTGCGTCGACAGGTCCGGCAGCGTCCACCCGTCGCCGACCTCGTGGCTGACCCGCACGACGTCGGCGACCGCGACGACGGGGATCAGCCCGTACACGTGGGGGTAGGGGCCGTCGTCCGCGCCGGGCACGTCCTCCCACCGCACCGTCGCGCCCTCGTGGTCGAGCCGGTCGAGGTCGATGACCAGGACGTCGACCGCGGGCACGTCCGCGTAGTACCGCGCGAGGACGCCGGGCAGCTGGGCGGCGGTCGAGGCGTGCACGAAGTCGGCCTCGGCGAGGGTCACCCCGCGCGTCGAGACGTCGTAGCTGCCGCTGTCGCGGGCGGCCGACCAGTCCTGGGGCAGGGCGGCGTGCAGGATGCGCATGGCGGCAACCCTAGGCCGCCTAGGGTTGCGCGGGTGAGGACGACCCGATGACCGAGACCGTCGTGCGCGCCAACACCGTGCTGCCGGCCCGCCGCACCGACATCGAGCTGCACACCGCCGACGGGTTGACGCTGGTCGGCGAGCTGGCGCTGCCGCTCGATCGCGACCCCGTCGCCACGCTGGTCACCCTGCACCCGCTGCCGTCCGGCGGCGGGTACATGGACAGCCACGTGCTGCGCAAGGCGTCGTGGCGGCTGCCGGCCCTGGCCGACGTGGCGGTGCTGCGGTTCAACACCCGCGGCACCACGAGCCCGCGCGGCACCAGCGAGGGGATGTTCGACGAGGGCCGGGACGAGGGATACGACGTCGCCGCGGCGATCGCGTTCGCCGTCGACCACGACCTGCCGCACCGCTGGCTGCTGGGCTGGAGCTTCGGCACCGACCTGGCGCTGATGCACGGCTGCGACCCGGGCGTCGAGGGCGCGATCCTGCTCAGCCCGCCGCTGCGCTACAGCGCCCCGGCCGACCTGGCCCGCTGGGCGGCGTCCGGTACGCCGGTGCTGGCCCTGGTGCCCGAGCACGACGACTACCTGCGCCCCGCCGAGGCCGCGCGCCGGTTCGCAGTGGCACCGAACGTCGAGGTGGTCGGCGTCGAGGGCGCCAAGCACCTGTGGGTGGGCGAGCCGTACGTGCGCCGGGTGCTCGACGAGGTCGTGGCCCGCGTGGCCCCGGGACGGGCGCCGCTGCCCACCACGTGGGACGGGCCGTTCGAGGTGTGGCGCGACCCCAAGCTGGGCTGAGCCGCGGCGGCTACTCGGTGTGCTGGCGCGGCAGCAGGACCTCCTCGTAGATCAGCAGCAGCCCCGCGGCGGCGGGGATCGCCAGCAGCGCGCCGAGGATCCCCAGCAGGCTCGCGCCGATCAGGGCCGCGATGACCGTGACCGCGCCGGGCACAGAGACGGTGCGCTTCATCACCCGCGGGGCGATGACGTAGTTCTCCACCTGCTGGTAGAGCACGTAGTAGACCGACACGACGATCGCGTCGCTGGTCGAGCTGAACAGCGCGACCACGAGGACGACGAGCGCGCCGATCGTGGCGCCGACCATCGGCACCAGCCCGAGCAGCCCGACGATGACCGCCAGCACTGCGGCGTACGGGATGCCGATGATCGACATCATCAGGTAGCTGCACACCCCGTTGATCGTCGCGACGGCCAGCTGGCCGATGAAGTAGCCGCCGACCCGGCGGGTGATCTCCTCGGACAGGAACGTCACGCGCTGCCGACGGCTGCGCGGCACCATCCGGTAGGCCGAGGCCTTGACCGTGGGCAACGAGGCCAGGAAGTACAGCGTCAGCACCAGGACGGTGAACGCGCTGAAGAACCCCGACAGCACGGCCTTGCCCGCGCCGAGCACCCCGCCGAACAACGAGGTCCACAGGCTCTGGTCCTTGACCCGACGGGTCAGCTGGTCCTGGATCGTCGTCAGCACGCCGTACTGCCGGTCCAGGCTGCGCAGCGTGCGGTTCTTCAGCAGGTTGTCGGTCAGCTCGGGAGCGGACGCGGCGAGGTCGGTGGCCTCCTTGATCACCAGCGGCACGATCAGCGCCACGACCCCGGAGAACAGCGCCACCACCAGCACGAGCACGACGGCGACCGCCCACCGCCGGCGCATCCCGCGCGTCTGCAGCAGCTGCACGACCGGGTCGAGCCCGAGGGCCAGGAACAGCGAGACGACGAGCAGGGTGAGCACCGAGGTGACCATCGTGATGGCGTGCACCAGGCCGTACCCGGCGAGCACCCCGAGCGCGCCCACGAAGCCGACGTAGAACGGCGACCGGCGGTTCAGCGGCTTGCCCGGCACCCCGAAACCGCCCTCGGCGCCCTCGGGCTCGCCGTGCCTGTCAGCGGGCGCGTCCGGCTGGTCGGGGCTCATGACCGGCGAGCCTAGCGACCGGGCGCCCGCGTCGGCGTTCGCTCGGACACCGCCGGATCAGACGTCGCGGAACCGCATCAGCTGGGGCAGCAGCCGCTCGCGCATCGCGTCGTCGCGCACACCGAGCCCCTCCTCGGGTGCGAGGCACAGCACCCCGACCTTGCCCTGGTGCAGGTTGTGCTGGACGTCGTACGCCGCCTGGGCGGCCTGATCGAGCGGGTGCACGCGCGAGAGCGTGGGGTGGATCAGGCCGCGGGCGATCAGGTCGTTGGCCGCCCACGCCTCGCGGTAGTTCGCGAAGTGCGACCCCTGGATCCGCTTGAGGTGCATCCACAGGTAGCGGTTGTCGTACTCGTGCATGAACCCCGACGTCGACGCGCAGGTGACGATCGTGCCGCCGCGCCGGGTGACGAAGACGCTGGCACCGAAGGTCTCGCGTCCCGGGTGCTCGAAGGTGATGTCGACGTCGCGACCGCCGGTCAGCTCGCGGATGCGCGCGCCGAGGCGCTTCCACTCGGCCGGGTCCTGGGTGCGCTCATCCTTCCAGAACCGGTACCCCTCGGCCTGGCGGTCGATGACCAGCTCGGCGCCCATGGCGCGGCAGATCTGCGCCTTGTCCGGGCTGGAGACCACGCACACCGGCGTCGCCCCGGCGGCCAGCGCCATCTGGGTCGCGTACGAGCCCAGGCCACCGGACGCGCCCCAGATCAGCACGGTGTCGCCCAGCTTCATCGCGGCACCGTTCCTGGACACCAGCTGGCGGTACGCCGTGCTGTTGACCAGTCCCGGGGCGGCCGCCTCCTCCCAGGTCAGGTGGGCGGCCTTGGGCATCAGCTGGTTGGCCTTGACGACGGCCAGCTCGGCCAGGCCGCCGAAGTTGGTCTCGAAGCCCCAGATGCGCTGCTCGGGGTCCATCATCGTGTCGCCGTGGCCGTCCGGGCTCTCCAGCTCCACCGACAGACAGTGGGCGACGACCTCGTCGCCGGCCTTCCAGGAGTGCACGCCCAGGCCTGTCTTGAGCACGACGCCGGACAGGTCGGAGCCGACCACGTGGTAGGGCAGGTCGTGCTTCTTGGTCAGCGGCGAGATCTTGCCGTAGCGCTCCAGGAAGCCGAAG
>JBKJTJ010000297.1:0-7372 GCA_046590855.1 Actinomycetota bacterium
GCGCTCGCGCCGGCCGCGGTGCGCGTCCGGGGCCTAGCCTGTTCGGGGTGGCGACCGGCGAGGTGTTCCGGGACCTGGCCGAGGCGGCCTGGTCGTGGGTGCTCACCCAGGTGCGCGAGGACGACGGTCCTTGGCTGCCCGAGTGGGTGGACCCCGAACGAGCCGCCGCCGGGCCGGCCGCCGACCGCGACTCCTGGTACTCCGGGATTTGCGGCCTGGCGCCGGTGCTCGCCGAGATCGCCCTGCACCGCGACCTGAGCGACGCCGAGCGCGACCTCGCCCGTGCCGTCGTCCGGCGGCTGGGGGCGCGGGTGCCCGACTGCGTCGAGCCCTCGTTCTTCGACGGCCTGGCCGGCCACCTGACGGCGCTGATTCTGCTCGAGCCCGGCAGCGAGGCCCCGGCGCTGGAGCGGCTCGCGCAGCTGGCGACGCCGGACGGGTGGCCCACCACGACGGACGTCGCCCCGGGGTACCGGGGGCCGCTGACCGATCTCTCGCTCGGATCTGCGGGCGTGGTGCTGACGGCGGTCTGGGGCGGGGGCGCGCGGTGGCGCCAGGTGGCGGTCACCGGCTGCGAGGCCCTGCTGCGCGCCGCTGACTGGACGCCGGCCGGCCTGGACTGGGGGATGGTGCCGGGTCAGCGGTCGAGGGGTCCTAACTACTCGCACGGCACCGCCGGCATCGCTACCGCGCTGGCGGTCGCCGGGGCCGCACTGGGCCGTCCGGACCTCGTCGAGGCCGCACAGCAGGGTGCCCGGCACCTGCTGTCGGTGGGGTCCCTGGCGGACGGCGGTTTCGTCGTCCCGCACACGATCCCGCCGTCGACCCGCGCGGTGGAGCCGGTGACGTACACGTGGTGCCACGGGCCAGCCGGGACGTCGTACCTGTTCGCCGCCCTGGCGCACGCCGGCGTCCACGACGTCGACGGGCTGGCGGTGGCGGACCTGCACCGACGCTGCCTGCAGTCGGTGCTGGACTCCGGTGTGCCGCAACGCCTTCGCCCCGGCTTCTGGGACAACGACGGTCGATGCTGCGGTACGGCCGGCGTCGGGGACGTGCTGCTGGACGCCGCTGCGGACTGCGCCGACCCCGAGCGCCGACACCGGCTCCTGGCAGGAGCGCTCACCATGGGCGACGCGCTCGTCGAGCGGGCGGTGCGCGACCGGTCCGGGGCGCGGTGGCGTTTCCTGGAGCACCGCCACGACCCGCCGCTGCTGCCGCCGGGCACCTCGTGGATGCAGGGGGCCGGCGGCATCGCCGCCTTCCTGTTCCGCCTGGCTCGCGTCCTGGACGGCGGGCCCAGCGTCCCGGTGGTCGACCGCCCGGACCAGTGGTGGGCCGTCCCGCCCGCCCTGCGGACGGTCGGCAGCCGGGCGGTCGCGGACGCAGACCTGCGACCTGGCAGGGATCGGTGACATTCGCCGTCCCGATGTCCGCTATTTCATGACATGTCGAGCTGGATCCAGGGGAATGTCACCGATCCGTGTCAGACGGCGCCACCCGGGCGCAGCCCGACGGGGCCCGCGTGGTCCCCGAACGGGTGCAGCTGGGTGCGTAGGCGAGATATCGGCACGGCCGGCGCACCTGGTTAGGGCGCGTGCCGGTGTCAAGCCCAGCGGGTGGCGCCTGGCGAGGGGTCGGCGACCAGGAACCGCGGGGCTGCGACGCCGGCGCCGGCGTACGCCTTCGTGACGGCGCGAGCCACGGTGTCCACCTCACCCGCCGCCACGAGGGCGATGGCCGAGCCCCCGAAGCCCCCGCCGGTCATCCGCGCCCCCAGCGCCCCGGCGTCGCGCGCCGAGCTCACGGCGAGGTCGAGCTCGTGGCACGAGACCTCGAAGTCGTCGCGCAGCGAGGTGTGCGAGGCGTCCAGCAGCGGACCGATCCCCTCGACCGCACCGCGGTCCAGCAGGGCGACGACCTCGAGGACCCGCCCGATCTCGGTGAGCACGTGGCGCGTGCGCCGTCGCTGCACCGGGTCGTCCAGCCGCGCGAGCACCTGTTCGACCGGCTGGTCGCTCACCTCGCGCAGGGTGGGCACCCCGAGGCTGGCGGCAGCGGCCTCGCAGACCCGGCGGCGGTCGGCGTACTGGCCGTCGACGAGACGGTGCGGTGCTCGCGTGTCGATGACGAGCAGCGCCAGTCCGGACGCTCCCGGGTCGAAGGGCACCTGGCGCACCGTGTCGTCCCGGCAGTCCAGCAGCAGCGCGTGGCCGGGCGTGCAGCGCAGCGAGGCGGCCTGGTCCATGCCGCCCGTCGGGGCGCCGGCCACCTCGTTCTCGGCCAGGACGCACGCGGCGGCCAGCCGCGCTCGGCCGGCGTCGTCCACCTCCGCATCCCCCGAGCCGCCGAGCGCGTCGGCGGCCAGTGCGGTCGCGCTCTCGAGGGCGGCGGACGACGACAGCCCGGCGCCCAGCGGAACCTCGCCGTCCACGACGACCTGCAACCCGGACGCAGCGAAACCGTTGCGGCGCATGGCCCACGGCACGCCAGCGACGTACGCCGGCCAGCCCGCGGGTGAGCCGGGGCCGACGTCGGCCAGTTCGCCTTCGTAGGGCTCGCCGAGGTGTTGCAGTGAGCGCAGCGACAGGTGCCCCGACGTGGGACTCGCGGCGACGATGACGGTGTGCGGCAACGCGATCGGCAGACACAACCCACCGTTGTAGTCGGTGTGCTCGCCGATCAGGTTGACCCGTCCCGGCGCGGCCCACACGCCCCGCGGCGCGGCGCCGAACTCGTCGGTGAACGCGGCCACCACCAGCGCCGTCCGCGCCGCCCGGTCACCGGGGACGAGCCACCGCGGTGGCTCGCTCACGTCGCCACCTCGCGCAGCCTCGCCGCGATGCGCTCGGGCGTCGTGTCGTTGATGAACGCCCCCATGCCCGACTCCGAGCCGGCCAGGTACTTCAGCTTGCCGGGCGCCCGCAGCACCGAGGTCACCTGCAGCTGCAGGCGCACCAGGTCGCGTCCCTCGCCGACCGGCGCTTGGTGCCACCCGGCCACGTACGGAAGGCGCACGGGCGCCGAGGCGTCGCCGTGGAAGCGGTCCAGCCGGCGCACCAGCTCGAGGTAGACGTCGGCGAGCTCATCGCGCTCGGCGTCGTCCAGTGCCGTGAGGTCGGGCACGAGGCGGTGCGGGGTCAGGTGCACCTCGACCGGCCAGCGAGCCGCCGCCGGCACGTACGCCGTCCAGTGCTCACCGGCCAGCACCACCCGGGTGCTGGCCCGGCGCTCGGCGGCCAGGACATCGCCCACCAGGTCGCCGCCACCCCCAGCACGGTGCTCGCGAGCCAGCTGCAGCAGCCGGTCGGTGCGCGGGCCGACGAAGGGGTAGGCGTAGATCTGCCCGTGCGGGTGCGCCAGCGTGACGCCGATCTCGGCCCCGCGGTTCTCGAAGCAGAACACCTGCGCCACACCGGGAAGCGCGCTGAGGTCGGACGTGCGGTCTGCCCAGGCGTCGATGACCGTGCGGGCGCGGCCGCTGGTCAGGTCGCCGAAGGTGCCGTCGTGGTCGCTGGTGAAGCAGACGACCTCGCAGCGGCCGTAGGCGGACGCGCTCGGCCACAGCGCCTCGCCGTCGACCAGCGCCGGGACGTGGTCCGGCACCCGGGTGCTCAGGGACGGGAACCGGTTCTCGAAGACGACCACGTCGTACTCGGGGGCTGGCACCTCGGACGGCACGCTGCCACGCCCCGACGGGCACAGGGGGCACTCGTCCGCCGGCGGAAGGAAGGTGCGGTCCATCCGGTGCGCCGCAAGCACCACCCAGTCACCGGTCAGCGGGTCGCGGCGCCGCTCGCCCGCGACGCCGGCCGGGCCGAGCGGCCGCGAGTCGGGGACGACGCGGGTGGCGGCGCCGGACACGAACGGCTCGGTGTCGTCGAAGTAGAACAGCTCGCGGCCGTCGGCGAGCACGTCGCGCGTGCGCCGCACCGTCACGACACGGCCTCGGCGACGGCCTCGGCGATCACCAGGCGGCCGACGGCGCTGGCCAGCGCGCGCCGCGCCGACTGCGGCAGCCCGCCGTCCGTCACCAGCACGTCCACCTGACGCAGGTCGGCGATCGTCGACAGCCCGACGACCCCCCACTTGCTGTGGTCGGCGACCACGACCAGCCGCCGGGCGCTCTCGACCATCGCGCGGTCGGTGGCGCCCTCGACGAGGTTCGGCGTCGTGAGCCCCTCGCGGGTGGTGATGCCGTGCACCCCGAGCACCATCGTGTCGACGTGCAGCGTGCGCAGGGCGGCGACGGCGACCGGCCCGACGAGGGCGTTGGACGGCGTGCGCTCGCCCCCGACCAGCACCACGCTGCGGTCTCGGCGCGCGGGGTCGTGCATCAGGTCGGCGACCGGCGGTGAGTTGGTCACGATCGTCAGGTCCGAGACGGCCAGCAGCTCGCGGGCGACCGCCAGGGTCGTCGTCCCCGCCGAGATCGCCACGGACTCGCCGGGGCTGATCAGGCCAGCGCAGGCGAGGGCGATGCTGTGCTTCTGGGCGCGGGCCAGTGCGGACTTGGCCACGAAGCCGGGTTCCTCGCTGCTGCGCGTGCCGATGGCGGTCGCGCCGCCGTGCACCCGCTCGACCAGGCCGCGCCGGGCCAGCTGCTCGATGTCGCGGCGCACCGTCATGTCCGAGACGCTCAGCACGTCGACTAGGTCGCTGACGCGCGCGCCGCCGGTGAGACGCACCTGCTCCAGGATGCGCTCCTGGCGCTGCCGAGCCAGCATCAGCGCTCTTCGCGCACGACGGCCACACCACCGGGGGCCAGCACCAGTCGCCCGTCCGTGCCGACGTCAGCCACCAGGTCGTGTCCGGCGACCGGCACGGTCACCTCGTCGTCGCGGTGGTTCAGCGCGAACAGGTAGGAGGCCGTGCCCGACGTTCGACGCACGAGCTCGACGCCGCGCGGGCAGTCGTAGGGCGCGCTGACGCCGGCCGCCTCGACCAGCCGACCGACGAGCGCGTCCAGGTGATCTCCCTGCAGCCGGGTGGCGAGGTACCACGCGGCCCCGGCGCCGACGTCCCGACGGGTGATCGCCGGCACGCCCGAGAGTGGACCCTGGGCGTACGACGCAACGGCCTGCGCCCCCCGCAGGTCGAGCCGCTCGCTCCACACGGCTCCGACGGACCCGTCGTCGAGCTGCACGGTCTCGTTCTCGCGCAGCGGGTTGAACTCCTCGACCCAGATGCCCAGCAGGTCGCGCAGGGCGCCCGGGTAGCCGCCGAGGCGGATGTGGTCGTGCTCGTCGACGATCCCGGAGAAGAACGTCACCAGCACCTGCGCGCCGGCCTGCGCCGCGGCGGTGACGGCGGCGACACCGGCGTCGGTCATCAGGTACAGCGTGGGCACGATGACCAGCCGGTACGACGAGAGGTCGGCGCCGGGGTGGACGACGTCGCTGGTGATGCCGCGGTGCAGCAGCGCCGAGTGCAGCTGGTGGGCGTCGTCGCCGTAGGCGACCAGCTGGCTGGGGTGCGACGGCTGGTCGCACGCCCACCCGGCCTCGTAGTCCCACAGGATCGCGACGTCGGACTCGACCCGTGACCCGACCAGCTCGCCCAGGCGAGCGCAGACCTCGCCGAGGTGGACGACGTCCCGCCACAGCCGGGACTCGGTGCCGGCGTGGGACAGCAGGGCCGAATGGAACTTCTCCGCCCCCGCCGCCGAGGCCCGCCACTGGAAGAACCCGACCGTGTCGGCGCCGTGGGCGACGTGGGCGAGGCTGTTCCGCAGCATCTGCCCGGGTGCCTTGGCCGGGTTGACCGGCTGCCAGTTGACCGCGCTGGTCGAGTGCTCCATCAGCAGCCACGGTGCGCCGCCGGCGAGGCCGCGGGTCAGGTCGCCGCTGAACGACAGCTCGGCCTCGGGGTCGGCCTCGGTGGCCACCAGGTAGTGGTCGGTGCTCACGACGTCCTGGTGCGGGGCCCAGCGGGTGTAGTCCAGGTGCCGGAAGTGGCTCAGCGTCATGAAGTTCGTGGTGATGGGCACACCCGGTGACACCCGCTCGAGCACCGCGCGCTCGGCGAGGAACTGGTCGAGCAGGGCGTCTGAGGAGAACCGGCGGTAGTCCAGCAGCTGGGTGGGGTTGCTCGCCGTCGGCGCCTGCCGCGGCGGCAGGACGTGCTCGAAGGTGGTGTGGCGCTGGCTCCAGAAGCTGGTGCCCCAGGCGTCGTTCATCGTCGCGACGTCCCCGTACCGGTGCTGCAGCCAGACCCGGAAGGCCGCCGCGCAGGTGTCGCAGTAGCAGGGGGTGTTGTGGCAGGCGTACTCGTTCGAGACGTGCCACATCGCGAGCGCCGGGTGGTCGCCGTAGCGCTGCGCCATCGCCTCGGCGAGGCGGACGGCGTGGTCGCGGAAGACCGTCGAGCTGGGGCAGTAGGCCTGCCGGCCGCCGGGCCACAGCCGGTGCCCGTCGCGGGTGACGGGCAGCGTGTCGGGGTAGCGGTGCGAGAACCAGGGCGGTGGCGAGGCGGTGCCGGTGGCCAGGTCGACGGCGATGCCACCTCCGTGCAGCAGGTCCATCACCTCGTCCAGCCAGCCCATGTCGAAGCGTCCCGGCTCGGGCTCGAGCGCGGACCAGGCGAAGATCCCCACGGAGACGAAGCCGACCCCGGCATCGCGCATCAGCGCGACGTCCTGCGGCCACACCTCGCGCGGCCACTGCTCTGGGTTGTAGTCGCCGCCCAGGGCGACGCGGTCGGTGGGCCAGGAGCGCATGGTGGGCAGCCTGGCCGCTGGTTCGACCGAAGTCAACAGAACCCAACACTGCGTGCCCGCTGTGGCCCAGGTCACGATCTGATCAAGACCGGTGTCGTGGAGCGATATCTCGGGCGGGGACCTTGACAGGGATGCGCGGGCGCAGTGATGGTGAACGCCACCGGCGGTCGATTCTGTTCGATCGTGTGCAGGCCAATGATGCCCTGGAGGCGCGATGTCCCGTCCGAAGACCGAAGCCGAGTACCTGGCCTCGCTGGTCCCCCCGTCGATGGCTGCCCGCGGGATCGGTCGCCGGGCCGTCCTGCAGGGTGCCTTCGGGCTCGGGGCCGCAGCCACGCTGGCCGCCTGTGGCAGCAGCAGCAGCGGCGGCGGTGGCGGTGCCACGGGTGCGGCGAAGAAGGCAACGGGCACCGTGACGTTCGGGTCCAACCAGTCCGACGCGGTGCCGAAGAACGCGATCGCCCAGGTCGTGGCCGACTTCCAGAAGGCGAACACCGGGCTGACCGTCAAGGTCAACACGGTCGACCACAACACCTTCCAGGAGCAGATCAACAGCTACCTGCAGGGCAGCCCGGACGACGTCTACACCTGGTTCTCGGGCTACCGGATGCGGTTCTTCGCCAGCAAGGGCCTGGCCGGCGACATCAGCGACGT
>JBKJTJ010000319.1:0-3362 GCA_046590855.1 Actinomycetota bacterium
ACCCAGTCGAACTGGTCGCGCCACATCTCCTCGAGGTGGCGAGGGTTGACGAAACCGTGGCTGTTGGGGCTGGCCTTGATGAACATCATCGGAGGCAGGTCGTCGAGGTACCAGTTCGCGGGGATCTCGACGAGGTCGGTCTCCTGACCCCGGACCAGTGGCTTCATCCAGTCCTGCGCGTTCGCGGAGTAGTCGATCTTGGTCCAGCTGTCGCCGACCCGAACCCGGTAGGGCGTGAAGTCGTTGTGCATCAACGAGTGGTCGTACTTGATCCCGCGCTCGAGCAGCAGCTCGTTGGTGACGTTCGAGAACTCCCACCACGGTGCGACGTAGCCGGTCGGACGACGGCCGGCCTGCTTCTCGATCAGCTCGATGCACCGGTCGAGGACCGCGGTCTCCTGCTCGCGGCTCATGGCGATCGGGTTCTCGTGCGTGTAGCCGTGCACCCCGATCTCGTGACCGGCGTCGACGATCTGCCGGAACTGGTCGGGGAACGTCTCGATCGAGTGTCCCGGGACGAACCACGACGTCTGCAGCTCGTAGCGCGAGAACAGCTTCAGCAGGCGCGGCACGCCGACCTCGCCGGCGAAGAGGCCGCGCGAGATGTCGTCGGGCGAGTCCTCACCACCGTACGAGCCGAGCCAACCGGCGACGGCGTCGACGTCGACGCCGAACGAGCACAGGATCTCCTTGGGCACAGCGTTACTCCTTCTGCGGGGCGTCAGGGTGGGGGTCAGGGGTTGTCGGGGGCACCGGCGACGTGGGCGGCGAGCTCACGGCGGACGACGGCCGGGTCGCTGTGGGTGGCGAGCAGCAGGGTGAGCAGCACCCGGGCCTGAGACGGCCGCAGGGTTCCGGCCGGGACGGCGCCGGCGGCCAGCAGGTCGGTTCCGCCGCCGCCGGCGTAGATGGGCACGACCGGGCCGCACTCGACCCTGGTCGAGGTCGCCACGACGACACCCGCCGCGGTGAGGTCGGCGACCGCCTCGCAGATCTGCGGGTTGGCGTTGCCGGCGCCGGTGGCCTCGAGGACGACGCCCCTCGCCCCGGCGGCCGCGAACGCGCGCAGGGCGGTCGCGTCGGCGCCGGGGTAGCAGGCTGCGACGTCGACCCGCAGCCCCGACAGGTCGTCGGCCGGCAGCGGTAGCCGTCGGCGCCGCACCGGCCGGGTGTCGACCTGCACGGTGTCGCCGCGCACCCAGCCGAGCTGTCCGCCGCCGGGCGCGGTGAACGTGTCGGTCGCGACGGTGTGGCTCTTGCGCGTGCCGCGGGCGGCGAAGATCCGCCCCCCGAAGACGATCAGGGTGCCGAGGCCGCGGCTGCTCGGGTGGGCCGCGACGGTGACGGCGTCCGCGAGGTTGCGCGGCCCGTCGCTGTCGGGCGCGTCGGCGGGGCGTTGGGCGCCGGTCAGGACGATCGGGCGCTCGTCGTCGACCACCAGGTCGAGGAAGTACGCGGTCTCCTCGGTGGTGTCGGTGCCGTGCGTGACCACCAGGCCGGCCACGGTGTCGTCAGCGAGGTGCTGCTCGGCGCGCACCGCGAGCCGGTGCATCAGCGTCGGGGTCATCAGGTAGCCCCCGACGCGCAGCACGTCGTCGACGAGGACGCGCACCCCCGGCTGCGGTTCGAGCGCGCCCACCAGGTCGGCGCCGCTGGCCCGGGCCACCGCCTCGCCGGCGGCGTCGCTGCGGGTCGCGATCGTGCCGCCGGTCGCGAGCACCGCCACGGTTCGCATCGGGTCGGGCTCCTCTCGGCGGGGAACGTTGCGCTGGGCAGCGTTGCCCTAACGTTTGCGCCTAACGTTTGCGCCATACAATCGGCAGGGCACCCGAGCCGTCAAGGGGTCGTGGTGTAAAAGTTGCGTTACGCCGATCAGGGGGTGGCCCGTGACGACCTCCAACGCGGACGGGCGCCAGCCCTTCGCGGACGCAGCCGGTCGCGCCACGCTGCGCACCGTCGCCGAGCTGGCCGGCGTCCACGTCTCGACGGTCTCGCGCGTGCTGAACCCGTCGACCACCCCGGGCGTGCGGTCCGCGGGCGAGCAGACCTCGGCGCGGATCCGCTCGATCGCCCAGCGGCTGGGCTACACGCCCAACCCGCACGCCACCGGGCTGCGCACTCAGCGCAGCAACCTGATCGGCGTCCTGGTGCCCCGGCTGGTCGACATCGTGCTGGCCACGGTCTACGAGGGCGTCGAGGAGGCCAGTGCGTCCTTCGGGTTCTCGACGTTCGTCGCCAACACCGGTGACGACCCGGCCGTCCAGCGCCGGCGCACCGAGATGGTCCTGGCCCGCCGGGTCGACGCGATGATCTTCGGCGACGCCTACTTCGCCGGCGAGTTCCTCGCCGAGACGGCGCAGCGCGGAGTTCCCTTCGTCCTGGTCTCGCGGCGGGCCCGCGACTACCCGTCGGTGACCTGCGACGACTACCTCGGCGGTCAGCTGGCCGCGCAGCACCTTCTCGACCTCGGTCACCGCACGGTCGCTGTCATCGCCGGCGAGCCCTACGCCAGCACCGGGATCGACCGCACCCGCGGCTTCACCGACGCCTTCGCCGCTGCCGGTGTCGCCGTCGACGCGGACCAGGTCGTGCACAGCCACTTCGACACCGCGGGTGGGCGCGAGGGCATGCGTCGGCTGCTGAGCGCCCGCCGGTCACCGACCGCGGTCTTCGCGGTCAACGACTTCGCCGCGATCGGCGCGATGGGGGCGCTGCGCGATGCGGGGATGCGGGTGGGTGAGGACGTCGGCGTGGTCGGGTTCAACGACGTGCCGCTGGCCGGTGAGCTGCCGATCGCGTTGACGACGATCCGCTCGCCGATGCACGACATGGGTGTGCGGGCGGTGCACCTGCTGATGCGGCTGCTGGCCGGCGAGCAGGTCTCCCCCGAGCGGCTGGCGCCGCTGCTGGTGCCGCGGGCCTCCACGCTGGGCAGCGACGGGGAGGTCAGCCGGGGCTGAGGCCGATCAGGTCCGCCGGTGGTCGTGAGCCCACAGGGCGATCGCGATCTCGGTGCGTCCGGCGAAGGTGAACGGGTCGCGACCAGTGAGGTCCCGCACCCGTTCCAGCCGGTGGCGCACGGTGTTGACGTGGACGAACAGGTGCCGCGCCGTGCGCTGGAGCGACCCGTCGTCAGCGAGGAACGCGCGCAGCGTGTCGATCTGCGCCCGCCCGTGCCGCTCGTCCGCCAGCAGCGGCTCGACCACCTGGTCGACGAAGGGCGCGAGCAGCTCATGGGGCTGCTGCTCGAGCAGTGCCGTCAGCGTCGTCAGGCTCTCGGGCCCGACGACCTGCCCGGTGCGCTGGGCGGCCGCGAGCGCCGTCCGCGCGCCCGCGATACCGCCGGCGATCCGGCTCGGGGG
>JBKJTJ010000344.1:0-3238 GCA_046590855.1 Actinomycetota bacterium
CCGGGTGCTGCTTCGGGGTCACCGCACCACCCGCGCTGCGGCTGGTCGGCGAGGCCCTGGTGGTCGAGATGGGCGGTGAGCCCGTGTGGGTGCTGGACGCCGACCGCCCGACGTACCACGCGGCCCTGACCCACGGCGCCAACCACCTGGTCACCCTCGTCGCCCAGGCCATGCAGGTGCTGCGCTCGGCCGGGGTCGCCGCCCCCGACCGCGTGCTGGCCCCGCTGCTGTCCGCGGCGCTGGACGGCGCGCTGCGCCACGGTGACCTCGCTCTCACCGGCCCGGTGTCGCGCGGCGACGCGGGTACCGTGGCGGCGCACGTCGGCGAGCTCGGGGACGAGACCGCGGACGTGCTCCCGACGTACGTCGCGCTGGCCCGGGCCACTGCCGTGCGGGCGCTGGCCGCCGGTCGGCTCAGCCCGCAGGCGACTGCCCGCGTGCTGGACGCGTTGGCACCGACGAAGGAGCCGCAGTGACCACCGCCACCGACGAGGGCGTCGTCGTCGCCGCCAAGGACCGGCCCCGACCCGTGGTCGCGCGCACCCGCGCCGAGCTCACCGTCGCGCGGGCGGCGCTGGACGGCGGCGACGTCGCGGTCGTCATGACCATGGGCGCCCTGCACGAGGGGCACGCCGCGCTGATCCGCCGGGCGCGTGAGCACGCGCGCTTCGTGCTGGTGACCGTGTTCCTGAACCCCCTGCAGTTCGCCGCCGGTGAGGACCTCTCGCGCTACCCGCGCACCTTCGACAGCGACCTGGCCATCTGCGCCCGCGAGGGCGTCGACGTCGTGTTCGCACCGACGCCGGACGTCGTCTACCCCGAGGGCGACCCCGGGGTGCGGATCGGCGCCGGGCCGCTGGGCGAGATCCTCGAGGGCCGCTCGCGCCCCGGCCACTTCGACGGCGTGCTCACCGTGGTCGGCAAGATGCTGCACCTGAGCCGGGCCCAGGTGGCGCTGTTCGGCCAGAAGGACGCCCAGCAGCTGCTGATGATCCGGCGGATGGTCGCCGACCTGGACTTCGGGGTCGAGGTCATCGCCGTTCCCACCGTCCGCGAGCCGGACGGCCTGGCCCTGTCCAGCCGCAACGTCTACCTCGCCCCCAGCGACCGCGAGGCGGCGCTGTCGCTGTCCGCGGCGCTGCGGGCCGGCGCCGACGCTGCCGTCGAGGGGCCGAGCGCCGTCCGCCGCGCCGCCCGCGCGGTCCTGGTGGCCGAACCCCTCGTGCTCGTCGACTACCTCGTGCTGGTGCACCCACACACGCTGCTCGACGTCCCCGAGTGGTACCGCGGCGAGGCGCTGCTGGCCGTCGCCGCGCGCGTCGGCACCACCCGCCTGATCGACAACGTCCCGCTGCGCCTCGGCCCCGGCGGCGGCCCGCTCGACTCCTCGACCGTGGAGGTCCCCTCATGACCGCCGTGCCCAGTGCGACCGCCGTGCCCAGTGCGACCGCCGTGCCCGAGCCCACCGTGCTCGCCCGCAGCCTGCGCGCCCCCGCCCCCGGATGGACGACGAGCGCCGACGTCATCGTCGTCGGTTCGGGCATCGCCGGGCTGACGGCCGCTCTGCGCCTGCGCCGGCGGGTCGACCGGGTGCTGCTGCTGACGAAGACCGTGCTGGACGAGGGGTCGACCCGCTGGGCCCAGGGCGGCATCGCCGCCGCCCTCGACCCGGCCGACTCACCCGACGAGCACCTGCAGGACACCCTGGTCGCCGGTGTCGGCGTGTGCGACGTCGACGCCGTCCGCGCGCTGGTCACCGAGGGGCCCGCCCGGGTGCGCGAGCTCGTGGGGCTCGGCGCCAGCTTCGACCTGGACGCCGACGGCGAGATCGCGCTCACCCGTGAGGGCGGGCACCACCGCGACCGGATCGCGCACGCCGGCGGTGACGCGACGGGCGCCGAGATCTCGCGCGCCCTGATCGCCGCGCTCGAGGCCGTCCAGCACGACCCGGGCATCGAGGTCATCGAGCACGCACTGGTCGTCGACCTGCTGCAGGCGGACGACGGGCGGGTCTGCGGGGTCACCCTGCACGTCCTCGGCGAAGGCCAGCGCGACGGCGTCGGCGCCGCCACCGCCCGTGCCGTCGTCCTCGCCACCGGCGGCATCGGTCAGGTCTACTCCTCGACCACCAACCCGTCGGTCGCCACCGGCGACGGGGTCGCGGCCGCGCTGCGGGCCGGCGCGCAGATCCGCGACCTCGAGTTCGTCCAGTTCCACCCGACGGTGCTGTGGCTGGGAGCCGGCTCGACCGGCCAGCAGCCGCTGATCAGCGAGGCCGTGCGCGGCGAGGGCGCGTTCCTCGTCGACGGCGACGGGGTGCGGTTCATGCAGGGCGTGCACGAGCTGGCCGACCTGGCCCCTCGCGACGTCGTGGCCCGCGCGATCGTGGCCCGGATGCAGGCGACCGGAACCGACCACGTCTACCTGGACGCCCGCCACCTCGGGGCAGACTTCCTTGCCCGCCGGTTCCCCTCGATCGTCCAGCGCTGCCGTGAGCTCGGGTTCGACCCCGCCACGACCCTGCTGCCGATCGCGCCCGCCCAGCACTACGCCAGCGGGGGCGTCGCCACCGACCTGCGGGGCCGCTCGTCGCTGCCGGGTCTGTACGCGTGCGGCGAGGTGGCCTGCTCGGGCGTGCACGGGGCCAACCGTCTGGCGTCCAACTCGCTGCTCGAGGGCCTGGTCTTCGCCCACCGGATCGCCGACGACATCAGTGCACGGCTCGCGAGCGGCGAGCTGCCCCAGGCCGACTCTGTCACCCCGACCACCGACACCGCGCTGCTCGACGGATCGGCGCGGGTGCAGGTGCAGGCGGCGATGACGACCGGTTCCGGCGCGGTCCGGTCGGCCACGTCCCTGGCCGACTCGTCGGCTGCGTTGGTCGAGCTCGCTGCGGCCGCGACCTCGGGCGAACCCGGCCCGCAGTCGTGGGAGACGACCAACCTCCTGCACGTCGGCCAGGCGCTGACGTTGGCGGCGACGCTGCGTGAGGAGACCCGTGGCGGCCATGTCCGATCCGACTTCCCTGAGCAGGTCGACCCGCAGTGGCGTGGACACACCCTGCTCGTCCGTGGCGCTGACGGTGCCGTGACGACGACGTTCCTTCCCGTCCCCGAACAGGACCTCGCATGAGTGAACTGCAGTTTCCTGAGTCCGCCGCCCTCGAGGTGGTGCGCGGCGCCCTCGACGAGGACCTCGGTGGTCCCGACGGGGTCGACGTCACCACGTCGGCCACCAT
>JBKJTJ010000286.1:0-3136 GCA_046590855.1 Actinomycetota bacterium
ATGGCCGCTGCGATCTGCGCCTGCGTCATCCCTTGCGCCGCGGCTTGTCGCACGGCCTGCACCAGGTCTGCGCGCGCGGCTGCGACGCGTGCGTCTGCCTCCCGCGCGGTCGTCGTCAGCATGGTCGTCACAGGCGTGACTATAGCACTTACTATAATCACCCCCGGATGCGATGGTAGCCCGGGCGGCTCCGCGGGCTCCAAGGAGAACGGATGCGTGACCCGGCTCCGCGCTGCTCACCTTCGAGGTCATACGCCCCTGCGCGATGGCCCTCGAAGAGCTGCGCTCAGATTGGCACCGGACCAACCCAGGAACAAGCGCAGGCTGCCACCGGGCCAGGATCGCAATCGCTGGACGCGTCGAGTTCCACGACGAATCCGGCGAGCACGTCATGCTGCCCCGGGCAAGGACTGCGCGGCCACCGCACTCCGCCGCCCGGGGGCCACCTCATGCCCGGCACCTCGGAAAGCGCACGTTGCACCTCTGAGCGGTCCACCAGGTCGTGGATCACGTCGAGCAGGCGTTGCAGGTGCCGTCAGCTCACGAGTCGGCACTCGCGGTGATCGTGGAGGTCACTGCATGACGGGTGTGCGCAGCGACCCGGCCGCATCCACGAGCCGGACGACGTCGGTCGCGATCACCGGCGGGTAAGGCGGTTACACAATACCCAGGGAGACCAACGCCTCACGAGCCGTTGGGACGTCAAGTGGTGGGCGCGGGGGCCGGCCCAGGGCCTCCAGCACCGAGCGGGCGTACGCCAGTTGCGGGGCGGTCGAGGACGCACGGCAGGCCGCCCGGGTCGCCGCCTTCCGCGCCGCGGGCTGTCCCTCAAAATGAGCCAGCTTCCGACGACGTCCACAACGGTGGGCGGGTCGGTGACTGCGTGGCTCTCGCCCACCACGACGTTGTCGTGAAGTCGGAACTGGCGTGGACGCTCAATCCTCGATCGTGGTTCAGCGTGGTGCGGGGTCCGGTGAGACCTCTGGGGCCACCTCGACGGAGACCTCGGCGGGGTTCACGGCGCCGCTGACGTCGTCGGTGCTGCGGTCGATGCCGGTGATGGCCTCGAACGACCAACCGGCGATGATGGCGCCGACGACCGGTGCCACCCAGAAGAGCCAGAGCTGGCCCGGCGCCCCGTCGCCGTTGAAGAACGCGACCGCGGTGGAGCGGGCCGGGTTGACCGACGTGTTGCTGATCGGGATCGAGATCAGGTGGATCAGCGTCAGCGTCAGCCCGATCGCCAGCGGCCCGAACCCCGTCGGGGCGTGCGAGGTCGTGACGCCGAGGATGACGAAGACGAAGAAGGCGGTCAGGAGGATCTCGGTGAGCAGGACCGCGAGGAGGCTGAAGCCGCCGGGAGAGTGCGTGCCGTAACCATTCGCCGCCAGGCCGCCGGTGACGGCGGCGCCACCCCTGACGCTTTTCGCGAGACCCCAGATGATCGCGCCGGCCAGCAGCCCGCCCACCACCTGCGCGCCGATGTAGGCGCCCACATCGCGCAGGTTGTCGAACCGCCGAGCGGCCCACAGGCCCAGCGTGACCGCGGGGTTGAAGTGGGCCCCGGAGACGTGCCCCACGGCATACGCCATGGTCACCACCGTGAGCCCGAAGGCGAGTGCGACGCCGAGGTGCCCCACCCCGAGCTCCGTGCCCTGCGTGTCGGTGACCCCACCGGCGGAGTAGAACCTCGCCCCGAAGACGGCCGTCCCGCAGCCGCCGAGGACGAGCCAGAACGTGCCGAGGAGCTCGGCCCCGAGTCGCTTCATCAGTGGTGGCTGCATTGGGGATCTCCCTTTGTCTGCTGCTGGAGGCGAGATTGACCGTGCGAGGAACCCGGAGCACATCTGCGGTGGCCCGACGACGGCGCGAGGTCACCCCGCGGACCTGACGAGAGCGCACGGTAGCATCGCGGCAGCACGAGAATCGCAGCCGGCTGGACTCGAGAGGGACCGACGTGACGCACCGGGGGAGGGAAGGCAGCTGAGGCGGGGCCATCGCGGCCGCCGCACCCTGCGCCCGGTCCTGTTCGTCCTCGCCCTGCTGCTGGGGGTCGGCAGCGCCGTCCTGGTCTGGGTCGGCGTGGACGCGCTCGGGGCCCGCGACGAGTTGAAGGCGGTCGCGACCCAGGTCCAGGTGCTGCAGGGCCAGGTCGAACGGGGCGACCGCCCGGGCTCCGCCGCGACGATGACCTCCCTGCAGGACCACGCCCACGCGGCTCTCGGCCGCACGCACGGCTGGAACTGGTCGGTGCTGCGGGGGCTGCCGTGGACCGGCGCGAACGTGCGCGCGGTGCAGACGGTCAGCGAGGTGATCGACGGCCTCGCCGTGGACGCGCTGCCCGCGCTGATGGAGGCGACGTCACTCGTGGACCCGACGACCCTGGCGCCGGTGAACGGCCGCGTCGACCTCGCGCCGCTGAAGAAGGCCGCCCCGCAGGTCGTGGCCGCGAACACCGAGGTGCAGACCGCGGTGAGCAGGCTCGGCTCCATCGAGCCGGACGGGCTGCTTCCCGCCATCGCCTCTCCGCTGGCGGACCTGCGGGGCCAGGTCCACAAGGTCGCGCTGACGACCGCGACGGCCGCCCGCGCCGCGCGGCTGCTGCCCCCGATGCTGGGTGCGGACGGGCCGCGCGAATACCTGCTGCTCGCGCAGAACAATGCGGAGCAACGTGCAACGGGTGGGGTGCCCACACTCATCCGGCTGCGGGCCGTCGACGGGGCGGTGCAGGTCGTGGAGACGCGCTCGGCCGGCGGGAACCTGGGGAACCTCCCCGAGCCGGCGCTACCCCTGACGGCCCAGGAGCTGGCCCTGTTCGGTCCAGGCCTCGGCACTTACATGGCCGACATCACCTTCACCCCCGACTTCCCCCGCTCGGGCCAGCTCGCGCGGGAGATCTGGCGTCAGCAGGTCGGCGGCGACCTCGACGGCGTGCTCTCCATCGACCCCGGCGCGCTGGCCAACATCTTGGGCGCGACCGGCCCCGTGACGCTCGCGAGCGGGGAGGTGCTGACCAGCGCGAACGCGGCTCAGGTGCTGATGAACACCGTCTACCTCAAGATCATCGATCCCGGGAAGCAGGACGAGTTCTTCGCTGCGACGGCAGCCTCCGTGTTCCACGCGGTGATGAGCGGCC
>JBKJTJ010000392.1:0-6275 GCA_046590855.1 Actinomycetota bacterium
GGTCATGGTGCGGGCCTACGAGCAGCTCAGCGACGCTTGCGACTACCCGCTGCACCTCGGCGTCACCGAGGCTGGCCCGGCGTTCCAGGGCACCATCAAGTCCGCCGTCGCCTTCGGGTCCCTGCTCAGCCGCGGCATCGGCGACACCATCCGCGTCTCCCTTTCCGCGCCGCCGGCAGAAGAGGTCAAGGTCGGCATCAAGATCCTCGAGTCGCTGAACCTGCGCCCGCGCAAGCTCGAGATCGTCTCCTGCCCCTCCTGCGGGCGCGCCCAGGTCGACGTCTACAAGCTGGCCGAGGAGGTCACGGCCGGGCTCGAGGGCATGACCGTGCCGCTGCGGGTGGCGGTCATGGGCTGTGTCGTGAACGGACCCGGTGAGGCTCGCGAGGCCGACCTCGGTGTGGCGTCCGGCAACGGCAAGGGCCAGATCTTCGTGCGGGGAGAGGTCATCAAGACCGTGCCCGAGTCGCAGATCGTCGAGACCCTGATCGAGGAGGCGCTGCGCATCGCCGAGACGATGGAGGACGAGGGCGTCACCTCCGGTGCGCCGTCCGTCAGCGTCAGCTAGCGACGGCGCCCGCGCGCCCGTGGCACGCTGATCCCGTGCTGCGCACCGCCACCGCCCTGCGGACCCTTGAGCGGCGTGACCGCGAGGCCGTCCTGGCGATCTGCGCGAGCGATCCGGTCGCCTCCGTGATGCTGGCTGAGCGGGTGCAGCGTGCCGGTAGCGAGCCGCTGCGGCTCGGTGGTGAGATCTGGGGCTTCTACGAGCACGGCGCCCTGACCGCCCTGTGCTGGGCGGGGGCCAACCTGGTGCCGGTCGGCGTCAGCTCACCGGCGGCGCTGGACGCCTTCGCCAGCCGCGCGAGGCGCACCGGCGGTGCCTACTCCTCGCTCTTCGGGCCCGCGCCGGCGGTGCTGGGGCTGTGGGAGCGGCTGGAGGCCAGCGGCTGGCGCGCGCGGCAGGTGCGCCCGAGCCAACCGCTGTTCGCGATCGACCACGTCCCGACGCTCGCCCCGGACCCGCAGGTGAGGCGCGCCACCCCCGACGACATCGGCGTCGTCCTGCCCGCCTCGATCGCGATGTTCACCGAGGAGGTCGGGTACTCGCCGGTCGGCGGTGACGGCGGGGCGTCCTACCGCCGTCGGGTCGCCGAGCTGCTGCGCGAGGGCCGCACGTTCGTCCGGCACGGGGCCGACGGTGAGGTCGTCTTCAAGGCCGACCTCGGGTCCGTGAGCACCGCGGTGGCCCAGGTGCACGGCGTCTGGGTCGACCCACGGTTCCGCGGCCGTGGCATCGCCGCCCCGGCCATGGCCGCGGTCGTCGCCGGGGCCCTGCGCGACCTGGCGCCCGTGGTGTCGCTGTACGTCAACGACTACAACACCCGGGCGCTCGCGGCCTACCGCAGAGTCGGCTTCGAGCAGGTCGGCACCTTCGCCACCGTCCTCTTCTGACCCGCCCCGCCACACCGACATGCGCTACTCGTCTGAGACCGCACGGCTGTGCGGGAGTCAGGCCGTCAACGCCCGTCGTGCATGTTGCTGTGGCGGCCAGGGCGCACCAGCAGCGCGGGCGAGCACGTCGGTGACCCAGTCCGGGTCGTGCATCACGTGCTCCCAGGCGAACCGCAGCACCCGCCAGCCCAGCAGCACCAGCTCGTCGTAGCGTCGGCAGTCGCGGGCCAGCGCCTCGCGGTGACCATGGAAGGTGAACGAGTCCGCCTCGAGCACCAGCCGTCGGCCGACGTCGGCCAGGTCGACCCGGGCGAAGAAGTCCTCGTGAGCGATGGCTACCTGGGGCCGGACGTCCAGGCCGGCATCGAGCGCGAGCCCGCGCAACACCGACTCGAAGGGGTTGGCCGCTCGGCCGTCTGCCGCGGACGCGACCCGGCGAGCCCTGACGGCCCCGGGCCCTCGCAGCAGCCCCGCGTGATGGCGCAGGTCGGCAGCGTCGACGAGCCGGTCGCGCAAGGCCGAGTCCGCTACCGCCAGGCCCTCGCCGAACGGCAGCGTCCTGGCGCAGTCGAGAACGGTGCGCCGTGGTTCGGTCACGTGGTCGCCGGCGTCAGCGGGTGGGACGTCGGACCAGTGGACCTGGATCCCTCGCGAAGCGACCCGCGAGCGGGTGCGGCTCACGGTGACCTGGGGTCGCTGTGGGGCCCGCGCCACCGCGATGCCCCAGTGCAGCGCGGCGCTGGTGTGGGACGCGAGGCCCTGGACCCGGACCGCCGACCGGCGTGGGTCGACAGCAGTCGGCAGGGCGTAGCGACCACGGGCCACCACCAGGACGAGGCCGGCAGCGACCGCACCCCGCAGCGAGGACCTGCTGCAGCCGTGACGGAGCAGCTGGGCGTGGCCGGCGGCACCGCCCAGCAGGGCCAGCACCTCGACGGCGTCGGTACGTCGCATCGGTCGAGCGTGCCGCGGCGGGCGTCGTCCGCGCTGGCGCCGTCCACAGGCCCGCCCGCCACACCAACATGCGGTTCCCGACCCGGTCGGGGCCGTGCGTGCTCGGAAAGGACCACGACCGACCGAAGGGCCTGTTGGACTGGCGGACGGCGGACGGCGGCCGGCGCGGGTCAGGCCGGGGACGAGGACTCGACCAGGACACCGTGCGCGCCGCGCACGTACCCCGAGGTCGTGCCCCCGTCGGTGCGGACCGGCTCGACAGCCACGTCGCCGCCGCGGGCCCGCACCTGCTCGTCCGTGGCGGTGATGATCCCTACGTGGGTGAAGGCGCATGGTGCGATTCTTTCGCTAGTGTGCTAGTAATATAGCCATGGCCGAGCCGACACCCAAGGTGCAGTTCAACGTGTACCTGCCGCCCGACCTCGTGCGTGCGGTCAAGCACCGGGCCATCGACGAGGGAGTGAGCCTGTCGGCCCTGGTCGAGTCCGTCCTGCGTCACCACCTGGAGGAGTCGCGATGACCACCATCACCCTGCGCCCCGTGCGGTTCACCGATCAGGTCGAGGCGATGACCGCGTTCGCGACCGACCTCGGGCTCGTGGCACGCGTCGAGAGCGTGGGCGGCGGGTGGGTCGACCTCTTCGCGGGCGGGGGCGGAGGGTTGGCCCTGCACGACGCGGCAACGAGCGACACGCGCCAGCCGGCGGGCCGCACCGGACTCTCGTTCGAGTGCGAGGACGCGGACGCGCTGGCGACGCGGGTGCGAGACGCCGGGTACGAGGCGGTCGTGCACGACGAGGGGTACGCCCGCGTCGTGAGCCTGATCGCACCGGACGGCACCCTGGTGCTCGCCGACGAGCGACAGACCGACCTGCACGGGTATCTCGAGCACGCGACCGCCGAGGCTGACCCGACCGTCCAGGTGGGCGCCCGCGTGGTGACGCCGGACCCGGCCGCGTATCGCGAGTGGCTGGGCGTCCTCGGGCTGGGCGGCGTCGAGTTGGTCGAGGGGCCGGTGCACGCGATGGCCCTGGGCCCTGACGGGCAGCCACGGCCGGCCGCACTGGTCAGGCTGATCGTGACCCGGTCAGGCGAGGGGAACGTCCCGGGGGGAGTGCTGATGGACCCGGACGGAGAGCAGGTGCTGGTGCGGCCGGCGGCGTCGCCCGCCAGCACGACCGACGTCCGGATCGAACGGTTCGACCTGGTGGCGCACGCCGTCCGGGTGCGCGCCCTGCAGACCGCGGCGCTGCGGACGGTGAGTGACGTGACCGGACGCGGTGCTCCGGGCGACGACGTCCACTACCCGGCGCACTCGGCGCGGCCAGGATTCGACGCGGTGGCCGCCTGGCGCGGCGACGAGCTCGTCGGGTTCGGCTACGGCCACCGCAACGAGTCGCCGTCGTGGTGGGACGACTGGGTGCGGCCGCACCTGACCGCCGTCGGGCGCGGGGACGTCCTCGACTCCTCGTTCGTCGTCGTGCAGCTCGACGTGGCCCCGGCCTGGCACCGCAACGGGATCGGGCGGCGGCTGCTGAACGCGCTGCTGGCCGGCCGCCGCGAGCCGCGGGTGCTGCTCACCACCCAGGGTGGTCCCAACCCGGCCCGCGGCTTCTACCAGCAACTGGGGTTCGTCGAGCTGACGGACGGGCCTCGCTACGCGGACACCCCGTTCGTGGTCCTGGCCCGCCAGTCGCTGGCGGGGTGAGGCGAGGACGACGGCGGAACTGGGTTGCCCGCCGCCGATACCCTCGAGTGACGGTGGGCCGAGCCACGGCCGGCCTCGACATCGGGAGTCTCTCGTGGTGCTGCGTCTGTCCACCCTGTTCCTTCGCACCCTGCGCGAGGACCCGGCGGACGCCGAGGTGCCGAGCCACCGGCTGCTCGTTCGCGCGGGATACATCCGCCGCGCCGCACCTGGCATCTACACCTGGCTGCCGCTCGGGCTGCGGGTGCTGCGCAACGTCGAACGGGTCGTGCGCGAGGAGATGGACGCCGCCGGGTTCCAGGAGCTGCTGTTCCCGGCGCTGCTGCCGCGCGAGCCCTACGAGCAGACCGGGCGCTGGGTCGAGTACGGCCCCAACCTGTTCCGCCTGCAGGACCGCAAGGGTGGCGACTACCTGCTCGGGCCCACCCACGAGGAGATGTTCACCCTCACGGTCAAGGACCTGTACTCGTCGTACAAGGACCTGCCGCTGTCGATCTACCAGATCCAGACCAAGTACCGGGACGAGGCGCGTCCGCGCGCGGGCATCCTGCGCGGGCGCGAGTTCCTGATGAAGGACTCGTACTCCTTCGACGTCGACGACGCCGGCCTGCAGCGCTCGTACGACGCCCACCGGGCCGCGTACGTGCGGGTCTTCGACCGGCTGGGCATCGAGTACGTGATCGTGGCCGCGATGTCGGGGGCCATGGGCGGCAGCGCCAGCGAGGAGTTCCTGGCGCCCGCGGTCAACGGTGAGGACACCTACGTCCGCTGCACGAGCTGCGACTACGCCGCCAACGTCGAGGCGGTCAGGGTGCCCGCGCCCGCGGCGGCCTCGTGGGACGACGCGCCCGCAGCCCACGTCGAGCAGACCCCCGACACGCCGACCATCGCCTCGCTCGTCGAGCTGCTGAACGAGAAGCACCCGCGCGCCGACCGGCTGTGGACCGCCGCCGACACGCTGAAGAACGTCGTCGTCGTGGTGCGCCACCCGGACGGTCGGCGCGAGCCGCTGGTCATCGGGCTGCCCGGCGACCGCGAGGTCGACGCCAAGCGGCTCGAGGCGCAGGTCGAGCCCGCCGCCATCGAGGCCTTCACGGACGCGGACTTCGCCGCGAACCCGTTGCTGGTCAAGGGTTACATCGGTCCGCAGATGCTCGGTGAGCAGTCGCCCACGAAGCTCCGCTACCTCGTCGACCCGCGGGTCGCCAACGGGACGACGTGGGTCACCGGGGCGAACGAGGCTGGCCGCCACGTCGTCGACCTGGTCGCCGGCCGGGACTTCACCCCCGACGGCACGATCCAGGCCGCCGAGGTGCGCGCCGGTGACGCCTGCCCCGTCGACGGCGCAAAGCTCGAGACGGCGCGCGGGATCGAGGTCGGCCACATCTTCCAGCTCGGCCGCAAGTACGCCGAGGCGTTGGGCCTGAAGGTGCTGGACGAGAACGGCAAGCAGGTGACGGTGACGATGGGCTCGTACGGTATCGGGGTCTCGCGGGCCGTCGCGGCGATCGCCGAGTCGTCCCACGACGAGGCGGGTCTGATCTGGCCGCGGTCGATCACCCCCGCGGACGTTCACGTCGTCGCGGCCCACGGCAAGGACGAGGAGGTGTTCGCCGTCGCCGACCGGGTCGCCGCCGAGCTCGAGGACGCCGGCATCAGCGTCCTGCTGGACGACCGGCGCAAGGTCTCTCCCGGGGTCAAGTTCAAGGACGCCGAGCTGATCGGCGTCCCGACGATGGTCGTGGTGGGCAAGGGCCTGGCCGACGGGACGGTCGAGGTCAAGGACCGCGCGAGTGGCGAGCGCACCGACGTCCCGGTGACCGAGGTGGTGGCGCACCTGCGGTCGGTGGTGCGGGGGTGATCACCGCCGTGGTCTTCGACTGGGCCGGCACGCTGACTCCCTGGCACCGCGTCGACCTGGCCGACCAGTGGCGGGGTCTGGCCCAGGTGCTGCACCCGGACGACGAGGACGCCGCCGGCGGGCTCGCCGCACGCGCCAGGTCCTTCGAGGACGACGTGTGGCGCCGGGCGCGCACCGACCACAGCAGCGGCCGGCTCGAGCACCTGCTCGGCCACCTGGGCGTCATCGACCACCCACGGCTGCCGGCGGCGCTGGACGCGTATCACCAGTGGTGGGACCCGCACACCTGGATCGACCC
>JBKJTJ010000285.1:0-3527 GCA_046590855.1 Actinomycetota bacterium
CTGGCGCCCCCCGGCAGCTACCGGGCCCTGGCGGGCGGTTTGCGCAGGATCACCAGGTCGGCGCAGGTCACGACGGTGCAGGTGGTCGTCCTCGCCGTGCCGCGGGCGGGCGGGGGACCGGTGCGCCTGGTCGCGTTCTCCGAGCTGCCGCTGCGGATCAAGGCCCGCTGAGCGTCGAATAGGATCGACCCATGAGCCAGGCCCCCGGTCCCTCCATCCCGATGCGCGGCGCGGTGGACCTCGCGGCCGTCGCCGCGGCCGCCAAACGCCGCCAGCAGCCGCCGCCCGAGCCCGCCGCGGCGGGGGCGTTCGTCGTCGACGTCGACGAGGCCGCGTTCCAGAGCGTGGTCATCGAGCAGTCGATGACGGTGCCGGTCGTGGTCGACCTGTGGGCCGAGTGGTGCGGGCCGTGCAAGCAGCTCAGCCCGGTGCTCGAGCAGCTCGCGGTCGAGTACGGCGGGCGCTTCCTGCTCGCCAAGGTCGACGTCGACGCCAACCCCCGCCTCGGCCAGGTGTTCCAGGCGCAGTCGATCCCGATGGTCGTCGCCGTCGTCAAGGGTCAGCCGGTGCCGCTGTTCCAAGGGGCCGTGCCCGAGCAGCAGGTGCGCGCGTTCCTGGACGAGCTGCTCAAGGTGGCCGGCGCCAACGGCGTGACCGGGGTGCTCGCCGGGGGCGCGCCGACGTCCGAGCCGGAGCAGGACACCGAGCTGCCGCTGCCGCCGCTGCACCAGGAGGCGTTCGACGCGATCGAGCGCGACGACCTGCCGGCGGCGGCTGCGGCGTACCAGCAGGCGCTGGCCCAGAGCCCCGCCGACCAGCTCGCGGTCGCGGGCCTGGCCCAGGTGCAGCTGCTGCTGCGCACCGACGGCGTCGACCCCGCTGCCGCCCGTGCCGCCGCCGCCGCCGCGCCGCAGGACCCCGCCGCCCAGACGCTCGTCGCCGACCTCGACGTGCTCGGCGGCCATGTCGAGGACGCGTTCACCCGCCTGGTCGACACCGTCCGGGTGACCGCGGGCGAGGAGCGCGACGTCGTCCGCGCCCACCTGGTCGAGCTGTTCGCCATCGTCGGCCCGCAGGACGAGCGGGTCGGCAGGGCCCGTCGCGCCCTCACCGCCGCCCTCTACTAGCCCCTCAACCACGCACCTTCGCCACAAGGTGCCGCCTGGGGGCCTCGATTCGCGCACCCTGTGGCAAAGGTGCGCTCGTCGTCCGGACTTGTCAGGGGAGGTCAGGGAGGTCGGGGCGGCCGTCGCGCAGCACGAGGGTGGGGCCAGGCAGCCGGCCGGACCCGAGGGCGTCCAGTCCCGCGATCAGGCGGGTCGACACCCGCGGTCCGCAGCGCAGGACCAGCTCGCGGTCGGCCCAGTGGGCGGCCACGATCTCGCCGTCGGGGTAGGTGAACCGGTCGACCAGGTCGTCGTCGTGGACCCCGCTGTCGAAGAGCACGCAGACGATGTCCGGGTGCGCGCCGGCGGTGCGGCAGGCGTCGACGACGAGCAGGTCACCGACCGGCAGGGTGACACCGAGCTCCTCGAGCACCTCGCGGCGGGCGGCCTGCGCGAGGCCCTCGTCCGGCTCGACGAGGCCGCCGGGCACCTCCCAGTGGGTCTTGTACGACGTCTGGACGACGAGCACCTGCCCGCGGCGGTTGCGGGCCAGCACCCCTGCCGCGACCCGCTTCGCC
The DNA here is from genome assembly GCA_046590855.1 of Actinomycetota bacterium. Lineage (GTDB taxonomy): Bacteria > Actinomycetota > Actinomycetes > Actinomycetales > Angustibacteraceae > JACMOY01. The sequence continues at coordinate 1,685 of JBKJTJ010000285.1, forward strand.
GGCAGCCCGGCCCGGATCGCCTGCCAGCGCATCTCGACCTCGTCGTCGACCAGGTCGCCGGCAAGCACGGCGAACACCGCCAGGTCGCGGCGCACGCCTCCCACCGTCTCGTACCCGCGCAGCAGCCCCTCGGGCCGCAGCCCGCAGGCGACCGCTGTGGCCCTGGACGCCGCGTTCTCGGGTTCGACCATCGCCTGCACCCGGGCCAGCCCAAGGTCGGTGAGGCACCACCGCAGCACCCGGCGGACGGCGGCCCGCGCGTGGCCGCGTCGCCGGAACGGGGCGTACACGCCCCACGACAGGTGGGCCACGCCGTCGCCGTGCAGGTGCACCTGCACCTGCCCGACGATCCGTTCACCCGGGTCGCCGACGACCAGCGCGAAGCTGGCCACCCGGTCGCCGGCCCACCGCTCGCGCACCAGCGTCAGGTCATCAGGGGTCCGCGGCGGCCCCGCCTCGGGCAGCCACCGGGCCAGCTCGTCGTCCAGCAGCCCGGCCACGGCGTCCAGGTCGCCGTCGCGCCACGGGCGCAGGGTGAGGTCGCCGGTGGTCAGCGTGGGCTGCTCGACCGGGAGGACCCGCGCGCTCACGAGCCGTTCTGTCACGAACCGAGCGCGGCGCCGACGACCTCGCGGGCGGCCTGCTGCACCTGGGCCAGGTGGTCGGGCCCGCGGAAGGACTCGGCGTAGATCTTGTAGACGTCCTCGGTGCCCGAGGGCCGGGCCGCGAACCACGCCGACTCGGTCGTCACCTTGAGCCCGCCGATGGCTGCGCCGTTGCCGGGCGCGGAGGTCAGCTTGCCGGTGATCGGCTCACCGGCCAGCTCGGTGGCGGTGACGGCGTCCGGCGTGAGCCGGCCCAGCCGGGCCTTCTGGTCGCGGTCGGCCGGGGCGTCGACGCGCGCGTAGGCCGGCTCGCCGAAGCGCGAGGTGAGGTGGGCGTACCGCTGCGACGGCGACGTGCCGGTGACGGCCTGGATCTCGGATGCCAGCAGCGCCAGCAGGATCCCGTCTTTGTCGGTGGTCCAGACCGACCCGTCGCGACGCAGGAACGAGGCGCCGGCGCTCTCCTCGCCGCCGAACGCGACCGACCCGTCCAGCAGCCCGGGCACGAACCACTTGAACCCGACGGGCACCTCGACCAGCCGCCGGTCCAGCGAGGTCGCGACCCGGTCGATCATCGACGAGGACACCAGGGTCTTGCCGATCGCGGCGTCGGCCGACCAGCCCGAGCGCGCGCCGTACAGGTACTCGATCGCCACGGCCAGGAAGTGGTTGGGGTTCATCAGGCCCGCGTCGGGCGTGACGATGCCGTGCCGGTCGCTGTCGGCGTCGTTGCCGGTGGCGATGTCGTACCCGGCCCCGCCGTCCATCTTGGCCAGCAGCGAGGCCATCGCCGACGGGGACGAGCAGTCCATCCGGATCTTGCCGTCCCAGTCCAGGGTCATGAACCGCCAGGTCGCGTCGACCAGGGGGTTGACGACGGTGAGGTCGAGGCGGTGGGTCTCGGCGATCGCCCCCCAGTAGTCGACGCTGGCCCCGCCGAGCGGGTCGGCGCCGATCCGCACCCCGACGTCGCGGACGGCGTCCAGGTCGAGCACCGTGGGCAGGTCGGCGACGTAGGTGGTCATGAAGTCGTATCGGGACGTCGTCGCCGCGGCGAGCGCACGGGTCAGTGGGACGCGACGCACCCCCTGCAGGTCGGCGCGCAGCAGGGCGTTCGCGCGATCGGCGACCCAACCCGTGGCGTCGGAGTCGGCCGGGCCCCCGTGCGGCGGGTTGTACTTGAAGCCGCCGTCGCGCGGCGGGTTGTGCGATGGCGTGACGACGATGCCGTCGGCGCG
>JBKJTJ010000006.1:0-3253 GCA_046590855.1 Actinomycetota bacterium
TCAGGGATGCGGGGCAACCCGTCCGATGTCCGACGGCTAGCGGGTAGCCACCTCACGTGTCCGTAAGTCATTCACGACTCGAACCACCTCCTCTCTCGTGTCCGAGAAACGTACGTCCGGCAGTGGCCTGCCGGCAACGGGAAAACCGCGCCAGCTCGAGTGAGAAAGTCCTGCCCGGACCGGGGGTGGTCGGTCCGGGCAGGAGCAGGGGAGGGGGATCAGGCCGACGAGGAGGTCAGGCGAGGTCCATCTGCATGATCGGCGTGGTGGTCGGCTTGGTCGAGCCGCCCGCGGGCTCGACGGTCACGCCGAGCCGCAGCCCCGGCTGCACGCCGTGCGCCACGATCGCGGCGCCGGCGTCCAGCACGCCGACCGAGCGGGGCTGGCCGTCACCGAGCACCCACAGCTGCAGGGCGTGGTCGTGGCCGACGTCCGGCAGGGTCTGACCGACGAACACGGCGCTGCCCTTGGACCGCGACACGATCGCCCGGGCGCTGATGCCCTGCTGCCCCTGGCCGCTCATCGTCTGGGCGTCGGGGGCCGCGAGCACCGAGGCGACCTCGGCCGCGGCGGTCTGGGCAAGCTGCACCCGGTGCTGCTCGCGGACCGCGACGCCACCCAGGGTGCCGGCCAGCACCACGAGGGCGGCGGCGACGGCGAGCAGGGCGCGCGACGTCGTCCGGGCCCGGCGCAGCATCGGCAGCACCCGGCCGGTCTCGGAGTCGGCGAGCGGGGTCTGCTGGCGGGTGCTGCGCACCTGCAGCATCAGCCGGCGTCCGAAGGCGGGGTCGGGGGTGATCGCCGCGGCCAGACCGAGGACGGCTCCGGTGGCGCGCAGGCCCACGACCTCCTCGGCACAGGCCTCGCACGAGGACAGGTGCGCCTCGAAGGCGGCCCGCTCGTCGTCGTCCAGCGCGTCGACGGCGTAGGCGCCGGTCAGCAGGTGCAGGTCGGTGGTCATGCGGTCACCCCCAGGCAGTCGCGCAGGCGGATGAGTCCGTCGCGCAGGCGGGTCTTCACGGTGCCGAGCGGGACGTCGAGCAGCTCGCCGACCTCCTTGTACGTGTACCCGCCGTAGTAGGCGAGCTGGACGGCCTCGCGCTGCAGGTCGGTGAGGCCGCCGAGGCACGTGCGGACGGCCTGCTGCTCGAGCCGCACCTCGACCGCCTCGGACACCTGGTCGTACTCGCGGCCGAGGTCGCGTCGGCCGATCCGCTGGTCGCGGTCGGTCGAGGCCTGCGCCGAGCGCACGCGGTCGACGGCGCGGGCGTGGGCCATCGTCATGATCCAGGACGTCGCGCTGCCGCGGTCGGCGTCGAACCGGGTGGCGGTGCGCCACACCTCGAGCAGGACCTCCTGGGCGACCTCCTCGGACTGCGCGGGGTCGCGCAGCACGCGACGGACGAGCCCGAGCACGGAGCCGCCGACCCGCCGGTACAGCGCCTCGAAGGCCGCGACGTCGCCGAGCGCGACCTGGCCGACGAGGTCGTCCAGGCTGGGCGCGGCGGCGCGGGGGGCGTCCGCGACGACGCCGAGGCGTCGGTCGGTGGCAGCCATGCGGCCCCCCTTCGAGAGTCGGTTCACGGTGTGGCTTCCTCTCGTCTTCGCAGCCGAGGCCGCCGCGGATTGCCCGCCACGCGCTCAGCCTCGGATCTGCTGGAACCGCTCGAGCGCGTCCAGGCGCTCGGCGGAGTGGTCGACGACCCGCTGCGGGTAGCCGTGCTCGTACCCGTCGGGGTGGTCCCACGGCTGGTGCGCCGCGGCGCCGGGCAGGTGCGCCAGCTCGGGCACCCAGCGGCGTACGTACCCGCCGTCGGCGTCGAACTTGATGCCCTGCGACACCGGGTTGAAGACCCGGAAGTACGGCGCCGCGTCGGTGCCGCTGCCGGCCGCCCACTGCCAGCCGTGCTGGTTGCTCGCGAGGTCGCCGTCGCGCAGCCAGCGCATGAAGTGCCGCGCGCCGTGCTGCCACTCCACGTGCAGGTCCTTGACCAGGAAGCTGGCGACGACCATCCGCAGCCGGTTGTGCATCCACCCGGTCTCGCGCAGCTGGCGCATCCCGGCGTCGACGAACGGGAAGCCGGTGCGGCCCTCGCGCCAGGCGTCGAACGCCTCGGCGGGCTCGTCGTACCGCATCCGCGCGTACGCCGGGCGCAGGTACTCGCGCGCGCTCGCCGGGTGGTGCCACAGCACGTCGGCGTAGAAGTCGCGCCAGGCCAGCTCGCTGCGGAAGACGTCCGCACCCGGTCCGCTGCGGCGGCCGAGGTCCGCGAGCAGGGTGCGGGGGTGGATCTCGCCGTACTTCAGGTGCGCCGACAGGCCCGAGGTGCCGTCCAGGTCGGGGCGGTCGCGCGCGCTTGCGTAGTCGGCGAGCCGGCCGTCGGCGAACCGCGCCCAGCGCTCGAGCGCAGCCTGCTCGCCGACGTCCGGCAGCTCGACCCCGGCCAGGTCGGGCTCGTCCGGCAGGGCCGTCGACTCGACCGTCCGCACCCAGCGCAGCCCGGCCGGCGGCGGGCCGGCCGGCCCGGGCCCACCGCGCTCGCGCCAGGCCCGGAAGAACGGCGTGAACACCTGGTACGGCGTCCCGTCGGCCTTGGTGACCGTGCCGGGCCCCAGCACGTACGGCGTCCCCGTGCGCACCAGCGGACGCGACCCCAGCGCGCCCTCGGTGCGCTCGTCGCGGGCCCGGCCGTACGGTCCGCTGTCGGCACTGACGTGCACCGAGCGCGCGCCCAGCTCGTCGGCGACCGCGGGCAGCACCGTCGCCGGGTCACCCTCGCGCACGACCAGCGCCCCGTCCATCGACGCCGACAGCGTGTGCAGCGACCGGACCAGCCAGGCCCGGCGGGGTGCGCCGGCCGGGCCCCACAGGGCGGGGTCGATCACGAACAGCGGCAGGACGCGTCCGCCGTCCGCGGCGTCCGCGGCGGCGTGCAGGGCGGGGTGGTCGGCCAGCCGCAGGTCGCGGCGCAGCCACAGCACGGTGTCGGGCACGGCCCCGACGGTAGGCCCGCCCGGGCCACGGCGCACCAGCGGACGCGACCCCAGCGCGCCCTCGGTGCGCTCGTCGCGGGCCCGGCCGTACGGGCCGCTGTCGGCACTGACGTGCACCGCGCCCGCGCCCAGCTCGTCGGCGACCGCGGGCAGCACCGTCGCCGGGTCACCCTCGCGCACGACCAGCGCCCCGTCCATCGACGCCGACAGCGCGTGCAGCGACCGGACCAGCCAGGCCCGGCGGGGTGCGCCGGCCGGG
>JBKJTJ010000020.1:0-3590 GCA_046590855.1 Actinomycetota bacterium
GCGCGGTGACGTCGGCGCCGTCGATGAGCACCGTCCCCTGGTCCGGCTCGAGGAAGCCTGCGACCATCCGCAGCGTCGTCGTCTTGCCGCAGCCGGACGGCCCGAGGAGGCAGACCAGCTCGCCCTTGCCCACCTCGAGGTCGAGGTCGTCGACGATGGGGCGGCCTCCGAGGACCTTGTGGACGCCGCGGAGGGTGAGCCCTCCTGACGATGCAGTGCCGCCATCCTTCATCTGATTTGGAACCCTTCCGCGAGCTGGCCGCCCATGACGTGCTTGCGCACGATGAGCAGGAGGACTGCCGACGGGATGGCGAGCAGGATCGAGAAGACCGCGGCCACCTGGGGTGGGTAGTTCAGGACGAGGGCGTACATCTGCGTGGGCATCGTGATGTAGTCCGGGTTGCCTACCAGGTAAGTGCCCTGGGCCTCGTCAAACGAGGCGAGGAAGGACATGATGAGGGCGACGGTGATGCCCGGCAGGGCCAGCGGCAGGGTCACCTTGCGCAGGACAGTGAACCGGCCCGCCCCCGCGTCACGGGCGGCCTCCTCGTAGGACCGGGGGACCGAGGCAAAGGCGGCCGCGGGGATCCATGTCATGAAGACGATGGTGCCGAGGACGTGGACGATGAGGACGCCGACGAAGGTCGACATGAGGTTGAAGGCGTAGAACAGCGACGCCAGCGCCACGAAGAGGCCGATCTTGGGGAAGGCGTTGGTGGCGAAGAGGCCGATGAGAAAGACCCGCCGACCCGGGAAGTCGAAGCGCGCGAAGGCGTATGCCGCGGGGAGACAGATCACGGCCGAGACGAACATCGTCACGAACGCGAACTCGAACGACAGGACCACGGACGACTTGAGGTTGGGGTCGTCGAAGACGGTCTGCCACCACGACAGGGTCCAGCCGTCGGGCATGAGGTTGGGATAGGTCCAGTTCGTGGCGAAGGCGCGGATGCCGAGCCAGCTGAGGGGGCCGAGGATGAACACTGCGAGGACGAGCATGAAGAGGCCGCTGAGCACCTTGCCGAGCGGCGCCCGACGCCGCCCGGGTCCGGCGCTCCTCGTCGGCGGCGCCTGCTGCTCGGCCACGTCCGCCGGCTCGGCGCCGATCGCCGCGGGTAGGGTGGGCAGGGTCGTCATGTCAGGCTCTCCCCGAGTCGGCGGCGGTCCGGTAGTTGGCCCAGACGTAGACCGCGCCGAAGCCGGCGGCGATCACGAAGACGACGACGGCCATGACGACGGACGACTGGGGCAGGTTGAAGGACTGGAAGTAGTCGGCCATGTCCACCCCCAGCATCTTCGGGGCGTTGGGGCCGGTGAAGTAGGGCACGGTGAACGAGCCCAGGGTGCCGATGGCGGTGAAGGTGCCCGCGATGACGGTCGGGACGAGCGTCATCGGGCCGATGACCTTGAGCACGGTGCGCGGCACCGAGGCGCCGGCGTCCCGAGCTGCCTCGATGAGCGCGTCCGGCACGGCCTGCACTCCGGAGACGACCATGAGCGTGGCGAAGGGCAGGTGGGTCCAGACGAGGCCGATGACGACCGCCGTCACGGTGTAGCCCCAGACCGGGGCCTCGAAGCCCAGGTGCGCCGCGACCGAGCGCAGGAACCCATCGGCGGCGTAGAAGGTCACGATCGCCCAGGAGGCGATCACGACGGGGATGAACATTGGGACGACCGCGAGGGCCGAGAGGATCCGGGAGATCCATGAGTCCGAGAGGCGGACGTAGAGTGCGACGCCCCAGGCGAGGACGACGACGATGCCCGTCGTTGCAAGGGTCACGAGGATGGTGACGACGAGGTCACGCTGGAACCTGGGTTCAGCGAAGACCTGGCGGTAGGCGCCGAAGGTGAACTTGTACCAGGCGTCGACGGTGTTCTGATCCCTGGCGATCGCGCCGACGGTCGCGTTGAGCCCGCCGATGTGCCCGAAGCTGTAGGCCAGCGCGACGATGATCGGGAACCCCACGAAGAGGGCCACGAGCAGCAGCGGTGGGCTCGCGAGAGCGAGCCCACCGAGGCGCCGCAGGGTCGGCTTTGTCGGGCGCCGGATGGACTGCTTCTTCACGCTGCGGCGCTCACCCTGGGACGTGCTCACTTGCCCGGGACGTTCGTGTCCCAGAGGTTGTTCAGGTCGCTGTTGTGGTCGGAGCTGTAGCCGGCGCGCAGGTTGGCAGTGTCGGCGTCCTTGAACTTTGCCTGCACGTCGGGCGACAGCTTATCGAGGGGGATGGTCGGGTAGCCCGCGATCTTCTCCGCGATCTTCGCCTGCACCTCGGGAGTGAGGACGAAGTTCACGAGCTTGAACGCCAGATCCTGGTTCTTCGACGCCTTGACCACGCCGAGGTAGGCGGCCCCGCCGGTGAACGACGGGTCCTTGATCTGCGCCGCCATCATGGTCTTGGGGATGGTGCCGGCCGCCTGCCCGGAGATGAACTGGTCGGACCACACCGGAGCCATGTCGATCTGCCCCGACGAGAGCAGCTGGAGCGTCTGGTTGTTGCCGTTGGGGTAGACGCCCTTCTGATAGACGTAGGGGTTGAGTCCGGCGAGGACCTTCCAGCCGGGCTCCCAGTCCTTCTCGAGCTCCTTGTGGTACCCCGTCGTCATCTGCTCGCGGTCGGCCGGCGGCACGCTGCTGTCGAGCACCGTGGCGACGAAGGCACCTCCGGAGCCGCCGGTCTTGGGTGAGTTGTAGGTGAACCGGCCGGGGTTGGCCTTGATCCACGCCAGGAGCTCCTCCAAGGTGCCCGGGAGGTTCTTGACCTTGTCCGGGTTGTAGGCGAGCAGGACCGAGGACGCGCGGTAGGGCACGGCGCCGGGGCCACCGGCAGCGAGCACCTTGGGGTCGACGCTGCCGATGTTGGCGACCTTGCTCGTGTCGGTGGTGAGCAGTCCGGCTGCAGCCGCCTTGACCACGAAGCTCGCGGTGACGTCCATCGCCGGGTCACGCCCCTGCTGCGTCGCGGCGACGAGCTTGGCGAAGTTGGCCTGGTCGTTGGTGCCGTGCAGGTCATTGTTGAGCTTGACCGTCATGCCCGGGTTGGCCTTCTGGAAGTCCGGGATGATCACCTGCTGCCAGAGCTCCGCGATGTTGGTGTCGTCGCCCGAGGCGACGGTGACGGTGGTGCCGCCTCCTCCCCCGCCGGCGGTCGAGGCCCCACCCGACGACCCGGAGGAGCACGAGACCAGCAGGGCGGCGAGCGGCGCGAGACAGACGGCCGCGGCAACATTGGTTCGACGCATGGCACACACCTTGTGCCGTCGGGTGGGTAATTGGCAAGGGCAAACGTCGGGTATGCGGGATCGTCACCGTTCCGACGGTGACAAGCCACCCGCTGGTCATGTCCCAGCTGTCGATGCCAGCCTCCTGACAGCCGTTTCGGCGTCACAGCCTGGAGATGACGGCGTCGAGCATCGGCTCGGTGAGCCTGCCCGTGAAGGTGTTCTGCTGGCTGACGTGGTAGCTCCCCAGCAGGCGCACCGGTCGCCCGTCCGCGGTGACGAGCACGGCCTCCGCGCCGTGCCCGAAGCGCGGCCCGGGTCGCGGCACCGCCCAGCCGAGTCGGCGGGCGCTGGCCAGGGCCGCGTCC
>JBKJTJ010000061.1:0-9454 GCA_046590855.1 Actinomycetota bacterium
CGGGCTCATCTGGCCCAGTGTCATCTCATCTGGCGTCGTGGTCATCACGGCACCTTCCCCGCCGGGCTCACGCCCGGCGCGTCAGGCCGGAAACACCGTTTGATCCACAGCCCCCCGTGTTTTCCAGTAGGCGGTAGAGGTCGCGGGCGACGTAGCGGGCGAGGCAGCGTTTGATCTCTCGGCTGGTCTTTCCTTCGGCGGTGCGGCGGGCGACGTAGTCGCGGGTGGTTGGCTGGTACTGGATGCGGCTTTGGACCACGGTGTGCAGTGCGTGGTTGAGCTGGCGGTCGCCGTAGCGGTTGAGCCGATGCCGAGTGGTGACCTGGCCGCTGTTGGCGGGGATCGGTGCGACGCCGGCGAGCATCGCGAACGCCGCCTCGGAGTGGATGCGGCCGGGGTGGGACCAGGCGCATAACACTGTGGCGGCCACGATCGGTCCGACGCCGAACTCCTCGAGCAGGTCAGGTCGCCAGCTGCGGATGATGGCCACATCGCCTTCTGCAGCTCGCGTGCCTCTTTGAGCATCGCGTGGGCGCGGCGAGCCAGGGTCCGCAGCGCCACGACGGTGCTGGTCGTCTCGGTGTCCCAGGAGGCGTGGAGTCGCAGGTGCGCGGCGGTGTTGAGCATCGCGGCGAGCTTTTGGCCACGGAACCTGACGCGGATGGGTTCGGGTGCTGCGATGACCAGGCTGAAGACCTGCTGCTGGGCCTCGGTGGAGGCGTTGATCGCTGAGCGGCGAGCAGCCAGAAGCACTGACAGTGCTTGCCGTTCGCCACCGGCGCGGGGAGTTCCCAACCGTGGTCGTGCCATCGCTTCTCGTGCGGCGCGGATCGCATCGAGCGGGTCGGACTTGGCGCCGTTGCGTCGCGCGGCCCGTTTCGGGCGGTCCAGCTCGATGACGATCTCCGAGGACTCCAGCAGGTGACGGCTCAGACCGGCGCCGTGCCCGCCGGTCCCCTCGATCGCCCACGCCCGCAGCATCGGGTAGTTGTTGGCGAACTCCACCAGCTCGCCATAGCCCTGGGCTGTCGCCTCGACGGTGATCTCGCCGAGGACTCCACCGGTCGCGGTGTCGACCACGGCTGCGGAGTGGGTATGGACGTGGGTGTCGACGCCGATGACGACATCGACGACCTCGCGTAGATCGGTCAGACTGTTCATGCGTTCTCTCCTTCGCCGGAACGGGACGTGGTTCCGGTCCGGGACGAAGGCTCGGCAGGACTGTGATGAGACACATCCGGCGCCGCTAACGCCGGGTGGTCAAGCTCCTGATCAGGCCAGCTCCTCCAACCCGGGCCGGGGCCGGTGACCACGAGTGGACAAGTCGCAGCAAGGCACGAAGCCAGTCACTTCGAGGGTCACAATCGTGGTCACCAACCACAGCCCAGCACCTTCAGACTGCGTTGGCGATCCTCACAGTCACTCCACCGCCTGACGGGCGCCGACGTCTCACCCACATGCCGATTAGCGGTCAGGCCGATTCGATCTCGTGGTCGGCGGTGCCAGTGGCGACGGTGACGGGATACACCAGTCCGAAGGTGTCGTACTCGTACTGTCGCCGCATCTGACAACTCGAATGCCGCTGATTGTTGGCGTCTGGGACTCTGCGCCAGCCAACCGACCTCGACGTCGGGAGCAGGAGTTCGAGCGGTAGCGACCGCTCGGGCAGGCGCCGTTGGCTTTCGCTACCAACGGTCCCAGCGGATCACCTCGTCGGGGTCGGGACGGGTGGCGGCCCTGAACTCGGTGCCCTTCGTGAACGCGACCGGCGTCAGCACGGCCTGCACGACAGTGTCGTAGGGGATGCCGAGCAGGTCGGCCACCTCACGCTCGTAGGGCAGGTGCAGCGTCGTCCACGCCGTACCCAGCGAGCGGGCCCGGGCGGCCAGCATGAAGCTCCACATCGCCGGCAGGATGTTGCCCATTGCGGCCTGCGCATCCTCGCGGCTGCCCAGCTCGTTGCAGCCGATCACCAGTGCCGGCGCCTCGGCCATGTGTTCGGCCAGGTAGTCCGAGGAACTCGCGACGCGCATGCCCTGCGCGTCACGCGGTCCGCGCTTGGAGCGGTACACGTCAAAGGACTGCTTGTAGAAGGTCGCGATGGCCGCCTTGTCGGCGGAATCGCGCACCACCACAAAACGCATAGTGATCGCGTTCGACCCCGACGGCGCCTGCAGCGCAAGTCGCACGCACTCGCGAATGAGGTCGTCGGGGACGGGACGATCGAAGTCGAGCCGCTTGCGCACTGCCCGGGTCGTCGACAGGAGCTGGTCTGGATCGAGATCGAGTAGAGACATGGCGTTGACTGTAGGAGACTTTCCGACCTGCGGCTCTAGCGGCTTTGATCACTCCGCGCCCCGGGCCGAACAGGTCGCCGATCACCTGGACGAGACGTGGTCTCCTGGCTCGGCGGCAGCACCGGGGATGAGCCGTTTTACTACCGCACCCACAGCCCGGCCGTCCTCGTCGAGTTCGATCAGCACGCCGGCGTGCTCTTCCACAACGCCGAACCTAGCCGCCACCACATCCATACAATCATCAGAACGCCCAATGGGGGCGACTACGGCCTCAACCCGCTCCCCCAACATAACGCCGGGTTCGACCACAGCACCGGCTTACACACATCGCCATAAAGCAACGGGTTGACCCCAGAGCCTGCCCCGGGCGCTCGACTTTCTCTCATGCCGCCATCCGCCCGCGGAACCTGCGTCATACCCCCGCGAGTTGCCCTCGCGAAGCAGCCAGGCCCTTCCGCCGAGCCGGGCCGCCGACGGCGCCGTTAGTCAGTGACCGAGTCGGTGGAGGTCTGGCTGTAGAGGACGGCGAAGCGCTGGAGGACCACCGGCATGTCCGGGCTGAACCCATGACTGTGTATGGCGTGCTCGGTGAAGAACCGCTCGTGCACCTCGCGCCAGGTGGTCAGCGACCGGTCGCCCTCACCCTCGAGGTACGCGTGCTCGGCGCTCACCTGATCGAAGGCGACGACCTCGACCTGGGTCATCACGACGAGGGCGTGCGGGACACCGCGACCGTCGGTGACGATGCCCAGAGCTCCAGGCGCCGGCAGTTCCTCGCCCTCCGCCTGGTAGTCCCACAGCGCGCCGGCAGTCGCGGTCTTGGTGCCGGACAGGACCAGTGCGAGAAGCTCGTCGGCCTGCTCGGGTGTGGCCCCAAAAGCCCACGCCGGGGGCGTAAGCAGCCCCAACGGCCGCTCCCCTGTGTAGTACCCGGTCGGGTTGAGCCTGGCTCGCATCCTGGCCACCTGCCAGAAGGAGTCGACTAACGACGAAACATCGGTACCGGGATCGGGCTCATCCATGCCCCGAGGCTAGCCCGGCGCGGTCGCGGCCCGGGCGGACAACTCGCTGCCCCTGCTCAGGCGAGGAACGCATCCGGAGATGCATCACGAAATCTTCATCGACGCGCCGTCCGCAGCCCGTCTACGCTGCGTCCGGTGAGGGAGATCGGAGCGCGTGCGCGCAAACTTCCTGCCCCCGAGCCGTGGTCTGGGATTCCCTCATCATGCCGGCCGAGCCAACGGCCCGTCCGTGGCTCAACCTGCTCGACGATGAGGTCCAGCCGAGAGTCGTCTTCTCCAAGAAGCCAGATGAAATCATCTGGTCCTCACTGTCGCCCAGCAGGCCCAACGACACGGTGCATCTAACGCTCACGACCGTTGGCAGCGAGACGCTGCTCAGATTCGCTTTGCTCACCCCCGACGATCTTCCCGATTCGAGCAAAACGGGACACCTCCGCCGACGACTGAACTACCTCCTCTTTGCCGACCTCCGCTTCTCCTACGGTCAGTAGCACCCCCCGTTCCTTCACCCCCGCCACGAGGGCCGCTTCGCCTCCTGGTGCCAAGACCAGACCGCGGCTCGAGGTGCGGCGTACCACCGCCAGACGGCGTAGATGGACAGCGGCGGCAATCCGCCGCGGGCCGTCTCTTCAGATGCCGGGGCGGGGACGACCGCCGTCACCCGTCGGCCCGCAGTTGGCCGAGGATCAGACGTTCGGCGTGAGCCGCCTCGTCGTGGGAAACGACACTGGGCCAGCTACGCGACAGCCGCTACGGGGCTGTGACCCGTCTCGGCACCGACGTGCAGGTCGTCGACGGCAGCTATGTCGGCTTGGTGGCCTCGGTCACCCCCTTCCGCATCCGAGAGCCCGTCCAGGTCGTCGCGGTGGTCGACGTCTCTAACCGGTGCCGGTCCGCCTATGGCACCTGCCCAGTGCACCCCGTGACCGGCGAGGAAGCCTTTGTCGTGCACCGCACCGCTATCGGACGCGTCTGGTTCACCATGCGATCCCTCGTCCGTCCGGGACGTGGCCGTTGGCGCTTGGTGTTCCCGGTGCTCCTGCTCGCTCAACGCTGGTACCGCCGTCGCTGCGTCCACACCTTGTGAGACATCCTCAGCTTGTCTCATTGACCATGAAGACCCCTAGGGGTTGTCGGACGGTGCGACAAGGCCTGACTGGTACGCCAGCACAACGGCCTGCACGCGGTCGCGACAGCCCGTTTTGGCCAGGATCGCGGTGACGTGCGTCTTGATGGTGGCCTCGCCGAGGAAGAGGTTGGCGGCGATCTCGCGGTTGGACAGCCCGTGGGCCAACAGCACGAAGACCTCACGCTCGCGTGGTGTCAGAGCGTCGAGCCTGGGTTCGCAGCGCGGTGACGGTCGCGTGGTGAACTCGGCGATGAGCCGCTTGGTGACGGTGGGGGCGAGCAGGGCGGCGCCGTCGGCGACGACGCGGACGGCGTCGACGAGCTGCTCGGGTTGTGCGTCCTTGAGCAGGAACCCGCTGGCACCGGCGCGCAGCGCGTCGTAGACGTACTCGTCCTGGTCGTAGGTGGTCAGGATGAGCACCCGGCCCGCGGGGTGCTGGTCCAGGACCTGCTTCGTCGCGGCGATGCCGTCGAGGCGGGGCATCCGGATATCCATCAGTAGGACGTCTGGGCGGTGCCGGATCGCCGCCTCGACGGCCTCGTGGCCGTCGACCGCCTCGGCGACCACGTCCAGGTCCGGTTCGGACTCCAGGAGCCGGCGCAGCCCAGCGCGGACGAGCCGCTGGTCGTCGGCCAGGACGAGGCGGATCCGGGCGTTTTCGCGTGTCACGTCGGCGCCGCCCGGTCGGGCAACCGCGCGCGCAGCCTGAACCCACCGGTCGGCAGCGGGCCGGCGGTCAGGGTGCCCTCGTGCAGGCTGACGCGTTCGGCGAGCCCGAGCAGGCCGAAGCCCGTCCCGTTCGAGCCGGGCACCGGCGGTGTCCGCGCGCCCTGCCCGTCGTCGGTGACGCCGATCGACACGCCGTCCTGCTCGTAGCGGATCGTGACCTCGACGTCAGTGGGGTGCACCGCGTGCTTGCGCACGTTCGTCAGACCCTCCTGCAGGACGCGGTAGGCGGACAGGTCGACCCCCGAGGGCAGCTCACGTGCGACGCCGTCGACGGTCAACCGGGCCGGCAACCCGCTGGAACGGACCAGGCCGGCGGCGTCCCGAAGGCCCGGCGCCGGAGCGAGACTGTTGCGCTGGGTGTCCTTGCGTAGGACACCCAGCAGCCGCCGCAGCTCGGTCAGCGCCTCGCGGCCGCTGGTCTCGATGTCGTCCAGCGTCTGGCGGGTGGTCGCGTCGCCACCGGCCAGGGCCCGGCGCTCGGCAGCCGCCGACACCACGATGCCGCTCACGGCGTGCGTCACGACGTCGTGCAGCTCTCGGGCGATCCTGGCGCGCTCGTCGGCGACGGCCTCCCGTGCCCGCTGCTCGCGCTCGGCCTCGGCCCGTTCGGCCCGGTGCTGCAGCTGGTCGGCGACAACCGCCCGACGGTGCACCAGCCGGCCCAGGGCCCAGGCCATGGCGAAGATGACCCAGGATGGGACGACGTCCCCGAGATCACGCCCCGCTGCCAGTGCGGCGGCGTCGCTGAGCACCAGGACCACCGCAGCACCGGCCCCGGCCACGAGGGCGCGGCGCCCGGCGAGGTGCGCGCCGGCTGAGAACAGGACCAGCAGCACCGCCACCCCCGGTTCGAACGGGGGTTGGGGCGCGTGGGTGAAGAACAGCGGCAGCCACCCCGCGAGCAACACCGAGAGTCCCACCAGCGACCAGAACGGCGCCCGAGTGCGCACCGCCACCGACAGGCAGTACCCGGTGATGGCCAGAAGGCTGACCGCGAGCGGCCCGCGGAAGCCAGAGGAGGCCTGTGGCGCCACCAGGAGGTCCACCCCGGACCCCACGAACAGCAGCACCGCGAGCACCACGTCGACCTGACGGCCTTGCACCCCGCCACGGTAGAACCCAGGACGCCAACGCGCCTCCCCCCCGGGGTGGAACCTCCGGCCGCGTGGCTCACCTCAGCGCAGGAGCAGGGCAGCCGTCCTTGGCGGAGTCGCCGCGACCCGGCACGCACGAACCTGGTGGGCGCCGGCGAAGACGCCATTGCACCCAACTGAAGGAGACCCCGATGCCCCAGTTCAGGCTCACCACAGTAGGTGCTTGGTCAGCCATCCTCATGGTCCCGGTGCTCGTGCTGGGCGTAGGTCTGCTGGCCACGAGCGGTGCGCAGGACCTGCTGCCCGCGACCGGGCCGGCCGGCGAGATTTGGCTGCTGGCCGTCGCGGGCCACACCGGCCGGTTCACCGCCGGGGGCTGGCTCCTGGTCCTCATGGGGTTCTTGGCCATGGTGGCGTTCGTCGGCATCCAACAGGCCCTGCCCGGCCGCAACGAGTCCCTCGTCCTCGCGCCCGTCCTGGGCCTGGTCGGGATGACACTCGTCCAGGCCTCGCACCTGATCCCGATCGCGATGGCCTCCCATCTCGCACCCGCGTTCGCTGCCGCCACGGGCCCAGCGCGGACGAACCTCGCGACCCTGTCCGACACGCTGGCCGCCGTAGCCCAGCTGCTCAACACGGCCGGGAACGCGGTGGTGTGGGGGGTCACCGTCCCGATGCTCGCCTGGACGATCCTGCGCACCGGTGCCATGGCCCGCCCGGTGGGCTGGCTCGGCGTCGTGGCAGCGGTGTTCGCGGGCTGGTTGGGCCCGTTCGCTGCTGCGTCCCCCGTGGTCGAGGGGCTGTCCACTATCGGCTTCCTGGCGTTCTTCCTCTTCATGCCCTCGGCGGGCGTCTCGATCCTGCGCAGGCAGCGCCGTCCGGCGCAGGCCACGAGCGCTGCTGACGCCGTCCCGGCGCGTGCGTCCCGGTAGCCGGTCCGGCACCAGGTGCGGACGGTTCACCCGAGCAAGCAGGCTACCCCGGCCGGTCTGGAAGGCGTGATCGCAAAACCGGATCTGATGCAAACTGAGAGGTCCACAGCGCGACGATAGGCGGGGGCGAACTCGATCACGCAAATCCCTAGCCTGCAGGGCAACCATCCGGTTCTGCGGCGTCGAGCGCGTCACTTAGGCTCCTGACGGCCGGCCGGAGCCGCGGCACTCCCCCGCGAGTCGGACGTCTCAAGGCGAGCGCGGGGGCAATTGGGGGGCGCGGTTGCCTCAGTTCCCCCTAAGGTCCCGGCCATGCCGCCTGTGACGCTCGCCGACCTGCGTGGCGAGATGGAGTTGGGGTTCCTGGCGGCCGCCCCACAACCGTGGCCCGCTCCGAGGGAACTGCTCGAACGTCCTGTTCACGAGGAGTACTCACGCTGCCTGCACCCGGAGAAGTACGTCATCACCCAGCAGCGCGTGACAGCCTGGGCATCTGCACTGACCAATACCGGGGTCGCGAACACCAGCTCCCTAGGGCCGCGGGACCTGGCGCCGTGGGGTCCTGTGGTGACCACGTCCATTCGTCCCGACGCGTGCGGGTGCCGAGCCGGTGTTCGTCCACTTCACCCACCAGCACCTGCCTGGCGTCGTCGTCGGGTACGGCGACCCGCAGGTCGTTCTCATGGCCGAGCCGGTCTGCGGCTGCGATGCGTGTGACGACGGTAGTGACGTGCTGATCGAGGCGATTGACGAGGCATTTGAGTCCGTCATCCTTGGTGAGGTGTTGATCGAACACGACGAGCACCGCACGCGGGTTGTCACCAGGAACAGTGCGTCCACATCCACCAGCGATCGCAGCGATCCCACCTGGGTGGCCGGCCGATGGAATGGCGCGGCCTGGCTCGATTGACGAGGTGCGGCGACGCTCCCTCGGTGGCGCGACGCCCGAGCGCGGCCCTGGTCTGCCCACCGACTGGGCCGAAGTTGCGTCGCTTCACCCGCGAGTCGCGCGGCTCGGACCCGCGTCACACCCCCGCGTATCGCCCGCTTAGGTCTAGTTTGCGGCGAAGACGTGCCTCAATAACCGGCGCCGCGCCGGCCTGTGCCGCGCTCGGCTTCGTCCTTGGCGCTGCGCTTTGCGGCCGTCAGAAGGCCATGGCTTCCGTCGTGAGGACGCCGATCTCCCGCCCCGGCGCGGCGGTGTTCTCCCAGTAGAAGTTGGTGAAGGCGACAGCCACGTCGGGGGCGGGTCCGCCCCACTGGCTGAGGTCCTCGGTCGTGTGTGCGTCGCTGATGAGGAGCGTGTCATAGCCCCGGGCGACGGCCCCGTGCAGCGTCGACCGAATGCAGGCGTCGCTTTGGGCGCCGGCCACGACGATCCGGCCGACGCCCTTGCTGGCCAGGACCTGCTCAAGATCAGTCTCTTCGAAAGAGTCGCCCCAGCGCTTGTGCACCACGGTCTCGCCGTCCTCGATCGGCAGCTCCGGGACGTACGCCCATTGCGGGCTGCCCGACGGCAGCTCGTCGCTTGTGTGCTGCACCCAGACCACGGGCGTTCCTGCGGTGCGGGCCTTGTCGACCAGACGGGCGATGTTCGCGACGACGCCGTCGCGGTCGACGGCGTCGGCAACGACGCCGACCTGTACGTCCACGACCAGCAGGGCGGTACCCGGGCGGTTCTCCAAAGTGGTCATGCACTGCACCCTAGGACGGGCCCGGCAGCCGGCGCACCATCCACTGCGGCGGCTCCGGCTACGTCCATACGGCTGGGCCCCGGAGTCGTCACCCCGGGAGGCCCTGTCACCATCACTCCCGCATCCCGTCATCTCCTCCAGCGGCCAAGCCAGGTGTCTCGCTGCCTGGTCGACGGATCAGTTCCAAGGTAACCAGTTGGCGCCGGTCGCTACCAGGGTGCGAGACGGGTCATACCCGGTTATCCGGTTTATCCCCGCACAACTCATCTGTTTCTCTTGTTTGCGAAAGCCCGCTCATCGGCAAACAGTGAGCGAAGCGTCTCTACTCACTAAGTGAACGTCCCCTTCCTCCGCGATGCGCTCGTCGCAGTCCGCATAACACCGCCCCCCGCGGGCGCTGGCCGGACCTGCATCCTTTCCCCGCCAATGCCCGTCAACCGATCGCTGACTGATCTGAACGTTCCCGTTGGGCGACCCCCGTTGTGCAACAGGCCACTTGCCGGACTCGGGTGGTCGCGAGCGGTCAGTCAGGACTGGCGAGGATCGCCATCGTCAGT
>JBKJTJ010000142.1:0-9409 GCA_046590855.1 Actinomycetota bacterium
GCCGTCGGCGGCCGGGCGCTGACCGTGCTGCTCCTGTCGGCCTGCGTCTGGACCCTCTGCTACGCGGCCGAGGTGCAGTCCGACACGGCGGTGTGGACCGAGCGGTGGGCCGACCTGAAGTACGTGGGCATCGTCCTGCTGCCGCCGAGCCTGCTCGCCTTCGCCCTGCAGTACTCGGGCCGGCGCCGCCGGATCGGACGTCGCGCGGTGGCCGCCCTGCTGGTCGAGCCGGTGGTCGTGCTGGGCGCCCTCGCGAACGGCCCGACGCGCCACCTGGTGCGCTCGATCGACCCGAGGACCCGGGTCGTCGAGGTGGGGCCGCTCTTCTGGGCGCACCTGACGTACAGCTACCTCATGCTGCTGGCTGGGTTCGGGCTGCTCGGCCTCGGCCTGCTGCGCGTCTCGCGGCGCTACCGGCGCCAGGCGCTGACCCTGGGCGCGTCGGCGCTGCTGCCGTTCGTCCTGAACGCCGGATACAACCTGGGCGTGCCGGGCCTGCGCCGCTTCGACCTGACCCCGATCGGGTTCAGCGTGACCGGTTTCGTACTGGTGTGGGGGTTCTTCCGGTTCCGGTTGCTCGACCTGCTGCCCGTCGGCCGTCGGCACGTCGTCGACCGGTTGCCGGACGCCGTCCTCGTGCTGGACGTCCACGGGCGGGTCGTGGACGCGAACCCCGCCGCGGCCGCACTGGTGGGCGAGGGCGCCGCCGGGCTGGTCGGGCGGGACCTGGTCGAGGTGCTGCCCGAGCTCGCGGCCCTGCTGGCCCCGCTCGTCGCGACGTCCGCCGGGTCGGGCGACTGCCGGGTGGAGCGGGACGGCGGCGCGCTGGACCTGGTGGTCAGCCACAGCCCGCTGCCCGACGAGGTGTCGACGCCCACCGGCCGGCTCGTGGTCGTGCGTGACGTGACGGTGGCGCAGGACGCCGACCGCCGGCTGCGCGAGCTGCTCGCGGAGCGCACCGCGACCATCGCCACCCTGCAGCGCGGGCTGTACCCGAGCAGGCTGCCGCTGGTGCCCGGCGTCGACGTCGCCGCGGTGCTGAGCCCGGCCGAGGCCGACACCAACGTCGGCGGGGACTTCGTCGACGTCCGGGCCGGCGCCCCCGGCCGCTGGACGCTGATGGTCGGCGACGTGGTCGGCAAGGGGGCCGGGGCGGCGACCCTCACGGCGGTCGCCCGGCACACCACCTTGGCCCTCAGTGCCCTGGGGTGGGCGCCCTCGGTGGTGCTGCGGCACGTGAGCCGCGCCATCACCGCCGAGGACCTTGGCCAGGACGACCCGCGGTTCGCCACGATGGCCCTCGCCACCCTCGAGCCCACCGCTGACGGTGCCTCGGTCGTGCTCTCGCTCGGGGGTCACCCGCGGCCGCTGCTGCTGACCGCCCGCGGTGAGGTGACCGAGGTCGGCGTGCCCGGTCACCTGCTCGGCGTCGTGGACGAGCCCGAGCTGCACGACTCTCCGCTCACGCTGCGGCCGGGCGAGGCGCTGATCGTGTTCACCGACGGGATCACCGAGACCAGGTGCGGCGACGAGGCGTTCGGCGACCACCGCCTCGTCGAGCTGGTGGCGACGCTCGTGGGGCGCAGCGCGCAGGACGTCGTCACGACGCTGGTGCGCGAGGTGCGTGCCTTCGGGGCGGCCTCGGACTCGCGGGACGACCTCGCGGTGCTCGCCCTGGTGGTGCCGCCGCGCTAGATCTCGGCGCGGGTCGGCGGGTCGGCGCCGGGGCGGCCGCAGGTGATCGACGAGGTCAGCGTCGCGCGCTCGAGCGCGGCACCGACGTCCGTGGCGGTCGCGGCGTGCAGCGCGCCGCGCTGGGCCGGCCCGCCGAGCAGGCCCTGGTCGAGCAGCGAGGAGACCAGCCCGGCCATGAACGCGTCGCCGGCACCTACGGTGTCGACGACGTCGACCAGTCGCGGTGCGGCGGTGACGACCGTCCCGGGGTCGCGGGCCAGCCAGGCGCTCGCACCCGCCGCCCCGCGGGTCACGACGACCAGCGCCGGGCCGGTCGTGGCCCAGCGGGCGGCGACCTGATCGACGGGTTCACCGGGGTAGAGCCACGCCAGGTCCTCGTCGCTGGACTTGACCACGTCGGAGCGGGCCACCAGCTGCTCGACACCCGGCCGCTCGTCGTCCGGCGTGCCGATGATCCGCGGGCGCAGGTTCGGGTCGTAGGACGTCGTGGCTCCGGAGCGCGCGGCCGCGAGCAGCTCGTGCACCCGCGCGGCGCCCGGCGCGAGGTTGGCGGCGATCGACCCCGTGTGCACGTGACCCGCGTCGCCGACGTCGACGATCGGCAGGTCCCACACCAGGTCGAAGACGTACGACGCAGCGCCGGTCGCGTCCAGGACGGCGGTGGCCGTCGAGGTGGCTGCGTCGACGACCGCGCCCGCGGCGAGGACGACGCCGTCGGCCTCCAGGTGGGTGCGCACGGACGCGCCGTCCGCGTCGGTGCCGATCCTCGTGGCGAAGCGCACGGGGTGGCCGAGCCGGGCCAGGCCGATCGCGACGTTGGCGGGGCTGCCACCGGGGTGGCGGTCGGTGCTGCCGTCGGCTCGCTGGACGATGTCGACGAGGGACTCGCCGACCACCAGCACCGGGGTCGTCACCGCGGGTTCGAGCGCAGCCATGCCAGGACGTCCTCTGCGTGGGTGTTCGGGGGGAACACGGGGTACCAGACGTGGGTGACGACTCCGTCGTCGATCACCAGCGTCAGCCGGCGCACCAGCACCTGGCCGGCGACCTCGAAGGCGGGCAGCGACAGCGCGCGGGTGAGCGTGAGCTCGGCGTCCGAGAGGATCGGGAAGGGCAGGTGCAGCCGGTCGGCCATCTCGCGCTGGTACCCGGTGTCCTGCGTCGACAGGCCCAGCACGCGGGCGCCCGCGGCCTCGAGGTCGCGGTGGTGGTCGCGGAAGTCGCACGCCTGCGGGGTGCATCCGCGGGCGCCGGGGATCAGGTCCCAGTCCTCGCTCAGCGCTGGCTGGTCGGGCTCGCCGGTGCGCGGGTAGGTGTAGAGCACCGTGCGTCCAGCCAGCATCGAGAGGTCGACCCGCGTGCCGTCGGTGGCTGGCAGGGTCGTCGAGGGCAGCCGAGCACCCACCAGGTGGTCGGCGGCACCGTCGTCCTCGGGCGCCGGTAGGTCGGCGGGCAGCACGTTCGGGTCCATCGGTCGACTCCTTGCTGAGCGGATCGCTGGGCGGGCTGCCGTCAGGGCTGGCGGACGGGACTGGATGCTATCGGCGGGGCGCCCCCGGTGCGGTGACCGCCGACCATCGGCGACCATGGGGGGGTGAGCAGCACCGAGCAGGAGCCGGACGAGGCCGTCGACGAGCGGCTGCGCGTGCAACGCGAGGCCCGCCAGCACGCCGACGAGCGACGCACCGAGCGGCAGCGCACCTCGGTGGCCTCGATGGTCATCTCGCTGGCCGTGGTGCTGGGCATCGTCCTGGTCCTGCTGGGGATCACGGTGCGTCAGAACGGGGTCACCCAGCCGCCGGTCGACGTCGCCGCCGGAGCCCGGGTGGCCGCGACACGAGTGGGCTTCACGCCGGCCCAGCCGGTCGGCCTGCCCGCGCAGTGGCGGCCCACGAGCGTTCGCACGACGGTTGCGACGGCCCAGGTGCTGACCTGGCACGCGGGTTACGTCATCGGCACCAAGGACTACGCCGCCGTCGAGCAGGGCAAGGACGCGCCCGCGGCGTGGCTCGCGGCGCAGACCAACCGGGGCCGCCCCGACGGAACCCAGGACGTCGGCGGCGTGACCTGGCAGCGGATCGGTCGCACCGACAAGGTCCAGAACAGCCTGGTGCACGTGAGTGGCGCCGTCACGACGGTCGTCACCGGCACGGCGTCCTACGACCAGCTCGCGGTCCTCGCGGGCGCGCTCCGGCCCCCGGCTTAGCCCGCGTCAGCCGGCCGCGCGGCGTCAAGGCGCTCGCGGGCGCCGTCGAGCCAGGTCTGGCAGCGCGTGGCGAGCGCCTCGCCGCGCTCCCACAGCGCCAGGGAGTCCTCGAGCGTGGTGCCCCCGGCCTCGAGCCGGCGGACGACCTCGACCAGCTCGTCGCGCGCCTGCTCGTACGTCAGGCCCGCCGTGTTTTCGTCGCTCGCCACGTCCGCGACCCTACCCAGTGGTGCGAGCCGCTCAGCGCGCCTCGACGACGAGCTCGCCGCGGGCCACCCGCACCCGCAGGCGCTCGCCGGTGGCCACGTCGTCGGGGGAGCGCACGACGGCCCAGTCGGCCCGCTGCACGACGGCGTAGCCGCGCTCGAGGGTCGCCGCCGGCGACAGCGCGCGCACCGTCGTGGCCAGGTGCCGCACCTCGTCGGCGGCCCGGTCGAGGCGGGCGCCCACCGAGCGCCGCGCCTGCTCGACCGCGGCCTGCACCTCGCGCCCCCGCACGTCGACCACGGTGTGCGGGTCGGCCAGCACCGGCCGGCTGCGCAGCCCGGCCAGGGTCGCCTGCTCGCGCTCGACCCGGTGCATCACCGCGCGACGCAGCCGCTCGCGGGAGCGCTCGAGGCCGACCAGCTCGTCCTCGACGTCCGGGACGACGAAGGTGGCCGCGTCGGTTGGTGTCGAGGCCCGGACGTCCGCCACCAGGTCGAGCAGCGGGGTGTCGACGTCGTGGCCGATGGCGCTGACGACCGGGGTCGCGGCGGCCGCGACGGCGCGCAGCAGCGTCTCGTTGCTGAACGCCAGCAGGTCCTCCAGCGACCCGCCGCCGCGGGCGATGACGATGACGTCGACCTCGCGGTCGGCGTCCAGCTCGCGCAGCGCGCTGATGACCTGGGTCACGGCGTGCGGGCCCTGCACGGCCACCTCGCGGATGGCGAACCGCACCGCGGGCCACCGGCGGCGGGCGTTCTCGACGACGTCGTGCTCGGCAGCGCTGGCCCGCCCGCAGACCAGGCCCACGGTGCGCGGCAGGAAAGGCAGCGGGCGCTTGCGCCGGGGGTCGAACAGGCCCTCGCTGGCCAGCAGCCGCTTGAGGTGCTCGATTCGCGCCAGCAGCTCGCCGACGCCGACCGGGCGGATCTCGTCCGCGACCAGCTGCAGGGTGCCGCGCTTCTCCCAGAACGTCGGCCGGGCGTGCACGACGACGCGTGCGCCGTCCGCGAGGTCGGCGCCGACGGCGGCCAGCACCCGCGTGGTCGCGGTGACCGAGAGCGAGAAGTCGACGTCGGCGTCGCGCAGCGTCAGGTACGCCGTGGAGGTGCCGGGCCGCCTGACCAGCTGGACGACCTGCCCCTCCACCCACACCGGCGGCATCTTGGCGACGTACTGGGCCATCTTGGTGCTCAGCAGGCGCACCGGCCAGGGCTGCTCGGCGGTGGTGTCGAGGGCGCGCTCGGGGAGCGGGTGGCGGCGCGGAGGCGGGGCGGCGTCGCTCATCCGTCGAACCCTACGCAGGCGCGCCGCTCGGCGGCGGACGACCCGCGCCTACCATGGTGGGGTGAGCGAATCGAGCAAGCGGGTCCTGCTGGCCGCACCGCGCGGGTACTGCGCCGGCGTCGACCGGGCGGTCGTCGCGGTCGAGAAGGCCCTTGAGCTGTACGGGCCGCCGGTCTACGTCCGCAAGCAGATCGTGCACAACAAGCACGTGGTCACCACGCTGGAGAAGCGCGGGGCGATCTTCGTCGAGGAGACCGACGAGGTGCCTCGCGGCGCCACCGTCGTCCTGTCGGCGCACGGGGTGGCGCCGGTCGTGCACGACGAGGCGGCCCGGCTGCAGCTGAAGACCATCGACGCCACCTGCCCGCTGGTCACCAAGGTGCACCACGAGGCGCGCCGCTTCGCCGACGAGGACTACGACATCCTGCTGATCGGCCACGACGGCCACGAGGAGGTCATCGGCACGGCGGGCGAGGCGCCGGACAACATCCAGCTCGTCGACGGTCCGGACTCGGTGGACGAGATCGAGGTGCGCGATCCGGCCCGGGTGGTCTGGCTCTCGCAGACGACGCTGTCGGTCGACGAGACGATGGAGACGGTGCGCCGGTTGCGCCTGAAGTTCCCCCAGCTGCAGGACCCGCCCAGCGACGACATCTGCTACGCCACGCAGAACCGCCAGGTGGCCGTCAAGGAGATCGCCCCGCAGGCCGACCTCGTGCTGGTCGTCGGGTCGCGCAACTCCTCCAACTCGGTGCGGCTGGTCGAGGTGGCGCTCGAGCACGGGGCCCGGGCCAGTCACCTGATCGACTACGCCGACGAGATCGACCCCACCTGGTTGGACGGCGTCACCACCGTCGGCGTCACGAGCGGCGCCAGCGTGCCCGAGGTGCTCGTCCGCGACGTGCTCGGCTACCTCGCCGCCCGCGGCTACGGCGACGTCGAGGAAGTCGTCTCAGCCGAGGAGAGCCTGCTGTTCTCGCTGCCGAAGGAGCTGCGTCGCGACCTCAAGGCGGCCAAGGCCGCTGCGGCGCAGGCGATCTAGCCCGCTGCACGTCGGCCGTCGCCCAGTCGTCCGTCAGTCAGTCGCTCATCGCGCAGCTGGTCGTCGAGCAGCTCGACGGCGGTCAGGCTGCGTGGGGTGACCTCGACCGGCTCGGGCACCTCGAGCACGGTGCCGGTCAGGTCGAGGTCGTTCATCCGACGTGCCGTCACCAGCACCCGTCGCTCGAGCGTGCCGACCATCGCGTTGTAGTCCTCGACCGAGCGCTGCAGGGTGCGGCCCAGCTTGGCGGTGTGCGTGCCGAGCGTCGCGAGGCGTCCGTACAGCTCGCGACCCACCTCGAACAGCTCGCGGGCGTTGCCGGCCAGCGCGTCCTGCTGCCAGGCGTACGCGCAGGTGCGCAGCACGGCGAGCAGCGTCGCGGGCGAGGCCAGCACCACCCGGGCGTCCATGGCGTGCTCGTACAGCGAGGCGTCGGCGTCCAGGGCGGCCGCGAGGATCGCGTCGCCGGGTACGAAGCAGATGACCATCTCGGGTGTCGGGGTGAACGCCGTCCAGTACTCGCGGCCGGCCAGCACGTCGACGTGACCCCGCAGTGCTTTGGCGTGCAGGCCCAGCAGCCGCTCACGCTCGGGCGAGTCGGTGGCCCCGGCGTCCAGGAACGCGGTGAGGGGCGCCTTCGCGTCGACGACCAGGTTCTTGCCGCCGGGCAGGTGCACGACGAGGTCGGGCCGCAGCACGGTGCCCAGTGGGCCGGTGGCGCTGGGCTGCTCGGTGAAGTCGACCCGGGCCAGCAGCCCCGCCGCCTCGACCACCCGGCGAAGCTGGGCCTCGCCCCAGGTGCCGCGCACGTTGGACGAGCGCAGCGCCCCGGCGAGCGAGGCGGTCTGCTGGCGCAGGGCCTCACCCGTGCTCACGACCGCCGACAGCTGCTCGTCCAGCCGGGAGAACTGGTCGACCCGGTCGCGCTCGAGCTGGCCGACCTGGCGCTCGACCCGCACCAGCCCGTCGCGCAACGGCGCGAGCACCGCCGCGACCTCGCGGTCGGTGCCGACCGCCGCCTCGAGGTCGACGACGCGCTCGCGCAGCAGGTCGCGCTCGGCCGCGGTGCCTGCGTGCGCGACGGCGAGCTGGGAGCGCACGGCCCAGCCGGCAGCCAGGGCGCCCAGCACGACGCCGACGACGAGGATGACCAGAGCGGTGATCAGGTCCATGGCCGCGAGGCTGCCACTCGCCACCGACAACGGGCTGGCGACGCGGCCGTAGGGTGCGGTCATGTCGCAGAACCGCTGGCTCGCCGAGACGGGCGGCACGAGTGGGCCGGAGTACGCGCAGCGGTTCCGCGACCTCGAGACCGAGGGTGTCGACGTCCACGGTGAGGCGCGCACGATCGACCGTCTGCTCCGCGAGGTCACCGGCGGTGGGGCCGGTCGCGTGCTGGACGCCGGTTGCGGCACCGGCCGCGTCGCTCTCGAGCTCGCCCGGCGCGGCCACCAGGTGACCGGCGTCGACGTCGACCCCTCGATGCTGGCCGAGGCCCGCGCCCAGGCGACGGACGAGAGACTGGCCGTCGACCTGGTCGAGGGCGACCTCGCCGGCCTAGGCGACCTGCTCGCTGCGGGCGCGGCGTACGACGTGGTGGCGGCGCCGGGCAACGTCGTGGTCTACCTGACGCCAGGCACCGAGGCCGACGTCGTCGCCGTGATGGCCGCCGCCCTTCGCCCGGGTGGCCTGCTCGTGGCCGGCTTCGCCGCCGACCGGCACGTGGGCGCCGCCGACTACGACGGCTGGTGCCACGCGGCTGGGCTCACCACCGTGCACCTGTGGTCGACCTGGGACGGCGCACCCGTGGCAGCGGGCAGCGAGTACCTGGTGGGCGTGCACCGCCGGTAGGCTCTTGTCCCCGTGGCCCTCACCATCGGAATCGTCGGACTGCCCAACGTCGGCAAGTCCACCCTGTTCAACGCGCTCACCAAGAACGACGTGCTCGCGGCGAACTACCCCTTCGCGACGATCGAGCCGAACATCGGTGTCGTCGCGCTGCCCGACGAGCGGCTGGCGCGGCTCGCCGAGATCCACGCGAGCGCGCGCATCCTGCCCGCGACGGTCT
Source organism: Actinomycetota bacterium (assembly GCA_046590855.1). Lineage (GTDB taxonomy): Bacteria > Actinomycetota > Actinomycetes > Actinomycetales > Angustibacteraceae > JACMOY01. The sequence goes on from JBKJTJ010000142.1 coordinate 8,503, forward strand.
CGTTCGTCGACATCGCCGGCATCGTCAAGGGGGCGAGCGAGGGCGAGGGCCTCGGCAACAAGTTCCTCGCCACGATCCGCGAGGCGGATGCGATCTGCCAGGTGACCCGGGCCTTCGCCGACCCCGACGTCGTGCACGTCGACGGCAAGGTCGACCCGTCATCCGACATCGAGACGATCAACACCGAGCTGATCCTGGCCGACCTGCAGACCCTGGAGAAGGCCGTGCCGCGGCTGGAGAAGGAGGTCAAGGGCAAGAAGACGGACGCGTCGGTTCTTGCTGCAGCCGTTGCGGCGCAGGCGATCCTGGAGCAGGGGACGACGTTGTTCGCCGGAGGCGGTGACATCGACCCGGCGGCGCTGCGCACCCTGGGGCTGATGACCACCAAGCCGTTCATCTTCGTCTTCAACGTCGACGAGGACGGGCTCGGCGACGACGAGCTGAAGACCCGACTGCGTGACCTGGTCGCGCCGTCCGAGGCGATCTTCCTGGACGCCAAGGTCGAGGCAGAGCTCACCGAGCTCGAGCCCGCCGAGGCCGCCGAGCTGCTGGCCAGCATCGGCCAGGAGGAGTCCGGGCTCGACCAGCTGGCCCGGGTCGGCTTCGCCACGCTCGGCCTGCAGACCTACCTGACCGCGGGGCCGAAGGAGACGCGGGCCTGGACGATCCGCCAGGGCGCCACCGCCCCGCAGGCCGCCGGCGTGATCCACACCGACTTCCAGCGCGGCTTCATCAAGGCCGAGGTGGTCTCGTTCGACGACCTCGTCGCCACCGGGTCGATGGCCGAGGCCAAGGCCAAGGGCAAGGTGCGCATCGAGGGCAAGGACTACGTCATGGCGGACGGCGACGTCGTGGAGTTCCGCTTCAACGTCTGAAGCGGAGCGTTTGCGCAGGTCAGATGTGCTGC
>JBKJTJ010000167.1:0-5264 GCA_046590855.1 Actinomycetota bacterium
GTCGTACCCTGCGCCCAGGTGCTTGCGACGTCAAGCACCGCTCAGTCGGCGGACGGCCCCGGCCACGGCGTCGGCGGGGCGCCGGCGCTCTGCCGCACGAACTCGCGAAGGGCCCAGGTGCGCAGCCGCGCCAGCGGAGCCGAGATCATCGGGGCGAGCAGGTCACCGCGGCGGGAGAACTCGTCCACGTCGTCGAGTACCTGCTGCCAGCTGCGCAGCCGGGTCATCAGCTCGGGGGTGACCTCGTACGTGAGGTCGACGGCGTCCCGACCGCGGGCCTGCGCAGCGAGCCGCCGCGGGTCGGGCCGGGCGAGGTCGGACAGCTCCTCGGTGTAGCGCTGAGCCAGCGCGAGCGCGAGGCTCAGCAGCCGGTCGGGCAGCATGACGGCGTCGTCGTCCCGCGGGGCGGCCAGCAGCTGGCACTCGCGCACGACGGCCTCGTAGTGCTCCTGCAGGCCCAGACCCAGGTCGACGGGGTAGTCGGTGAGGGTCACGACGGTGGACGTCAGGCTCTGGTCGCGCGGCGCGGCGCGCTGCTGCGGGACATCGGCGCTCGAGAGCTCCCAGGCGTCCATCACGTCGCTGATGTCGAGGGCCGCGGCGCCGACGTCGTGCTCGGTGAGCACGCACCACACGGTCTTGCCGGCTCCGTCGCTGTCGTCCACGCCCCACGAGTCCGCGACGGCGGCGACCATCGCCAACCCCCGCCCGGTCGAGGCGGTGCTGGAGTGCCGCGCGAGCACCGGGAGGTTGCGCGAGCCGTCGCTGACGCTCAGTCGCACGCTGGTGGGGTCGTAGTAGATCTCGAGCTTGATGTCGGTGCCGGCGTGCAGCACGGCGTTCGTGACCAGCTCGGAGACGCACAGCTCGGCGAGGTCCACCATCGCCTCGACGGCGGTCCCGGTGAGCAGGCCCCGCACGACCCCCCGGGCCCGCGGCGCGCTCGCCGGCTCGGGCCGCAGGGCAGTGGTGAGTGAACCGGTGCCCGTCAGGCCCGTGCCGCTCATCGCACCGCCTCAGGTCGACAACCGTCTCGTCCGCCCCAAACCGTATATCTGCGGACGTCCCCGTGGTGATCGGGACGGCAACTTCGTAGAGAGCGGCCGACGGGACGACCAAACCCCGCCCACCGAGGTGGACGGGGCGGGCGACGCGTCTGCGTACTGCCTTGGGGTGAGTGACGGGACTTGAACCCGCGACATCCCGGACCACAACCGGACGCTCTACCAGCTGAGCTACACCCACCAAGAACCGCGACCGGCGAGGACGACCGGCGCTGCGGCGTCCACCCTACCGGGTCGGGCGCACGGCCCGGACAGGCGTCAGGTCGTGACGGGTGGTGTGGCCAGCCCCGCCGCGATCTGCCGCGCGGTCGCCGAGTCCGGGCCCGGCGCCGGGACGAAGACCGCCTCGCGGTAGTACCGCAGCTCCTCGATGCTCTCGCGGATGTCGACCAGCGCCCGGTGGCCGCCGTTCTTCTTCGGCGCGTTGTAGTACGCCCGGGGGAACCAGCGACGCGAGAGCTCCTTGATCGAGCTGACGTCGATGATCCGGTAGTGCAGGTGCTGCTCGAGCTCGGGCATGTCACGAGCCAGGAAGCCGCGGTCGGTGCCGACCGTGTTGCCCGCCAGCGGCGCCTTGCGCGGGTCGGGCACCCACTCCCGGACGTACGCCATGACCATGTCCTGCGCCTGGGCCATGGTGACCCCGGCGGCCAGCTCGTCGAGCAGGCCGCTGCTGGTGTGCATCTCGCGGACGACGTCCGGCATCGACTCCAGGGCCTGCTCGTCGCACGCGATGACGACGTCGACGCCGTCCCCGAGGATCGTCAGCTCGGAGTCGGTCACCAGGGCTGCGACCTCGATCAGCGCGTCGCGCTCGAGGTCCAGGCCCGTCATCTCGCAGTCGATCCACACGATGCGCTCAGTCTTGGGGTCCACCCGCTCACCCTAGAGGTCACTCGCGCGGCCCGGTGATCGTCATCACCGCGATGACGCCAAGCCCCACCAGCCCGGTCGCCGCGACGAAGGCCGCGACGAACCACGAGGCACCCGCCCACAGGGCCACCCCGATGGCGACGGCCGCGGCGAACAGGGCCCAGCCGATGAGCTCCCAGGGGACCGGGCGCCGCGGCGGCGGCTGCCCGTGTCGACCCACGGCGCCAGCGTACGGTCGGGTCTAGCCTGGCTCGCCATGACCTCGCCGACACCGCAGGGCCGCACCTCGACGTCCGTTCAGGGGTGGACGTCGGTGCCCTCGGCCGCCGCTGCCGTCCGCCGCGGCGGCGCCGTGCGTCGCAGTGCCCGCAGCCGGGTGGCGCAGGCCCTGCTCACCGCGCTGGTGGTGGTGCTGTTCGCCGCACTGGCTCTGGTGACGCTGTCGATCATCGGGTCGGACACGGGCGTGACCGGCCTGGTGACGGGCTTCGTCGTCGCCCTGGTGCCCGTGCTCGTGGTCGTCCCCGCGCTGCTGTGGCTGGACCGGTTCGAGGCCGAGCCGACGTCCCTGCTGTGGTTCGCGTTCGCGTGGGGCGCCGTGGTCGCGACCTTCGTGGCGCTGCTGGTGAACTCCTACTCGCTGGTGCTGCTGCGCGACGCCGGTGCCGACATCTCGGCCGCGGCGGTGCTCGTCGCGCCCTGGGTCGAGGAGACCGCCAAGGGGTCGGTGGTGCTGCTGGTTCTGCTGGCCCGTCGTCGCGAGTTCGACGGGGTGGTCGACGGCATCGTCTACGCCGGGCTGGCCGGGGTCGGCTTCGCGTTCACCGAGAACGTCCTCTACCTCGGCAGGGCGCTGCAGGACAACGGCACCGCCGGTCTGGCGGTCACGTTCGTGCTGCGAGGGGTGTTCGGCCCGTTCGCCCACCCCATGTTCACGATGGCCACCGGCATCGGCCTCGGTGTGGCCGCAACGACGCGCCGCAGGTGGCTGCGGGTGGTGGCTCCGCTGGTCGGCTGGCTCTGCGCGGTGGGTCTGCACGCGATGTGGAACCTCAGCGCCGTGGCCGGGTTGCGCGGCTTCGTGACCGTCTACGTCCTGGTGCAGGTGCCGATCTTCCTTGCGGCGGTCGGGTTCGCCGTCTGGGCGCGCCGCCGCGAGAGCCGGCTGATCGGGGCCCACCTGCAGGTGTACGAGCGCACCGGGTGGTTCACCGGGCCCGAGGTCGGCATGCTGACGTCGATGCCGCAGCGCCGCGCGGCCCGTGCCTGGGCTCGGTCGGTGGCGGGTTCGCCCGGGCTGCGCTCGATGCGGGCCTTCCAGGCGGCGGCCACCGAGCTGGCGTTCCTGCGCGCCCGGATGGCCCGCGGCACCGCGCCGTCCGACGCGCGAGAGGTCGAGCAGGCGCTGCTGCGTGAGGTCGCCACCGACCGCTACGGGTTCGCCAGCACCCGGCGCTGAGGCGACGGGCAGCCGCTGGGGGTTGCGCCTGCGGCCGCTTGGCAGTTGCCTGGGGGCCTCGGGCACTGCAACGAAGGAGATCGTCATGAGCACAGGGGTTCTCGTCACCGTCATCGTGCTGCTGGTGCTGGTGGTGGTCGTCGTGGCGGTGATCGTGGGCACGGCCGGCAGTCGCAGGGCCAAGCAGGAGCAGGCGCAGCGGGGCACGGCGCAGGACCTGCGGGCCAGCGCCGAGGCCGACCGGATCGAGGTGCAGCGGCGCGAGGCCGACGCCGCACGCGTCGACGCGCAGGCCCGGATGGCGCAGGCCGAGGCCGACGCCAAGGCCGCCGAGGCCGCTGCCCTGCAGGCCGAGGCCGTCCAGCGCGGTGAGCACGCGGGGCAGTCCAGGGCCGAGGTGGACGAGCGGCTGCGCGAGGCCGACCGGATCGACCCCGACGTCGCCGTGACCCGTGACGAGGACGTCGCCGGCGGCCGCGCCGACGCGACCCGTGGGCAGCACGCGGAGCACCGCGCCGACCCCGACCGGGGCACGGACTCAAACGTCCCATGAACAGGGCGCGCCCGGCAGGATTCGAACCTGCGACCGGCGGATTAGAAGGCCGCTGCTCTATCCACTGAGCTACGGGCGCCCGGTCCCGATCGTATCGGCGGGGTCTGCCGTGCCCGCCCTGAGTTGGCGAGGTGGCGGCAGACCGGCAATGCTGCCGGACGTGACACCACGGCTCGAGCTCGACGCGCTGCTCCCCGCGGTCGAGCAGCTGCGTCGCTGCGTCCAGGACGTCGCGCTGCCGCTCGAGCTGGACGACGCACCTGGCACCCGCCGTGACCAGAGCGCCCTGCTCGCCCAGCTGGACGACTACGTGCTGCCGCGGCTGCGCTCGCTGGACGCCCCGCTGCTGGCCGTCGTCGGTGGCTCGACGGGCGCCGGCAAGTCCACGTTGGTCAACTCGGTGCTGCGCGCCCGGGTCAGCCGCAGCGGGGCCCTTCGCCCCACCACGAGGGCGCCCGTGCTCGTGCACCATCCGGACGACGAGGCGTGGTTCGCGGGCGACCGCGTGCTGCCGGGCCTGGCCCGCGAGACCGGCGCCCAGCAGGAGCCGAACCGCGACGACCTGGGCGCGATCACCTCGGTGCGGATGGCCGTCAGCACCGCTCTGCCCGCGGGACTGGCCCTGCTGGACGCGCCGGACATCGACTCGGTCGTCTCGGCCAACCGCGAGCTGGCCCAGCAGCTGCTGGCGGCAGCCGACCTGTGGGTGTTCGTCACGACGGCCGCCAGGTACGCCGACGCCGTGCCGTGGGACCTGCTGCGCGGTGCCGCCGACCGCGGGGCCGTCGTCGCCATCGTCCTGGACCGCGTGCCGCCGGGCGCGATGGCGGAGGTGCGCCCCCACCTGGCCCAGATGCTGACCGAGCGCGGGCTCGCGGCGTCCCCGATGTTCTCGGTGCCGGAGAGCGAGGTCGACGCCGACGGACTGCTCGACGCCGCCGTCGTCGAGCCGCTGCGGTCGTGGCTGGTGGCCCTGGCCCGCGACGCGGTCGCCCGGCAGACCGTCGTGCGGCGCACGCTCACCGGCGCCCTGGACGCGCTGCACCCCCGGGCCCACGCCCTCGTCGACGCGGCCGCCACCCAGGACGCCGCGCTCGCCGGGCTGCGGCGCGAGGTCGACGCGGCGTACGGCGACGCCGTGGTGGCCATCGAGCGCGGGCTGTCCGACGGCACCCTGCTGCGCGGCGAGGTGCTGGCCCGATGGCAGGAGTTCGCGGGCACCGGTGAGCTGCTGCGCAGCATCGAGACCCGAGTCAGCCGTTGGCGTGACCGGATCAGCGCGGCCCTGTCGGGGCGCCCATCGCCGGCCGACGAG
>JBKJTJ010000265.1:0-3386 GCA_046590855.1 Actinomycetota bacterium
CGGCCGCCGATGATCAGGCAGCGGTAGTCGCGGCCGAGGATCAGCGACTCGACCACCACCCAGCCGCGGCGCGACTGCTCCTGCGCGACGTCGAACGCGGCGCGGACGTCGGCGGCCGACCGCAGGTCCAGGCACACCCCGCGGCCGTGGTTGCCGTCCAGCGGCTTGACCACGACGGGGTAGCCCATCCGCTCGGCCACCCGGACCGCGTCCTCGACGGTGCGCACGCTCTGCGTGCCCGGCACGGGGAGCCCAGCCGAGGCGAGCAGCGTGCTGGTCAGCTCCTTGTCGCCGGCGATGTCGACGGCCAGGGCACTGGTGCCGGAGGTCATCGTGGCCCGGATGCGCTGCTGGTGGACGCCCTGGCCGAGCTGCACCAGGGACTGCTCGTTCAGCCGGATCCAGGGGATGTCGCGGCTGACGGCCTCCTCGATGATGGCGGCGGTGCTGGGGCCGAACGCCGTCCGCTCGGCGCGGCGCAGGAACAGGTCGAGCTCGGCATCGAAGTCGAACCCCGGCTCAGCCTGCACCAGGTGGTTGACCAGCCGCACCGACAGCCGCGCCGCTGCGAGCGCGACCCGCTCGTCGACGTACCCGAAGACCACGTTGTAGACACCGGGGCGGCCCTTCACCCCGCGGGTCTTGCCGCGGCGGATGTCGTGACCGGCCTCCTGCTGCAGCTGCAGCGCGACGTGCTCGGCGACGTGCCCGAGCCAGGTGCCCTCGCGCAGCCGCTCGATGAAGCCGCCTCGGTGCCCGCGCGAGCAGGTGTGGCGCTCGATCCGCGGCAGCAGGTCGACCAGGGCGTCGGTGAACCCGGGTAGCTCGCTGGTGGGGAACCGCTCGAGCGAGCCGAGGTCGACGACCAGGTGCACCGACACGTCGTACGACCAGATGTTCGGGCCCCGGTACACGTGGGTCTCGAGGATCGTGAGGTCCGGCGAGGGTCCGGGCTCGGTCATCGGCTCTCCAGTCGGTGGGTGGTCAGCGCTCGGGCTGGCCGAGGGCGCGCAGGACGGGCGGGTCGTCGTGCCGCACCCGGGTGGCCCGGGTCGCCTCGTCCCGGTCCTGGTGCGAGACGGCCACCGTCGCGTCGCGACGACGCTGGACGAACCCGAGCAGGCGTCGGGTGGTGAGGTCGAAGCGCACCCCGCTGGGCAGGGCGTGGACGACCGCGCCGGACACCAGCAGCGGGGCGCCCTGCCGGGCCTCGTGGGCGTCGGACAGGGCCTGCGAGGCATCGACCAGGAACACGCCCCCGGCACCCACCACCTCGAGCAGGTGGCCGTCGGTGATGAGCGCGGCGGTGTCCTCGTCGACGCCCATCCCCAGTAGCGACGGGGACTGCGCCACCAGCGACAGCAGCCGGCCGTACCGACCGCGCTGGTCGAAGTGCTGATCGACGACGATGTCGGGCAGCAGGCCGAGGCCCGCGGACAGCTGACTGGAGCGCTGCCGCGGGGTGACCCCCTCGTCGCCCATCGAGATCATGTGCGAGCTGACGATGCTGGCGCCGGCGGACGTGCCGGCGACCACGCAGCCACGCTCGTACGCCTCGTGGATGGCCCGGCCGACCGGGGTGCCGGTGATCACCTGCGACAGCTTGAGCTGGTTGCCGCCGGTCATGAACACGCCCGTGGCGCGCTCGAGCGGCCCCACCAGATCCGGGTCGTCGCCGTGCCGGCGGTCCGCCGGCGCCACCGCGGTGACCGACGCGACCCCGAGGCGGCCGAACACCTCGGTGTACATCGCGACCATCTGGTCGGGGACGCTGGACGCGGTCGGGACGATGACGACCCGGGCCTGCGACCCGCCCGCGAGGCGGACGAAGCGCCGCAGCACCCGCGAGCGGCCCACCTTGTCCTCGGCCCCGCCGATCACCATCAGGCGTCGGGTCGGTGTCGGGGGCATCGCCCGAGCCTAGTCGCGCGGCCGCCCCGTCCCGCCCGGCCGCGCGAGACACTGCCCCATGACCTCACCGACCCACCGGCTCGTCGTGGTGCGGCACGCCAAGTCCGACCGTGACCAGCCCGAGGACGTCGTCGACCACGACCGGCCGCTGTCGGACCGCGGCCGCCGGGACGCCCCGGCCCTCGGCCGGTGGCTCGCCGACGAGACCGGCGTCCCCGACCTGGTCCTGTGCTCGTCGGCCCTGCGCAGCTGCCAGACGTGGGAGCTGGCGAGCGCGGCGTTCGACGAGGCAGCACCGGTGACAGAGCTCGCCGAGCTGTACCTCGCCTCGCCCGGCTCGGTGCTGGCGCTCGTGCGCGCGGTGGCGGACGACGTCCGCGTGCTGGTCGTCGTGGGCCACGAACCGGTGCAGTCGACGCTCACGCAGGCGCTCGCCGGCCCGGGTAGCAGCGCGTCGGCTCTGACCGGGCTGGCCGCTGGCTTCTCGACGAACGCCGTCGCCGTGCTCGAGGTCGACGGCACCTGGGCGGCCCTGCAGCCGCTCGGCGCGCGGTTGGCGCGGTTCGCCGTGCCCCGTGGATGAGGATCGCGTCGCCGGCTGCTGAGATGACGCCATGAGCGACGACATGCGAGCAGGCACCATCCGGATCAGCGGCGCAGGCGGCGACGAGGTCGAGGCGTACCTCGCGCAGCCGGACGACCAGAGCCCGCGCGGCGGGGTCGTGGTGATCCACCACATGCCCGGCTACGACACGGCGACCAAGGAGATCACCCGGCGCTTCGCGGCCGAGGGCTACCTCGCGATCTGCCCCAACCTGTACTCCCGCGAAGCCCCCGGGGCCAGCCCGGACGACGCCGCCGCGGCCGGGCGCGCCGCCGGCGGGGTGCCCGACGACCGGTTGGTCGGCGACGTCGGGGGAGCGGCGGCGCACCTGCGGTCGCTGCCGTCCTCCAACGGCAAGGTCGGCGTGATCGGCTACTGCTCGGGCGGTCGCCAGTCGTTCCTGGCCGGATGCCGGCTGCCGCTGGACGCGGTCGTCGACTGCTACGGCGCGTTCGTCACCGGGACGCCGCCCGAGGGCTTCCCGCTCCAGGTCGAGCCGATCGGCCACCTGACGCCGGGCCTTCGCGCCCCGCTGCTCGGGCTGTTCGGTGCCACCGACCAGTACCCTTCGCCCGCTGCGGTCGCCGAGCTCGAGCAGCTGCTCGTCGAGAACGGCAAGGAGCACGAGCTGCACACCCACCCCGAGGCCGGGCACGGCTTCTTCGCCGTCGACCGGCCCAGCTACCACCAGGCCGCCGCCGTCGAGGGTTGGGCGCACGTCCTGGACTTCTACGGCCGTCACCTGGCGTCCTGACGTGTGCACCTACGCCACCGAGCGGATCGAGGTCACCGGCAGCGGCAAGGCGCCCTCGGGCTGGCTGCCGGTGACGACCGCGACGGTCTACTACGACCACCCGGTGCACGCCCAGGC
>JBKJTJ010000385.1:0-11226 GCA_046590855.1 Actinomycetota bacterium
CGAGGAGGGCGTCTTCCTCACCCGCTTCTCGCCCGACGTCACCATCGCGACCAACGGCCCGGCCCTGACGGCCAGCAGCGTGGTGCGCGAGAAGGTCGCCGAGAACCCGGCCATGACGGTGCTGCCCGCCACGACGGTCACCGCGTTCAACGGCGACGGCAAGCTGGCGAGCGTGCGACTGAAGGACACGACCACCGGGGCGGAGCGCGACGAGTCCTACGACGGGGTCTTCGTCTTCATCGGGCTCTCGCCGAACACGGGGGACGTCGAGGGGCTGCCCGACCTGGACGAGGCCGGGTTCGTCGTCACGGACGTCGGTCTGCAGACCAGCCACCCGGGGGTCTTCGCGGCCGGTGACGTGCGCGCCGGCAGCACCAAGCAGGCAGCCTCGGCCGCCGGCGAGGGAGCGGCCGCGGCGCTCGCGATCCGCCGGTACGTCGAGCCGCGGCGCGACCGCGCCCCCGACGCAGCCGCCGCAGCCGCCGCGCCAGCCTGACCCGCCCAGCTCGCCCGTCGCCCGGGCTCAACCCGGGCACCCTCGGCGCCGATGGCTCCGGGAGGACCGAGCGCGAGGAGGGGACGACGATGCCGTGGGCCACCCGTTCGGCGACCCCGACGAGCCTGTCGGCCGCCGTCAACCACGGTATGCGCGTGGTCATCTCGGGCGCTGTCGTGATCAGCGTGCTCCTGGTCTCGCTGCTGGCCTGGTTCGCGCTGGTCTCCCAACCGCGGATCACCCGCTACGAGAGCGGACTGCTGGCGCTGCAGGACAGCCACGCGGCCATGCTCGACCAGGAGACCGGTCTACGGGCGTTCCTGTCGACCGGCGACCTGGCGTACCTGGTCCCGTACCACAGCGGTCTCGGCGACCTCGCCGCCGCCGACTCGCGGCTGCTCGACGTCGCCTCGGACCCGCGCCTGACCCGCAGCGTCGTCGCGATGCGGATCACCCAGCAGCAGTGGCAGGACGACTGGGCCACCCCGGCCGCCTCGGGGTCGGCGTCCCGTCCCGGTGACGTCACCGCCCAGAACGACTATCTGCGGGCCGGCAAGGTCCTGTTCGACCGATACCGCGGGACCCAGCAGGACGCGGTCGAGCGCACCCGGTCGGCGCTGATGCGCGCCCGACGCACCCAGTTCATCCTGATCGTCACGTTGCTCGCCGCCGTGGTGGCGGTCGCGATGGCGACCGTCGCACTGAGCATCAGGCGCCGCGACGCGCTGCGTCGCGACGTCGTGGCTCCCGTCCAGGCCGTGCTGCGGGGTCTGCACGCCGTCAGCGAGGGCGACCTGGACCACCACGTCAGCTCGTCGGGACCCCTCGAGCTGATCGAGGTCATCGACGGCCTCAACGCGATGACCGGCACGCTCAGCCTGGCCAGGACCGCCGCCGAGGACCGGGACGCGCTGATCGAGGCCCAGAACCTCCGGTTGCAGGGGATCCTGTCGATGGTCCGCGAGATCGGCGGCAGCCTGAACCTGCGGTACGTGCTGATCGCCATCACCGACGCCGCGATCGCCATCGCCTCCGTCGACCGGGTCGCCGTCTGGTTGGTCACCGACGACGGGCTCGGCATCGAGTCACGGTGGGACACCGCCATCGGCGGGCCGGGGGACTCGGCCGCCGTCGAGCTGGGCGTGGGGGTGGTCGGGCGCGCCGCCAAGTACGGTCGCGCCGCGCACGGGGCGACCGTGCTCAGCAGTGCGACGGGCCAGCCGAGCGGCGGAGCCAGCACCGCGGTGCCGCTGGTCGTCGGTGCGCGGATCATCGGCGTCCTCGAGCTGGGTCTCGCGCCCGGCCACCGGCTCGACGACCAGCAGATCGAGGTCATCGAGACGCTGTCCATCCACGCGGCCACCGCGATCGAGGCGGCCCGCCTGCACGAGGGCGCCGAGCACGCCAGCGAGCACGATCCGCTCACCCGCCTCGCCAACCGCCGGCGGCTCACGACCGACCTGGCCCAGGAGGTCGAGCGCAGCCTGCGCTACGGCCGGCCGCTCGCGTTCCTGATGCTCGACCTCGACCACTTCAAGACCATCAACGACACCCACGGGCACGCCCGCGGTGACGACGTCCTGCAGGACGTCGCAGCGCTGATCACCGACCTGCTGCGCTCGACCGACTCGGCGTACCGCTACGGCGGCGAGGAGATCGCGGTCCTCGTGCGCGAGAGCGACGCCGCGTGCGCGCAGGTGCTCGCCGAGCGGCTGCGCTCGCAGATCGAGGCCACCTTCGGCGTCGCGGGCGAGACCGGCGTCACCGCGTCGATCGGGGTGGCCGCCATGCCCACCCACGCGGCGTCCGCGCAGGGCCTGATCGAGGCCGCCGACACCGCGATGTACGCCGCGAAGGCCCAGGGCCGAAACCGGGTGGCCGTCGCCGGGGGCGCTGCCCCGGCCGTCCTGAGCGCCGCTCCCTAGACGACGACGAGCCCGCCGGGGGTCAGGAACGTGCACGACAGCAGACCGGGGGTGCCGTGCGGGGCGACGAAGGTGAACTCGACCTCGGTCGAGGTGTAGTCGGCGGGAAGGCCCAGCCAGTCCGTGACCCGGGCCCGGTCGCCGGCGATCTGCAGCCCCACCAGCGTCACCGACGAGGGGCCCGCGGCCGAGGGGTGCAGCGCGCCGCCGGTCTCCCAGCGGGTCAGGAACGGCAGCTGCGGGTCGGACATCAGGCCCTTGACACCCAGCTGGCGCCAGTGCAGCTCGGTGCCGTCGGGCAGCCGGCGGTTGCCCGGTGCGGCCTCGCGGCCCAGCCGCTTCTCGTGCGGCGCCATGTCGTCGACGGCCACGCACCACCCGAGCCAGCCGCCGCCGTCGGCCGAGCGGGCCCGCACGGCCTGACCGAACGGCGCCTTGTCCGAGGCCGGGTGGTCGAGCACCTCGACGACCTCGACGTAGCGTCCTTGCGTCAGCGGCAGCACCATGTTGCGGGTGCCGAATCGCGGGTGCACCCCCCCGTCGAGCGCGGTCACGCCCAGGGCATCGGCCAGGGTGGCTGCGGTCTGACGCAACCCACCGGTCTCGGCGGCGTAGGACACGTGGTCGACTCGCATGCCACGATCGTGGCACACCGTTCGGGGCAGCCCGCACCGCCCGTCCGGCGGTCGTGGCACCGCCAGGTCTACGGTGGGTGCCTGCCAGGCACGAGCCCCCCGCAGCAACCGCCCACTGTCGAAGGGAACCCCCTGGTGTCCTCCGCCGTCGCGGTGCCCGCCGCCGAGCCGCCGGTGGGAACACCCCGCGGTGAGTGGGCGCTGCGCCCCGAACCACAGAGCGCGCGCCTGGCGCGCCGGCTGGTCTCGCAGGCGATCGACAACGGGGACGACCAGCTGCGACGCCGCGCGGCACTGGTGACCAGCGAGCTGGTCGCCAACGGCCTGCGCCACGCCCGTGGTGGGCTGGTGCTCTCGGTGCACCGCCTGGCCTGCGGGTGGGTGGTGGCGGTCGCGGACGACAGCCCAGCCCCGCCGGTGGTGCGTGACGTCGGCCAGCTCAGCGAGGCCGGTCGAGGTCTGATGATCGTCGGCCGGGTGAGCCAGACGCTCGGCTGGGCGCGCACCCCGACCGGCAAGGTCGTCTGGGCCCAGGTCGGCTCGACCTGACCTGGGCCAGCTGACGCGCTGACCGGCAGGTCAGTCGGCGCCGAGCTCGACCACCCGCGCGGCGATGTCGACCAGCTTGACGTTCATCCGCGAGGACGTGGTGCGCAGGAGCGCGAACGCCTGCTCTGCGTCCACCCGGTGGGCGGCCATCAGCAGGCCGACGGCCTTGCCGATCTCGCGGTTGCTCTCGAGCCCCTGCTGCAGCTGCTCGGCCCGCTCGTGCTGGGCAGCAGCCGTGACGGCCACCGACGCGAAGGCGGCGAGCACGGCTCCGGCGTCCGCCGAGGCTGCGTCGAGGGCGCCGGGGGTGTCGGAGAAGACGTTGAGCGCACCGGTCTTGTGGCCCTCGATCATCAGCCGGTAGCCGATCATCCCGCGCACCGGGGTGGTGGCCAGGACCTTCTCGGCCAGGCGCGGCCACTGCGAGTGGGTGCGGATGTCGGTGTCGATCTGGAAGGCGTCCTCGACGATGGCGTCAACGCAGGGCCCGTCGCCCAGCTCGCGCTCGTAGGCGTCCACCCGGCGTGCCACGTCGTCCGTCGCCGCCACCGTCGTGAACTCACCCTTGATGAGCATCGCCACCGTCGCGTGGTCGCACCCGGGGATCAGCTCGACCGCTGCCTCGACGATGGCCTGCAGCACGGCGGGCACGTCGGGCGTCGCGTAGACCAGTGAGGCGAGGCGGTCGAAGGCGGCGGTCGTCTCGGCGCTGGGGCTGATGGTCACGCCGGACAGTGTCCCGGGATCACCGGGGGGCTGGCAACGGCGGCGCGGTCCGCCGGTCCTTCAGCGAGCCGCGTCGACGATGCCGTACTCGTGGATCTTGCGGTAGATCGTGGCCCGCGAGACGCCCAGCCGGGTCGCCGCCCGCGTCTTGTCACCCGCGCTGTCGGTGAGCGCCTGCACGACGGCGTCGCGCTCGAGGGACTCCAGGACGGTGAGCCGGCGCCGGCTGACGGTGCGCACCGCCGCCGGCAGCTCCTCGGCGGTGATCGCGCCGCTACGACGGTGCCGCACCAGGTCGCGCAGCATCTCCAGCAGCTCGGCGGTGTTGCCCGGCCAGGTACCGCGCGACAGCACCTGCATCGCCTCGCTCGAGCAGGTCACCTGGTCGCCCTGGCCGAGGCGCCCGAGGAAGAAGGTGACCAGCGGCTCGAGGTCGTCCAGGTGCAACCGCAGCGGTGGGACGTCGACCGTGCGCGGCACCAGCCGCAGCACCCTGCCCAGCTCGGGTCCGACGTGGGTGTCGCGCACCGTGACCGCCACCCAGGGGCGCGCCCGCGGCTCGCGCGCTGCGGCGCGCACGAGGGCCGTCGACAGGTCGCGCAGCCGGGCGGGGTCCAGGGCGTCGAGGTGGGTGATCACCACGGCGTCCCCGGGGTCCCCGGCATCGGCCAGCGCCCGTCGGGCGAGGGCCGACCAGTGCGGGTCGGCGTGCGCGCTCGCGGCGTCCAGGGTGACCAGTCGCCGGACGGGCTGGCGCCGCAGCTGGACGGCGCGCAGCAGGGCGAGCTTGCCCACGCCGGGCTCGCCGGCCACCACCACCCACTCGTCCGCCGTCGACGCGGCCTCGACCTGGTCGCACGCCCGCTGCCACGCCGGCGAGCACCCGACCAGCCCCGGCAGCGGCATCCACGGCCCGGGTGGGTGCCCGAGGACGGGGCCGCGGTCGGCCCGCAGCAGCCGCACGTGGACGACGGCGCCGGGCGAGTGCGGCCCGGGGCGCACCGGCTGGCCGTAGAGGCGGGCGCGACCACCCGAGGGCAGGTCGACCAGGGTCGTCCACCGGTGGTCGTCCCCGCGGTCCTCGGCCGCAAGTGCCACCAGCGCCGCCTGGTCGACGGGGTCGAGCACGCTGCGCGCGTGGTCGTTGACGATGACGCTCTCGTCCCCGACGGCGATGACGATGCCCGGCAGCCGCCGGCAGGTGCGCAGGTACTCGGTCAGCAGCTCCATCTGCCCCCCGCTGGTGCTGACGGCCAGGGCCTGGCGGATCTGCTCGGCGGTGTTCTTGGCCAGGGTCAGCAGCAGCGGTCCGGCGTCCTTGACCCAGCAGGTCAGGTCGATCGCACCGACCGTCCGGCCGGTCAGCGGGTGACGGATCGGGACGCCGGCGCAGGCGAGCTGCTCGAGGTGCTCGGCGTAGTGCTCGTGCCCGAAGACGTACGTCGGCCCCCCCACCTCCAGCGCCGTCCCGATCCCGTTGGTGCCCACGCACGCCTCGGCGTAGCTGAACCCCGGCGCCAGGTTCACCCGGTCGAGGTGGCGGTCCAGCGCGCTGTCCCCGCTCTGCCTGTTCAGCACCAGGCCGGCGGGGTCGGTGAGCAGGATGCTCATGGGCTGACCGTCCAGCTGCTCGCGCAACGCCCGCAGCACCGGGGCGGCGGTGCGAGCCAGCAGCGAGTCGGTGTCGACGTCCGCGGTCAGGGTCGGGCGGATCCGGTCGGCGTCGACAGCCAGCGCCCGCGATCGGGTCCACGACGCGAGGATCGGTTCGCGCACCCGGCCCGGCTCGACCGGCTCGTGGGTGAGGAACCGGACGCGGTCCGTGGCCCCCCCGTCATGGACGTGACGACGCGCCTTCAGCGTCCGGGCTTGTGACGGCGTCGTCACGGGCAATCACCTACCTCCGGCGTCCGGCTCACCATAAGCGGGTCCGCGAACCCGCCTGTCTCAAACTGAGACACCCTCCTCACCACCGTCGGAGTAGACCTCTGCTATCAACCGGTGGCGCAGCCGCGGAGGTCGTCGATGGACAGTGCAGGCACCTCGGGTACAGGGAACACCGCACCGGTGGGTCCTGTCGAGAGCGAGACGTACAACCCGTGGTCCGTGGTCAACCTGGTGTTCACCCACCTCGCCGACGAGGGGCTGCACCCCGTCCTGGGTGAGACGGGCGACCCGGGCGAGCCCGCCCGCGCGCTGCTGCTCGCGCTCGGTATCGAACCTGCGGCCGAGGGCAACCGCGAGGTGATCCGTGGCGTGCACGCGCACCTCGCCCAGATCCGCGCCGTGATGTTCGGGGAGCAGCACCCGTGACGTTCCAGGGGCAGACCCCGCAGCCGCGTCGCCCCGGGTGGCCGTCGTCTCAAGGTGAGACCGCCGCGACCCCCACCGCGCAGTTGCATGAGCGCCAGAGCGACGGGACCGCCCCCCGTCGACCGACCAGGACGAAGGAGTGCTGATGAGTCGCCAAAGCGTGGCCAAGGCCCACGAGAAGATCCAGGAGCTGGCCTGGGAGCCGCTCTACCATGAGCCGGTGTCGCAGTACGGCACCGACTACACGTTCGCCAAGGCCAAGAAGAAGGACCCGCTCAAGCAGGTCCTGCGGTCCTACTTCCCGATGCAGGAGGAGAAGGACCACCGCGTCTACGGCGCGGCCGACGGCGCCATCCGGGGCAACATGTTCCGGCAGGTGCAGGAGCGCTGGCTGGAGTGGCAGAAGCTGTTCCTGTCGATCATCCCGCTGCCCGAGATCTCGGCTGCGCGGGCGATGCCCCTGCTGTTCCGCACGGTGCCCAACCCCGAGCTGCACAACGGCCAGGCCATCCAGATGATCGACGAGGTCAGGCACTCGACGATCCAGCAGAACCTCAAGCGCTTGTACATGAACAACTACATCGACCCGGCCGGGTTCAACTCCAGCCTGCGCAACTTCCAGAACGACTACTGCGGCACCATCGGCCGGCAGTTCGCCGAGGGCTTCATCACGGGTGACGCCATCACGGCGGCGAGCATCTACCTCACCATCGTCGCCGAGACCGCGTTCACGAACACGCTCTTCGTGGCCATGCCGGCCGAGGCGGCCGCCAACGGCGACTACCTGCTGCCGACCGTGTTCCACTCGGTGCAGTCCGACGAGTCGCGGCACATCAGCAACGGGTACGCCACCTTGCTCATGGCCCTGGCCGACGAGGGCAACCACCAGCTGCTGGAGCGCGACCTGCGGTACGCGTGGTGGAACAACCACCGGGTCGTGGACGCCGCCATCGGCACGTTCATCGAGTACGGCACCAAGGACCGCCGCAAGGACCGCGAGAGCTACGCGGAGATGTGGCGGCGGTGGATCTACGACGACTACTACCGCAGCTACCTCGTCCCGCTGGAGAAGTACGGCCTGGTCATCCCGCACGACCTGATCGAGGAGTCCTGGAACCAGATCTGGAACAAGGGCTACGTCCACGAGGTCGCGCAGTTCTTCTGCACCGGTTGGCTCGCCAACTACTGGCGGATGGACCCGATGACCGACAAGGACTTCGAGTGGTTCGAGTACAAGTACCCGGGCTGGTACGACAAGTACGGCGCCTGGTGGGAGAACTACAACCGGCTCTCGATGCCGAACGGTCACAACCCGATCGTCTTCGAGGACGTCGACTACCAGTACCCCCACCGCTGCTGGACCTGCATGGTGCCCTGCCTGGTGCGCGAGGACATGGTCATGGCCGAGGTCGACGGGCAGATGCGCACCTACTGCCACGAGGCCTGCCGGTGGACCGACGTGGAGGCGTTCCGGCCGACCTACCAGGGCCGCGAGACGCCCAACATGGGCCAGCTGATCGGCAAGCGTGAGTGGGAGACGCTCTACCACGGCTGGAACTGGGCCGACGTGGTCTCGGACATGGGGTACGTGCGCGACGACGGCAAGACGCTCGTCGCGCAGCCGCACCTGAACCTGGACCCCAAGAAGATGTGGACGCTGGACCACCTGCGCCGGTGTCCACCGCTGCAGAGCCCCAACGTGCTGCTCAACGAGATGACCCCCGAGCAGCAGAAGGCGTTCCACGCCGACTACATCAAGGGCGGCCCAGCAGGGCGGCCGGCACCCGCCTCGGTCTGAGGCGACCACAGGACCCCGGGACGCGGGCGGAGCGTCGGCTCCCCCCGCGTCCCGGGCACCGTGGTCGACCGGTCACGTCCTCCCCACCACCAGGAGCAGCTGATGGGCGCCAAGCACGTCGTGCGGTTCGAGCCGGTCGGCATCGACATCGAGGTCGACGAGGAGCAGACCGTGCTGCGGGCCGCGTCCGAGCAGGGCCTGATGCTCATGCACGGCTGCAAGGAGGGCCAGTGCGCGGCGTGCAAGTCGTTCGTCCTGGACGGCGAGGACATCGAGCTGGACAAGTACTCGACGTTCGCTCTGCCCGACTTCGAGAGGGACGAGGGGTACACCCTGCTGTGCCGGGCGCACGTCTACGAGGACGTGCGGATCGAGCTGCTGAACTACGACGAGGACATGATCCGCTCGGGCCACCCGATCCAGCAGGTGGTCACCGAGGTCGTCAGCATCGAGTCGGTCACCCACGACATGCGGCACCTCACGCTGCGACTGGTCGAGCCGGCCGACCTGGCCTTCTTCCCCGGCCAGTACGTGGACGTCGCGGTGCCGGGCTCGGAGCACACCCGCTCGTTCTCGATGGCCAACACCTCGACGAAGGAAGGGGTGCTCGAGTTCGTCATCAAGGTGTACCCGGGTGGGCTGTTCTCGGAGCACCTCGACGGTCGGCTGAGTGCCGGCGACCGGTTGGACGTGGTGGGGCCGTTCGGTGTATTCACCCTGCGCGACGGCCGGTCCAGCGACCTGGTGTTCATCGGTGGCGGTGCCGGGATGGCGCCGATCCTGTCCGTGCTGAGGGCGCTCGCCGAGCGCGGCAGCACCCGCAAGGCCACCTTCTACTACGGCGCCCGACGCCGCAGCGACCTGTGCTTCGAGGACGAGCTGCTGCGGATCGGGCAGGAGCTGGCGAACTTCACGTACGTCCCGGCGCTGTCCGACCCGGACGACGAACCCTGGGACGGGGAGGTCGGCCTGATCACCGACGTGGTGCGTCGGCACGAGAGCGACCTCAGCGAGGCTGACGCCTACGTCTGCGGCCCACCGCCGATGGTCGAGGCCGCGATGGAGACGCTCTCGGCACTGGGCTCTCCCGACAAGCACGTCTACTACGACAAGTTCACGACCACCGGGTCGGAGTGAGCGACGCAGCACCGTCCCGTCCCATCACGACGAAGTGAGAGCGAGGCCAGCGACCATGACCAGCACGATCGACGCAGCACCCGTTGCACGGGACCTGCCGCAGCCGCAGTTCACCGACGCCGAGGCAGGCGCCAAGGTGTTCCCCGACTCGACCGCCAGGAACTACAACTACTTCACCCCCAAGAAGCGCAAGCAGTCGCACTACGAGGACGTCACGGTCGAGGTGCAGCCCGACCCGCGGCACTACCTCGCGCAGGGCTGGCTGTACGGCTTCGCGGACGGGCAGGGCGGCTACCCCCTCGGGTGGACCGCGCTGAAGGCGTGGGGCTCGGACCGGCCGATCCCCGAGCGCTTCCCCGGCTCGGGTGGCAAGGGCTACGACTGGCCGGCTCACGGGTGGCACGAGTTCCGCGACCCCAACGAGGAGTGGGAGCTGACGTTCTTCCGCTACAACTCCAACGTCGAGCGGCAGATCAACCAGAACATCGACACCGCGCGCGACACCAAGGCCTTCGAGCAGTGGAACCCCAACTGGGTGCAGTTCGTCGAGCGCAACGTCGGCGCGTGGATGCACGTCGAGCAGGGTCTGGGGCTCTACCTGTTCGCCAACGCCCAGCGGCGCGCGCCCACCAACATGCACAACAACGCCATCTCGGTGAACAGCATGCACCGCATCCGCTTCGCCCAGGACCTGGCGCTGTACAACCTGACCCTGAGCGAGGAGATCGAGGGGTTCGACGGCACCGCGCACCTCGAGACGTGGAACAGCGACCCTGCCTGGCAGGGCGTGCGCCGCGTCGCCGAGCAGCTGACCGCCATCGACGACTGGGCCGAGGCGATCTTCGTGGCCAACGTCGTGTTCGAGCCGCTGGTCGGTGAGCTGTTCCGCAGCGGCCTGGTGCAGCAGGCCTCGCCGGGCAACGGTGACTTCGTCACCCCCACGGTCGTCGGCGCGGGTGAGCACGACTACGCCCAGCGCGACCTGCGGTACACGATCGCGATGTTCGAGCCCCTGGTCAACGACAAGGAGTTCGCCGCCCACAACACCGCGCTGATGGACGGCTGGCTGTCGACCTGGGTGCCCCGTTGCATCACCGCGGCCCGCGCGATGCAGCCGCTCTGGTCGCAGCCGGACTTCAAGCCGCCGCGCTTCGAGGACTCCCTCGACCGCGCCAAGAGCAGGTTCGCCGGCATCCTTCGCCAGCTGAACCTCAAGGACCCGAAGGAGCTGACCCAGTGACGACGTACAGCACCGCGAAGAGCCCGTTCACCGCGAACAGCACCGCGTCGAACATGTGCGGCGTGACCCTGATGAACAACCAGGTGGGTGCCGTGATGGCCCAGGTGATGCGCGCCCACGACGGCGTCACGGTGACGCCGCTGCCGTCGATGATCCGCGTCGACGCCGTGAACCGGATGGACTTCGTGTACGACGAGCTGTCCGAGGCGCTCGGCGAGGAGGAGGGCTTCTTCGACGCCGCCGCCTTCGAGGAGAACATGTCGACCCACTACGGCCGGATGATCCACCTGGACGACCGCACGATCATGTTCGCCAACCCCGAGGACGCAGCCGAGTACATCGGCTTCGACCTGACCCCCAGCTGACCGTCCGACCCCCGCGACACAGGAGCCGAGCATGTACGAGAA
>JBKJTJ010000013.1:0-7717 GCA_046590855.1 Actinomycetota bacterium
GGCACGTGGTCGAAGTAGCCGGCCTGGTCGACCGGCTCGGGGCTGTCTCCGGGCGTGAACCCCTGCTTGAGCAGGTAGAACTCGATCTCGGGGTGGGTGTAGAACGTGAAGCCGAGGTCGGACGCCTTGTCCAGCGCGCGCTTGAGGACGTTGCGCGGGTCGACGAACGACGGCGTCCCGTCCGGTAGCAGGATGTCGCAGAACATCCGCGCGGTGCCGGGGTTCTCGCCTCGCCAGGGCAGCACCTGGAAGGTCGCCGGGTCGGGCCGCACCAGCATGTCGGCCTCGTACACGCGCGCGAAGCCCTCGATCGCGCTGCCGTCGAACCCGATCCCCTCCGCGAACGCGCCCTCGAGCTCGGCCGGCGCGACCGCCACCGACTTCAGCGTCCCGAGCACGTCGGTGAACCACAGCCGGACGAACCGGATGTCCCGCTCCTCGATGGTGCGGAGCACGAACTCCTGCTGCCTGTCCATGCTCCTCATCCTAGGTCCGGCTCCCGTGCTCGCGGGGGTCCCCCACTCCGGTCCGACCGTAGTGGGGTGCCCCCGCGACGACCGGGTGTCGTCGTGGACGGACCCAGGGCGGGGCGAGGAGCTCCGTTGGCGGGTACGGCGAACGGGCGGGTACGGCGAACGGGCGGGTCAGGTGGCGAGGACGGCCATCGCGGCGGCGCGACCGGGGATGCCGCTGACACCGCCGCCGCGACGGGCGCCGGCGCCGCAGAGCAGGACGCGCGGGTGGTCGGTCTCGACCCCCCAGGTGCCGACCTGCTCGTCGGTCTCGGCCCACGGCCAGGCCAGGTCGCGGTGGAAGATGTGGCCGCCCGGCAGGCCGACGTCGGACTCCAGGTCGACCGGGGTCCGGGCCTCCAGGCACGGCTGCCCCGACGGCGCGCTCAGCAGGCAGTCCTCGATCGGCTCTGCGAGCACCGAGTCCAGCGACCGCAGGGTCGCGGCGAGCGCGTCCGCGCGCGCGCCCTCGTTGTCGGTGCGGAACAGCCGGGCGGGCATGTGCAGACCGAACAGGGTCAGCGTCTGCGCCCCGGACGCGCGCAGCTCGGGGCCCAGGATCGAGGGGTCGGACAGGCTGTGGCAGTAGATCTCACACGGCGGGACGCTGGGGATGCGGCCCGCAGCGGCCTCGTCGTACGCCGTCTGAAGCTGGTCGTACCCCTCGTTGACGTGGAACGTGCCGCTGAACGCCGCGCCGGGGTCGACCGTACGGTCGCGCAGCCGCGGCAGCCGCGACAGCAGCATGTTGACCTTGAGCTGGGCGCCCTCGGGCGATGGGCCCGTGGCGTCGGCGCCCATCAGCCGCGCCAGGGTCTGCGGCGCGCAGCCGGCGAGGACGTGCCCGGCACCGACGACGTGCTCGCGACCGTCGGCGTCGGTGTAGGCGACCTCGCCGTCCGGCGACACGGACGCGACCTCCGCCCGCGTGACCAGTTGCGCACCCGCGGACGACGCCGCCGCAGCGAGCGCACCGGTGACCGCGCCCATCCCGCCGACCGGGACGTCCCAGTCCCCCGTGCCGCCGCCGATCACGTGGTAGAGGAAGCACTTGTTCTGCTGCAAGGACTCTGAGCCTGCAGCGGCGAAGGTGCCGATGAGCGCGTCGGTCAGGACGACGCCCCGCACCGTGTCGTCGGCGAAGGAACCCTCGATCACCTCGCTCAGCGGACGACGCACCAAGGCGTCCCAGGCCGTCGCACCGACGCGGGCCCGCATCTCGCGAGACGGCAGCAGCGGCTCGGTGACCGTCGGAAACACCGCGCGTGCGGCAGCCGACGTCATCTCGTAGAACCGTTGCCAGGCAACGGCTTCGGCATCCGAGCCGGACACTGCCCGGAACGACGTCGCCGTCGCCGCCACGTCGCCGTGGTCGACCAGCAGTCCCTGCTCGGGCGCTCCGGGCACCGGCGTGTACGACGACACGCGCCGCCGCACCAGCTGCAGCGACAGGCCCAGCTCGTCGACGACCTGCCGTGGCATCAGCGAGACCAGGTAGCTGTAGCGCGACACCCGCGCGTCCACGCCGGCGAAGGCCTGGGCCGACACGGCCGCCCCGCCGACGTGGTCGAGGCGCTCGAGCACCAGCACCGACCGCCCGGCCCGCGCCAGGTACGCCGCGGCAGTCAGCCCGTTGTGCCCCCCGCCCACCACCACCACGTCGTACCGCCCCGGCGTGTGCCCCATGGCGGGCAACCTAGCCCGTACGGTGCTGAGCATGGTCGACGCCTTCTTCACCCCGCTGTCGGACGCCGGTGGTTACCTGGCGGCGGACGCGACCGCCGGGCCCTGGTCGCCGCGTCACCAGCACGGCGGCCCGCCCTCGGCGCTGCTGGTGCACGAGAGCGAGCGGGCGGCGAGCACCCACACCGGGCGGGACGACCTGGACGCGCTGCGCGTCTCGGTCGACTTCCTCGGGCCGGTCCCCGTCGGCGAGGTGAGCGTCCTGACGCGCGTGGTGCGCGCCGGTCGCAGCGCGGTCCTGGTCGAGGCCGAGCTCTCCGCGGGCGGCCGGGCCGTCCTGCAGTCCCGCACCTGGCTGGTCCGGCGCGCCGACGGCAGCCCGGCCAGCGACGAGCGTCCCGTCGCGCACCCGGACGACGCGGCCGAGCTGGCCGCCTGGACCTTCCCGTACGGCACCGCGATCGAGTGGCGCCCCGTCAGCGGTGACCCCGTGGGTGCCGGCCCGGCCACGGTGTGGGCGCGACAGCGGGTGCCGGTGATCGCGGGCGTCGAGCCCAGCGGCCTGCAGCGGGCCGTGTGCGTCGCGGACTCCTCGAGCGGGATCAGCTCGGAGCTGAGCTGGGACCGGTGGTCGTTCGCCAACGTGGACGTCGACGTCCACCTGGTGCGCCCGGTGGTCGGCGAGTGGGTGCTGCTGGAGTCACGCACGCGGCTGTCCGCGGGCGGCTCCGGCCTCGCGACCAGCACCCTGCACGACGGGGCGGGAGTCGTGGGCGCCAGCGCCCAGACGCTCGTCGTCCAGGCCCTCCCCTAGGCTCGGTGTCATGCCGCAGCTGCGCCTCGCCCTGGCCCAGGTCGACGCCGTCGTCGGTGACCTGGCCGGCAACGCCCGGGTCGTCCGCGAGTGGTCCGCGCGCGCCGCAGCGAAGGGCGCCCACCTGGTGGCGTTCCCCGAGATGATGCTCACCGGCTACCCCGTCGAGGACCTCGCCCTGCGTCGTTCGTTCGTCGACGCGTCGGTGGCCGGGATCGCCTCTCTCGCAGCGGATCTGGAGGCTGACGGCCTCGGCGCCCTGCCCGTCGTCGTGGGCTACCTCGACCGCGCCCAGGGCCGCGACGCGGACCCGGACGGTGACGGCGTGGCCGAGGACGGCCGCACCGGCGTCCCCAAGGGCATGCCGCAGAACTGCGTCGCCGTGCTGCACGAGGGCCAGGTCGTCGCCCGCTACGCCAAGCACCACCTGCCGAACTACGGCGTGTTCGACGAGTTCCGCATCTTCGTCCCCGGTCACGACCTGACGGTCGTGCGCGTCGGCGGGGTCGACGTGGCGCTGGCGATCTGCGAGGACCTGTGGCAGGAGGGTGGCCCGGTCGCCAAGACCCGCGAGGCGGGCGCCGAGCTGCTGCTGGTCGTCAACGCCTCGCCGTACGAGCGGGAGAAGGACGACACCCGGCTCGCGCTGGCTGCGCGCCGTGCGAGCGAGGCCGGCTGCACCCTGGCCTACCTCAATCTGGTCGGCGGCCAGGACGAGCTGGTCTTCGACGGTGACTCCGTGGTCGTCTCGGCGGACGGCGAGGTGCTGGCCCGGGGGCCGCAGTTCGCCCAGGACCTGCTCGTCGTCGACCTCGACCTGGCCGAGGCCACCGTCGACGGCCGTGCCGAGGGCGTCGTGCAGGTCACCGTCAGCGAGGCGCCGGTGCCGGCGTACGCGCCGCTGCCTGCAGAGCAGGCGCCGCGGCTGGACGACGTCGGCGAGGTCTGGTCGGCGCTGGTCACCGGGCTCGAGGGCTACGTGCGCAAGAACGGGTTCCGGTCGGTGGTGCTGGGGGTGTCCGGCGGCATCGACTCGGCCGTGGTGGCGACGCTGGCCGCGGACGCGATCGGCGGCGAGAACGTCGTCGGTGTCTCGATGCCCAGCGCGTACTCCAGCGAGCACAGCCGGGACGACGCAGCCGACCTGGCCAAGCGGATCGGCGCCGACTACCGGGTGCAGCCGATCGGCGAGCTGGTGCGGACGTTCCTCGCCGGGCTGCCCCTCACCGGCCTGGCGGAGGAGAACCTGCAGGCGCGGGCTCGCGGGATGATCCTGATGGGCCTGTCGAACAGCGAGGGCCACCTCGTGCTCGCGCCGAGCAACAAGAGCGAGCTGGCGGTCGGGTACTCCACGCTGTACGGCGACAGCGTCGGCGGCTTCGCCCCGCTGAAGGACGTTCCCAAGACGCTCGTGTGGGCACTGGCGCGCTGGCGCAACGCCGAGGCCGAGCGGCGCGGTGAGCTGGCACCCATCCCCGAGAGCTCGATCAGCAAGCCGCCGTCAGCCGAGCTGCGACCGGGGCAGACCGACCAGGACTCTTTGCCGCCCTACGAGGTGCTCGACCCGGTGCTCGAGGGATACGTCGTCCACGCGCAGGGCCGCTCCGAGCTGATCGAGTCCGGCTTCGACCCCGAGGTGGTCGACGCGATCGTCACGCTGGTCGACCGTGCCGAGTGGAAGCGTCGGCAGTTCGCGCCCGGGCCGAAGATCTCGCCGATCGCCTTCGGGCGCGACCGACGCTTGCCGGTCACCAGCCGCTGGCGCGAGCACACGTCCTAGAACCCCTCTGCCACCTGGAGAATCGCGTGAGCCAGCAGGATGACGAGCAGCCGGCGCCCTACGGCAGCGGTCCGGCGTCGATGAGCTCGGTCAAGCGCGTCCGCGTGCACCACCTGCTCGCGATGAAGCAGCGCGGCGAGCGCTGGGCGATGCTGACGGCCTACGACCAGTACGCCGCCGAGATCTTCGACGAGGCGGGCATCCCGGTGCTGCTCGTCGGCGACTCCGCCGCCAACAACGTCCTCGGGTACGCCACGACCCTGCCGATCACGATGGACGAGATGCTGCCGCTCGTGCGCGCCGTCACCCGCAGCGCCCGCCGGGCCCTGGTCGTCGCGGACCTGCCGTTCGGCACCTACCAGGGCTCACCGCAGCAGGCGCTGGACGCCGCCACCCGGATGATGAAGGAGGGGCAGGCCCACGCCGTCAAGCTCGAGGGCGGACGTCGGATCGCCCCCTCGGTCGAGCTGCTGGTCGGTGCCGGCATCCCCGTGATGGCGCACGTGGGTTTCACCCCGCAGAGCGAGCACACGCTGGGCGGCTACCGCGTGCAGGGCCGCGGCGAGGGCGCCGAGCAGCTGGTCAAGGACGCCTGCGCGCTGCAGGCCGCCGGTGCCTTCGCCGTCGTCCTCGAGATGGTGCCGGCGCCGGTGGCGGCCCAGGTCACCGAGGTGCTGGACATCCCGACGATCGGCATCGGGGCGGGCCCGAGCTGCGACGCGCAGGTGCTTGTCTGGCAGGACATGGCGGGCCTGCGCGGCGGTCCGCCCACCCGGTTCGTCAAGCAGTACGCCGACCTGCGCGGCGTCCTGGGGCAGGCGGCGCGGCAGTACGCGGCCGATGTCAGAGACGCCGCATTCCCCACCTCGGCGCACTCCTTCGACTGAATCCGCTGCGCCAGACCGGATGCACGCGAGGTCTTCCCGTTTCGCCGGCTTCGTGTCAGGCTCGGCGAACCAACCGGGGGACCCACCTGAAGGAGACACCCACGTGAACCGTGCGCGCACACCGCTGTTCGCCGCAGCCCTGACCGCCCTCGTCGCAGCCTCCGTCAGCGCTGCACCGGCGCAGGCCGTCAAGGCCGGCAGCGGCACCGCCACCGGCTCGGGCTCGGTCTTCAAGGTGAACCCCGTGCAGAGCAGCGGCGACCAGGGGCTCACGGACGACAAGGACTCGGACGCCGCCGTCCCCACCAGCGAGTACGCGTCCGTCCCGTTGCGCAACCTGGACGGCTCGGGCTACCTGCGCGGGAAGTGGGTCACCGTCCGCAGCAACACCGGCGCTGCGGCGTACTCGACCACGAACACGTTCGACTACCGGCGCCACGACGACCGGTTCGAGCAGGTGATGGGCTACTTCTGGGTCAACCAGGCGCAGGAGTACCTGCAGTCACTGGGTTTCGGCACCACGTTGAAGGCCGTCAACGCGCACTCGCAGGACCTGCGGATCGACCAGTACGGCATCGACAACAGCTACCAGACCGACAAGCAGGACTTCATCCGGCTGGGCAAGGGTGGGGTGGACGACGCCGAGGACGCCGAGGTGATCGTCCACGAGTACGGCCACGCGGTGCACGCCTCGCAGGTGCCTGGCTTCGGCACCAGCCTGGACGCCGGGTCGATCGGTGAGGGGTGGGGTGACTACTTCGCCGTCACGGTGGGCCTGGACGCGGCGAAGCAGTACGGCTGGCCGGTCAGGGCCGAGGAGGCGTGCCCGATGGACTGGGACGCGACGTCGTACACCGGTGCACCGCACTGCATCCGGCGGTTCGACACGGGCCTCACCGTCGCCACCCGCGGTGGCGAGGTGCACTACGACGGGCAGATCTGGAGCCAGGCCCTGTGGGAGATCCGCAAGGGCTACCCGGCCCTTCGTCTCACCACCCGCGCCTGGGACACCACGCTGGTCGCCAGCCAGTTCGCCTACGCGACCGACACCAGCTTCTCTGCTGCTGCCCAGGCCACGTACGACACCGCGCTGACCCGCGACGGCAAGGCGGCCGCAGCCCTGGTGAAGACCACGTTCGCCGCGCGCGGCATCACGTTCTGAGCGCGCCAGACGCGGCGCCTGCCGTCGACAGCGGACGGCGGCGCGCTAGCGTTCGGTCATGAGCGACCTGACCGTCGGCTACGCCGCCATGCTCGAGCAGTTCGCGCCGCAGGAGGTCGTCGGTCTGACCGCGCTGGCCGAGCAGCACGGCTTCTCGGGCTGCATGGCCGCCGACCACTTCCAGCCGTGGGTGCCGGCGCAGGGCCAGTCCGCGTTCGTGTGGAACGTGCTGACGGCGGTCGGTGAGCGGACCGTCGGCGACATGGGGCCGGGCGTCACCTGCCCCAGCTTCCGGTTCCACCCCGCCGTCGTCGCGCAGGCCGCCGCGACCCTCGAGGCGATGTACCCGGGCCGCAGCTGGCTCGGCGTCGGCGCGGGCGAGGCGCTCAACGAGCACGTCATCGCCGGGTACTGGCCCGAGGCCGGCGAGCGCTCGCTGCGGATGTTCGAGGCCATCGAGGTCATCAGGAAGCTGTTCGACGCCTCGCTGGCCGGCAAGGACGTCAAGCACTCGGGCACGTACTTCACGCTCGAGACCACCCGGCTGTGGACCATGCCCGAGACCGCACCACCGATCCTGGTCGCCACCGCGGGCCCCATCAACGCCAAGAAGACCGGCAAGCTCGCCGACGGCATGATCACCGTCGGCGCCCCGCTGGAGAAGATCGACGGCCTGTTCGCCAAGTTCGCCGAGGGTGCGCGCGAGGCGGGCAAGGACCCCGACACCATGCCCAAGGTGCTGCAGCTGCACCTGTCGTGGGACACCACCGACGAGCAGGCGCTCGCCAACGCGATGACCGAGTGGCCCAACGGGGGCATGAAGTTCCCCAAGGCCGACATCCGCAGCCCGCACGACTTCGCGCAGATGGCCAAGCTGGT
>JBKJTJ010000055.1:0-9069 GCA_046590855.1 Actinomycetota bacterium
CCCCAATACGGAATCGAACCGTAGACCTTCTCCTTACCATGGAGACGCTCTACCGACTGAGCTATTGGGGCAGCAGTCGACGAGGTTACACGGTGCCGGTCCCCCACGAGAAATCGGCCCGGGTGAGCTCAGCCGAGCAGCCCCGCGACGACCCGCAGGTCGGTCACGAGGGCCTCGAACGCGGCCGGCCGGTCGGTGTCCGGGGTGCGCAGGACGGACGACGGGTGCACGGTCGGCACGTGTGCGACGCCGTCCAGGTGCACGACCTGACCGCGCTCGCGGGTGACCCGCACACCGGGCCCCATCAGCGAGCGCGCCGCGGTGGCGCCCAGCACGACGACGACCTCGGGGGCCACCGCCTCGAGCTCGGCGACCAGCCACGGCCGGCACGCGGTGATGTGCGCCAGCTGGGGCGTCTGGTGGATGCGGCGCTTGCCGCTCGGGGTGAACCGGAAGTGCTTGACCGCGTTGGTGACGTACAGGTCCCCCCGCTCGAGCCCGGCCTCGTCCAGCGCCCGTTGCAGCAGGACGCCGGCCGGCCCGACGAAGGGGATGCCGCGCTGGTCCTCGACGTCACCGGGCTGCTCGCCGACCAGCGCCACCCGGGCCGCCGGGTTGCCGGCCGAGAACACCACCTGGGACGCCGGCTCCCACAGCTCGCAGCCCCGGCAGGCCGGTGCCGCCGCCTTGAGGGCGTCCACCGCGGCTCCGGCGGGCACCCACTGGTCGGCACCCGGACGTGCCACGCCGTCAGCCATGTCCCAAGCCTGCCGAGGCCGGCCCGGTGGCGCCACGCGAAGGGCCCGTGACCGGGGGGGTCACGGCCCGACGTCCGACTCGGTGGCAGGTGAAGGATTCGAACCTTCGAAGCTTTCGCGACGGATTTACAGTCCGCTCCCATTGGCCGCTCGGGCAACCTGCCGCGCTGAGGGGGTCGCCCCCTGACCAGCGGGTGGAAGGATAGCAAGCGCAGCGCCCGCACCCGAACACCCGGAGGACACCGTGGCCGACTCCTCGATGGACGTCGTCAGCAAGATCGACCGGCAGGAGGTCGACAACGCCCTGAACCAGGCCGCCAAGGAGGTCGCGCAGCGCTACGACTTCAAGGGCACCGACGCGTCGGTGGGGTGGAGCGGTGAGGCGATCCTGATGAAGGCCACCAGCGAGGAGCGCGTCAAGGCGGTGCTGGACGTCCTGCAGACCAAGCTCGTGCACCGCGGCGTCTCGCTCAAGGCCCTGGACACCGGTGAGCCCAAGGCGTTCGGCAAGGAGTACCGCATCGAGGCGACCCTGCAGGAGGGGCTGACCCAGGAGA
Organism: Actinomycetota bacterium; assembly: GCA_046590855.1. GTDB lineage: Bacteria > Actinomycetota > Actinomycetes > Actinomycetales > Angustibacteraceae > JACMOY01. The sequence continues at coordinate 1,316 of JBKJTJ010000055.1, forward strand.
ACGCCAAGAAGCTCGGCAAGATCATCCGCGACCAGGGGCCCAAGGGCGTCAAGGTGCTGATCCAGGGCGACGAGCTGCGGGTGACGAGCAAGTCCCGCGACGACCTGCAGGCGGTGCAGTCGCTGCTGCGCGGCGCCGACCTGGACGTCGCCGTGCAGTTCACCAACTACCGGTGAGCCCCGGCCGGACGTCGGCCCGCCCCCGAGCGCACCGGTGACCGTGGCGCGACGCGGGTTCGTCCTCGGCTCGATCTGGTCGGCGCTGGTCGCGGCGTGCTCGCGCGCCCCCGCGTCCGCACCCGGCGAGCGGCGGCAGACGTACGCGTACGGGCCGGCCAAGGCCCAGGTCGCTGAGCTGCGCCTGCCCCCGGGCGCCCCGCGCGGCGTCGTCGTCCTGGTGCACGGCGGGTACTGGCAGGCCGGCTACGACCTGCACCTGGAGGACGCCGTCGCCGCCGACCTGGTCGGCGCCGGCTGGGCCGTGTGGAACCTGGACTACCGCGCCGTGGGCGACGGGGGCGGGTGGCCGACCACGTTCACCGACGTCGCAGCGGGGGCCGACCACCTGGCCGTGGCCGCCCGCGAGCACGACCTGAGCCTTGCGAAGGTCGTCGGCATCGGGCACTCGGCCGGCGGTGCGCTGGCGCTGTGGCTCGCGGCGCGACCACGGCTGGCGGCGGGTGCGCTCGGCGCCGCGCCCGTCGTCCGGCTGACGGCCGTGGCGACCCAGGCGGGCGTCAACGATCTGGCGACGGGCTCGCGCGACGGGCTCGGCGGCGCGGCGGTCGACTCGGTCGTCGGCGGGACGCCGGTCATGGTGCCCGGGCGGTACGCGCAGGTCGACCCCACGGCCCTGCTCCCCCTCGGGCTGCCGGTGCTCGTGGTCACCGGCGCGGACGACGCCACCGTGCCGCCGTCGCAGTCCCGCGGGTTCGCGGCCGCCGCGACGAAGGCCGGGGACGACGTCCGGCTGGAGGTGGTGCCGGGCGAGGGGCACTTCGAGCACCTGGCCCCGACGTCCGGGGTGTGGAAGGTCGTGCGCGGCTGGCTGGACGACCTGCGCTGATCAGCGCTCGTAGCCGGCCATCGACTCGAGGCGGTAGATGCGGTCGGCCATCGGCGGGTGGGTGGCGAACATCCGGCTCATCCCCTCGGTGCGGAACGGGTTGGCGATCATCAGGTGGCTGCTGTTGACCAGCTCGCGGTCGGGTGGCAGGGGCAGCGCCTGGGTGCCGGCCTCGAGCTTGCGCAGCGCCGACGCAAGCGCCAGCGGGTCGCCGGTGAGCCGGGCGCCGTCCTCGTCGGCGTCGTACTCGCGGGTGCGGCTGATCGCCATCTGGATCAGCATCGCGGCGAACGGCGCGGCGATCGCCATCAGGATCAGCGCGAACGGGTTGGGCCGGTCCTCGCCGTCTCCGCCGCCGAACCCGCCGCCGAAGAACAGGCCGATCTGGGCCACCGACGTCACGACACCGGCGATCGCGGCGGCCACCGACGAGGTGAGGATGTCGCGGTTGTAGACGTGCATCAGCTCGTGACCGAGCACGCCGCGCAGCTCGCGCTCGTCGAGGATCGCGAGGATCCCGTCGGTGCAGCAGACCGCGGCGTTCGCCGGGTTGCGGCCGGTGGCGAACGCGTTCGGCGCCATCGTCGGTGAGACGAACAGCCGCGGCATGGGCTGGCGGGCGGTCGTCGACAGCTCGCGGACGATGCGGTGCATCACCGGCTGCTCGGCCTCGCTCACCGGCCGCGCGCGCATGGCCCGGATCGCGATCTTGTCGCTGTTCCAGTAGCCGTACGCCGTCATCCCCACGCCCAGCAGGGCGAACGCCCAGATGAACCGGCCGCGACCGATCACCGACCCGAGCAGCAGGAGCAGCCCGAAGATGCCGCCGAGCAGCGCTGCGGTCTTGAGGCCGTTGAAGTGCTGGTGGCGCATGGGGACCTTCCTCGAGGGGACGTTCCCCACCTGAACGCTCACCCGACCCCCGGACGTTCCCGGCCCCGATCCGTCGTTGCTCGCTGCTCCACCGCTCCCCCGTCATCACCACCACACCGGCGGTGGGCTCAGGGCGTGAAGGCGGCCCGACCGGCCTCGGCGACCCGGTGGTCGTCCTCGACCGACCCGGCACTGGCGCCCACCCCACCGGCCACCTGGCCCTCGGCGTCACGCAGGAGCACCCCGCCGCCGAAGACGGCGAGCCGGCCACCCGACGTCGACTCGATCCCGAACAGCGGCTGCCCCGGCTGCACCAGGGGCGCCAGGTCGCGGGTGTCCATCTGGAACAGCACCGAGGTGAGCGCCTTCTGCGGCGCGATGTCCTCGCCGATGAGCTTGGTGCCGTCCATGGCGGCGAACGCGACGAGGCGCCCGCTGTCGTCGACGACGGCGATGTTCATCGGCTGACCGACCGCCACCGCCTCGGCCTTGCACGCCTCGACGATCGCAGTTGCCTGGTCGAGAGTGATGTTCCTGCCCATGACTGCCTCCCCTTGTCGAACCAGACGGCCGGCGTGCGCCGGCCGTCGCAGCGACGGCCGCGTCAGAAGACGCGGACCGCGACCTCGGCCGGCGCCCCGAGCAGGGCGTCGATCTCGTCGTCCAGCTTCACCAGCGTGAGCGAGGCGCCCGCCATGTCGAGCGACGTGCAGTACTCGTTGACGTAGCTGCGCGTGACGTTGATGCCCTGCTCGGTCAGCCGCTGGTGGGCGCGGCGGTAGAGGATGTAGAGCTCGCTGATCGGCGTACCGCCCAGGCCGTTGATCATCAGGGCCACGTCGTCGCCCGAGCTGTAGGGCAGGTCGACGACGACCGCGTCGAGCAGCTCGTCGACGATCGCGTCCGCGTTGGTCATCTTCTTGCGCTCGCGACCGGGCTCGCCGTGGATGCCGACCCCCATCTCGATCTCGTCCTCGCCCAGCTCGAACAAGGTCGACCCCTTGGCCGGCGGGGTGCACGAGGTGAGGGCGACGCCCATCGTGCGGGTCACGTCGTTGACCTTGTTGCCGATCCGCAGCAGCTCGTCGATGTCGGCGCCCTGCTCGGACGCCGCGCCGACGGCCTTGATCACGAAGAAGTTGCCGGCCACCCCGCGACGGCCCACGGTGTACAGCGAGTCCTTGACCGCGACGTCGTCGTTGATCGTCAGGATCTCGACCCGGATCCCCTCGGACTCGGCCATCTCCTTGCCCATGTCGAACGCCATCCGGTCACCGGTGTAGTTGTTGACCAGCAGCAGCACGCCCTTGGGCGAGGCCAGCTTCTTGGTCGTCTCGTACACGTAGTCCATCGGCGGCGCGGCGAACACGTCACCGGGGCAGGCGGCGTCCAGCATGCCCTTGCCCACGATCATCACGTGGGCCGGCTCGTGCCCCGATCCCGAGCCCTGGACGATCGACACCTTGTCCTCGCGCGGCGAGTCGGCGCGCATCAGCAGGTTGTACTCCGGCAGGTAGCGCAGGGTGTCGGGGTTGGCCAGCGCGATGCCCTCGAGCATCTCGGGCACGAACTGCTGCGGGTCGTTGACGAACTTCTTCATGACGCTCCTCCGGTTGTCCATGCCTGGTTGATCCGCTCGACGATCACGGCCACGCCCATCGCACCGGCGTCGACCGAACCTCTGCTGCGCTCGCCGGTGTAGGACGCGCGACCTCTCCTGGCGACCAGCTCGCTCGTGGCCTCGGCCGCCGAGCGCGCGGTCGTCGCCGCCGCTGCGAGCACCGTCGCGTGGTCGGCGCCGGCGGTGAGCTCGCGCTCGATCGCGTCGGTCATCGGCACCAGCGCGTCCAGCAGCGTCTTGTCACCGACGTCGGACTGGCCGCGGGCCTTGATGCCGTCGGTGGCGGCGCGCAGCATCGCGACGACCTGCTCACCGCTCAGCTCGTCGACCGCGCCGGCGGTGATGCCGGCCTTCAGGAACGCGGTGCCCCAGATCGGGCCCGAGGTGCCGCCGATGCGAGAGGTGACGATCATCCCGACCTTCTTCAGGAACGTCCCGACGTCGGTGCGGTCGATGTCGTCCCAGCCCTCGAGCACCTTCTCGAAGCCGCGGGCCAGGGAGTAGCCGAAGTCGCCGTCACCCACGACGGCGTCCAGGTCACCGAAGTACTTCTCGTTGTCGACGGCGGTCTGGGCGATCGTGCGGACGACGAGCTCGACCTGCTGCATCGCGGTGTCGCTCACTGGGTACCTCCATCTGCGGGGGGCGGGGCATCTGCCGGGGTTGGGAGCGCGAGGCACGCGCGCAGGTCGTCCAGGGTCATGTGGTGGCCGGGGCGGACGGGGACGCGGTCGGCGAGCACCTCGACCGGCGGGCGGTCGGGGTCACCCAGCTCGGAGACCACGAGCACCGCCTCGTCGAAGGCCTCGTCGCGGGTGTAGCCGTTGACCGTCACCAGGGCGGCCAGGCCCGCCCGGGTGGCGGCCAGCAGCCCGTTGTGCGAGTCCTCGACGACGAGCGTGTCGGCTGGGTCCAGGCCCAGCTCCTGCACGGCCAGCAGGTAGATCGCCGGGTCGGGCTTCTTCGCCGGGACGACGTCCCCGGCGAAGATCGGCACCTGCTTCGCGCGCTCGGCTCCGATCGCGTGCTCGAGGACGGCGCGCACCGACTCCAGCGCGGACGTCGACGCGACGGCCACGGTCCACCCGGCGTCCAGCGCCGCGCAGATCAGCCGGGTCACGCCGGGGCGCGCCGGGATCCGCCCGTCGGCCACCAGCTGCCTGAAGTGCGCCGTCTTGCTGCGGTGCCAGGTGGCCAGCAGCTTCTGTCGCTCGTCGGGTGAGTCGGGGATCGCCGCGGCGCGGACGAACTCGGGGTCGGCGAACAGGCTCGCCATCCGCTCCTTGCCGCCCCCGATCCGCAGCCGCTCGGCGTACTCGTCCTCGTCCCAGTGGGCGGGCAGCCCGAACTCCTCGAACGTCGCGTTGAACGCCGGCAGGTGGCCGTGGCGCTCGGTGTCGGCCAGTACGCCGTCGCAGTCGAAGACCAGTGCCGTCACCAGGCACGACCCGAGCTGCCGAACATCCGCATGTGGTGCTGCGCCATCTCCATCACGGCCGCGCGCTGGTGGGTGAACAGCGAGGGCGGGTCCCACTTGTCCTTCTCCTCGGTGGCCCGCAGGAACTCCAGGCTCGACTTCATGTAGCGCTCCTTCAACGCCGTCGAGATGTTGACCTTCGCGCAGCCGCGGGCGATCAGGTCCTGGAACTGCTCCTGCGACATCCCGGTGCCGCCGTGCAGGGCCATCGGCACGCCGGTTGCCTCGACCAGGTCGGTCACCCGCTGGTGGTCGAGCACGGGCGCCGAGGTGTACTGCCCGTGGGCGTTGCCGATCGCGGGGGCGAACAGGTCGACGCCGCTGCGCTCGATGAAGTCGACGGCGACCTCCAGGCTCTGCTGGGCGGACGCCTCGTCGCTGCCGATGCCGTCCTCGACCCCCTGGATGCCCTCGATCTCACCTTCGACGTGCGCACCCCGCCGGCGCGCCTCGGCGACGACCTCGGTGGTCTGGCGCAGGTTCTCGGCGACGTCGAGCTCGTGGGCGTCGAACAGCACCGAGTTCCAGCCACCCTCGAGGCAGTCGGTGATCACCGCGCGGTCAGGGCAGTGGTCCAGGTGCAGGGTCACCGGCACCGGCACCTCGCGCGCCAGCAGCTCGAAGATCCCGAACAGGGTGTCGCGGCCGTACATCCGTACGGTCTTGACCGACGTCTGCACGATGACGGGCGACTTCTCCTCGACCGCAGCGGCGAGCACCGCCTCGATGCTCAGGTCGTTGAGGATGTTGAACGCGGGGACGCCATAGCGGTCAGCGAACGCCCGGTCGAGCATCTCCTTCATCGACACGACGGGCACCGGGCGTCTCCTCGGGATCGCACCCGACCGAACGGTCAGGGGGTCTGTCGGTCAGTCAAACCCGTGACCGGGGCGGGGGCATGGGGAGATTCCCCCATCTGCGCCCGCTTTCGGGAGCCAGCCGCGGTCGATGGCGTGGACCACCGCACCGGTGCGACTGGTGGCGCCGGCCTTGCGCAGCACCGCCCCCACGTGCTTCTCCACCGTCCGCGGTGAGATGACCAGCGCGGTGGCGACCTGCCGGTCGGTGAACCCGCGAGCGAGCAGCACGAGGGTCTGCTCCTCGCGGGCCGTCAGGGGTGAGGGGTGCTCGGGTTGCGCGAGCGGCGTCCGGTCACCCGCGGTCGCCGCCGGCTCAGTGACGACCGTCGGGCGCGGCCGGCCCGGGAAGAGGGGTTCGCGGACCAGGCGCGCCAGCGAGGGGTCGCTCGCGCCGGCCGAGACGATGCCGGCCGCGGCGACCTGGGTCAGGGTCTCGAGCTCGTCGACCTCGGCGGCGGTGAACCGCCGGCTGCGGCCCGCAAAGGCGACGTGGGCGCCGATGACGTCACCGCGCCACCAGATGGGGACGGCGGCGACCGCGCCGCGGTTGGCCCGGTGAGCGGTCGGCAGATGGCCGCCCGACACGGCGCTGTAGCGAGCGAGGACGACCGGTGCGCGGTGCGCCACCACCTGACCGGTGATGCCCTCGTCCAGCGAGAAGGTCTGCCCCAGCTGGCAGAAGGCTCCGCGCTCGGCCATCTTGACGTAGCGGCCACGTTGCGCGTCGATCAGCGAGATGCTCCCCGCGCCGACGTCCAGCAGGGTGCCGCTGTGCGTCAACAGCCGGCGCAGCAGCGGTGCCAGCCGGGGGTCGCCGTACAGGTCGACAGCGGCCGGGCCGAGCTGCAGTCCGGCGCGCGCAGGCACTGCACACCCCCCGCCGCCGTTGGCCATGGCCCGACCCTAGGCCGGGGTCCGAGCGACGGCAACGGATGGCGCTGTCGGGTCCGATGTCAGCGCAGCGGCACGCGGGCGAGGACGCCGGCCACCAGCTGGGGCAGCACCGACAGCGCGACGCACCCACCGGCTCCCAGGGCCAGGGCCAGGCGGTGGGCGACCGGAGTGGTGCCGGACGTCGCGGCCTCCTCGCCGGGCGACACCAGGGCCCCGGCCCACCGCAGGTAGACCGCGACCCCGAGCACCACGTTGACGACGGCGACGGCGACCAGCCCGTACGCGCGGACACCGACCACGGGCGCGAGCGCGACGATCTTGGCCACCACACCCATCACGCCGGGGGGCAGGCCGGCGAGGCACAGCAGCGCGAACCCGAGCACCAGCGCCAGGGCCGGACGGCGGCGCCACAGTCCGGCGTACGCCGACAGCGGGTGCCGGGCGCCGTCCGGGTGGGCCTCGGCGACCCGCACCACGACGGCGAACGCGGCGAGGGTGGCGACGACGTACGCCAGCAGGTAGCCCAGCGACGCCGACACCGCGGAGGTCACGCGGGACGCCGAGACCGCCCCCGCGAGCGGCAGCACCACCCAGCCGGCCTGGGCCACGGTCGACCACGCGAGCAGCCGGACGGCGGTGCGCTGGCGCAGCGCGACAAGGTTGCCGACCGTCATGGTGACCGCGGCGAGCACACCGACCGGTGCGGCCCAGTCGGCGGCCCGTTCGGGCGCCCCGACCGCCAGCACCAGGACGACGGCACTGAGCCCGGCCACCTTCGACACCGTCGACAGGAACGCGGCCACGGGGAGCGGGGCGCCGGCGTAGGTATCGGGGGTCCACAGGTGGAACGGCACGAGCGAGAGCTTGAACGCGGCGCCGGCCACGACCAGCGCGAGGCCCACCCCGTGCGCGGCGCGCAGGTCGCCGAGGGCGGTGGCTACGGGCTGCCCGAGGTACAGCGACC
>JBKJTJ010000118.1:0-10520 GCA_046590855.1 Actinomycetota bacterium
TTCGCCCGCGGCATGATCCTGTCGATCCCGATCGTGGGCTCGTACGTCTCCTCGTTCGTGTTCGGCGGTGAGTTCCCCGGTGAGGCGCTGATCCCGCGCCTGTACACGGTCCACGTGCTGCTGATCCCCGCGCTGCTGGTCGGGTTGTTCACGGCCCACATCATGCTGGTGGCCCTGCAGAAGCACACCCAGTTCCCCGGCCCCGGCCGCACCGAGCACAACGTGGTCGGCTACAAGGTCATGCCGACCTACGCCGCCAAGGCCGGCGGGTTCTTCTTCATCGTCTTCGGCCTCACGACGCTGCTCGCGGCGTTCGCGACCATCAACCCGATCTGGTCGTACGGCCCCTACGACCCCTCGCCCGTCACGGCCGGCTCGCAGCCGGACTGGTACATGGGTTGGCTCGAGGGCGCGATCCGGATGCTGCCGGGCTTCCTGGAGTTCCAGCTGTTCGGCTGGACGTTCAGCATGAACATCGCGATCGGCGGGCTGATCCTGCCTGGCATCGTGACCGGTCTCGCGGTGGCCTACCCCTTCCTCGAGGCCTGGGTCACCGGTGACAAGCGTGAGCACCACCTGCTCGACCGGCCGCGCAACGCCGCGACCCGGACGGCGCTCGGGGTCATGTCGATCACCTTCTACCTGCTGCTGATGGCCGGTGGCGGCAACGACATCATCGCCACCCGGTTCAACCTGTCGATCAACGACATCACCAACGTCCTGCGGGTGCTGGTCTTCGTGATCCCGCCGCTGACCTTCGTGGCCACCAAGCGGATCTGCCTCGGACTGCAGCGACGCGACCGCGAGATGGTGCTGCACGGCCGCGAGAGCGGACGCATCGTGCGGCTGCCGCACGGCGAGTTCGTCGAGGTGCACGAGCCGCTGTCGGCGAACGACCGGTGGCTGCTCGTCCAGCACGACGTGCACCGTCCACTCCCCCTCCCCCAGGGGTCGGACGAGCGCGGGGTGCGCGCGCCCCGGGCGGCACTGGCCCGGGTGCGGGCGAACCTGTCGTCCTTCTGGTTTGAAGACCGCATCGAGCCGGTCACCCCGGCCGAGCTCGCGGCGGCGCACGCTCACGGCGAGCACGACGCGCTCGAGGGCGCCGACGAGCAGCGGTCGATCACCGCAGTCCACTAGCACGGCGCAATGACGCAGCGCGGGTCCCCCCGGGGGCCCGCGCTTCGTCGTCCGGCAACCGGGCTATCGCTGGGGGCCGTTGCTCAGTAGCGTGCCCGCCATGACTGCTACCGAGCGGGACTGGGACTTCACCGGCCTGCGGGCGATGTTCCTCAACGGCACCCTCAAGCGATCGCCCGAGGTGTCCAACACCGAGGGGCTCATCGAGGTCAGTGCCTCGATCATGCGACGGCACGGAGTCCAGGTCGAGGTCCTGCGGACGATCGACCACGACATCGCGACCGGTGTCTATCCCGACATGACCGAGCACGGATGGTCGAGCGACGAGTGGCCGCAGATCTGGGAGCGCGTCAAGGCGGCCCAGATCCTCGTCGTGGCCGGGCCGATCTGGCTGGGTGACAACTCCAGCCAGACCAAGAAGGTCATCGAGCGCCTGTACGCGCACTCAGGCCAGCACAACGAGCAGGGACAGTACATCTTCTACGGTCGAGTGGGCGGCGCCTTGATCACCGGCAACGAGGACGGCGTCAAGCACTGCACGATGAACATCCTGTACAGCCTGCAGCACGTCGGCTACCTCATCCCACCACAGGCCGATGCCGGTTGGATCGGCGAGGTCGGACCTGGCGCGTCCTACCTCGACGAGGGCTCCGGTGGCCCGGAGAACGACTTCACCAACCGCAACACGACGTTCATGACGTGGAACCTCATGCACCTGGCCAGGATGCTCCAGAAGGCCGGCGGCATCCCGGCGCACGGCAACTCGCGCACCGCGTGGGACGACGGGGAGCGGTTCGACTTCTCGCCGCGCACCCGCTGATCGGCCCCGCTGGAGGAACGGGGATCGTGAGGGGCGGCTGAGGTGCCTGACGTGTCGTTCACGAACCTGCTGATCATCATGGTCATCGCGGTGCTGGCACCCCTGGTCATCGGCTACGCACCCGGGGTGCGGGTACCGGCCGTCGTCCTCGAGATCCTCGCCGGCGTCATCGTCGGGCCGGGCGCGCTCGACCTGGTCCGGGTCGACCTGCCCGTCTCGATCCTGGCGCTGCTCGGGCTGGCCTTCCTGCTCTTCCTGGCCGGTCTGGAGATCGACCTGCGCCGGCTGCGGGGACGGCTCCTGGTCGTCGCACTGGTGGGCTACGTCCTGACCCTGCTCCTCGGGGCGTCCGTGGGTGGCGTCGTCGCCGCTATCGGCTGGACGGCGTCGCCGCTGCTGATCGCGATCACCCTGTCGGCCACCTCCCTGGGTCTGGTGGTGCCGGTGCTCAAGGACGCCGGGAGGGTTGACGGCACCGTCGGGCAGAACGTCATCGCAGCCTCGACGGTCGCCGACTTCACAGCGATCGTGCTCCTGACCCTGTTCTTCTCGACCTCGGGCGGGACCACCGGTGGCACACTGGCCATGCTCGCGGTGTTCGGGGGCCTCGTGACCGTCATGGCGCTGGCGCTGACCCGGGCGGGACGCTGGATGAACCTGGGGTCGGTGCTCGTCCGGCTGCAGGACACCACCGCAGAGATCAGGGTGCGGTTCGCGGTCCTGCTGCTCATCGCCTTCGTCGCCCTCGCTGAGCAGTTCGGGCTGGAGACCATCCTCGGCGCGTTCCTGGCGGGAGCCGTGGTGGGCCTGATCGACCGCGACTCCAGCACCCACCCCCACTTCCGGGTCAAGCTCGAGGCGATCGGCTACGGGTTCCTGATCCCGGTGTTCTTCGTGACCAGCGGGGTCCGCCTGGACCTCACGGGACTGTTCGCCCATCCCGGCGCCCTGCTCCGGGTGCCGGTGTTCCTGCTCGCCCTGCTGGTGGTCCGGGGGCTGCCGGCGCTGGTCTACCTCAGGACGGCCGGCGGCAGGCAGACGATCGCGGCCGGGCTGCTGCAGGCGACGTCGCTGCCATTCATCGTGACTGCGTCCTCGATCGGGGTCGTCGTCGGCACGATCACCCCGGTCACCAGCGCCGCGCTGGTCTGCGCTGGGCTGCTGTCCGTGCTGATCTTTCCCGCTCTCGCGCTGTCGACGTTGCGCGATGGCGCTGCGGCAGTGCGCCGAGACTGACTCCGACCAGCCCGGCGCGGGCTGGGCCCCTGATCAGGCGAGGGCAGAGTGTGTGGCCCACTGGGCCAGGCTCATGTTCCACATCGTGTAGCCGTTGTAGGACTCCAGCGGACGCCGCGAGTTCACGTACTTCACCACGTCGCCCATCTTCGTGCTCTCGAAGAGCCACTTGGCGTTCGCGGTGCTCATCCCGGTGCAGCCGTGGCTCACGTTCGCCCGACCCTGCGACCCCACCGACCACGGCGCGGCGTGCAGGAACTCGCCGCTCCAGGTCAGGCGCATCGCGTACTTGACGTTGACGTTGTAGTAGTCCGGGTCGGTCTTGGCCAGGCCGGTCGTCTCGGCGTCCATCTGCCGGCTGCTCTCGCGGCTGATGACGACCTTGACCCCGTTGCGGGTCTCGTAGCCCTTCTTTCCCGTCGTGACGGGGATCGTGCGCAGCACCGCCCCGTTGCGACGGACCGTCAGCGTGTGCGCTGCGACGTCGACGGTGCTGATCGTGGCCGAGCCGATGCTGAAGGAGGTCGAGGCGTTGCGCTTGGTCCAGATGCCGGCCCGGGTCTCGATCCCGGCGATGTCGGCGGTGACCTTGACCTTGGTGCCGGGCGCCCAGTACGTGGCCGGGCGCCAGACCAGCTGGCGGGCGTCGAGCCAGCCCCACGCGCCCTTGACCGCCGGCGCGGTGGTGACGGACACGTGCTTCTCGATGGCGGCCTGCTTGTCGGCGTCGACCAGGCCGAGGAACTGGACGACGACGGGCATGCCGACACCCACCTGCCCTGACCCGGAGGGCAGCAGGTAGTAATCGGCCGAGTCCTTGGGCTTCAGGGTGCCGAGCGTGCTCGTGACCGTGGCCGGCGCACCCTCGGCGTTGGTCGCCGTGGCCGTGACGGTGTAGGTCTGGGACGCCGTGAGCGGACCGGACGACGTCCAGGTCGCCTTGTCGGCAGAGAGATCACCGTCCAGGGCGTCCCCGTCGCCGTCGACCACCGCGACGTCGGTGAGCGGCCCGCCGCTGGCGGTGACCGTCACCGGAGCGTCCGGACGCACCCCTGTGGTCCCGTCGGCGGGAGTGACCGCGATCTGGGCAGGGGGCATGGTGCTGGTCGAGGAGGACGAGGACGCGGCCCCGGCGGCGGGGCGGGCGGTGCCCTCCGCGGCGGCGCTGCCTGTCACCGCGGAGCAGCCGGAGACCAGCGAGCCCAGCAGAGCCAGCGCAGTCATGTTCAGCGCACAGCGCCGCGTCATCGAGCTCACGTCCTGATCCCCCGCCTCACGTAGTGTCACATCACCCTACGTCACGCGGGCGTCGGGGCGACGCCGGCGCACCGGTCAGTGGGCGTGCGCCCCTCGCCAGTACTCGAAGACCCAACCGACCAGGGCCAAGGCCCCGAGCGCCACCCCGATCACCACGAGCCACCAGCCGACCGCGAGGCCGAGGAAGACCATCGCCGCGGTCGCGGCCAGCGGCAGCGGCCACCAGGAGTGCGGGCTGAAGAACCCGTACTCGCCGGCGGCGGCGTCGATCGCGGCGCTCGGGTCGTCCTCGGGCCGCGGGTCGATGTGCCGGGCCGTGAACCACAGGTACCAGCCGACCATCAGCGCCAGGCCGCCGGTGAGCATCAGCCCGGTGGGACCGACCGGCTCGCGCCAGCTGGTGAGGATGCCGTAGATGACGCCGATGGGCACGAAGAAGAACGTCCCGGCGCCGAACAGCCAGCTCTCGACCTTCATCGGGTCAGTCCCTCCCGCCGCTGTGGTCGTTGCCGCCGCCGCGTCCGCCGCTGGTGGCGCCGGTGCCCTCGTGCGCGATGTCGGGCTCGCCGAGCAGCTGGTCGAGCACCCCCTTGTCGGCGGTGGGCGCGTCCATGGCCGCGACCTCCGGGTGGTGCAGGTCGAACGCGGGGCGCTCGCTGCGGATGCGCGGGATGGTCACGAAGTTGTGCCGCGGCGGCGGGCAGGACGTCGCCCACTCCAGCGAGGCGCCGTACCCCCAGGGGTCGTCGACGCTGATCAGCGGGGCCGTGCGCCACGTCTTCCACACGTTGTAGAGGAAGGGCAGCGTCGAGGCACCGAGCAGGAAGGCCCCGACCGTCGAGATGCGGTTCTCGAGGGTGAACCCCTCACCGGGCAGGTAGTCGGCGTAGCGGCGGGGCATGCCCTCGACGCCGAGCCAGTGCTGGATGAGGAACGTGGTGTGGAAGCCGAAGAACAGCATCCAGAAGTGGATCTTGCCCAGCCGCTCGTCGAGCATCCGCCCGGTGAACTTGGGCCACCAGAAGTAGAACCCGGCGAACATCGCGAACACCACGGTGCCGAACACCACGTAGTGGAAGTGGGCGACGACGAAGTAGCTGTCGGACAGGTGGAAGTCCAGCGCGGGGCTGGACAGGATGATGCCGGTCAGCCCGCCGAACAGGAACGTGACGAGGAACCCGATCGCCCACAGCATCGGCGTCTCGAAGGTGAGCTGGCCCCGCCACATCGTGCCGATCCAGTTGAAGAACTTCACGCCCGTCGGCACGGCGATGAGCATGGTCATGAACGCGAAGAACGGCAGCAGCACCTGACCGGTCACGTACATGTGGTGCGCCCACACGGTCACCGACAACGCGGCGATGGCGATGGTGGCGAAGACCAGGCCCTTGTAGCCGAACAGCGGCTTGCGGCTGAACACCGGCAGGATCTCGCTGATGATGCCGAAGAACGGCAGCGCGATGATGTAGACCTCGGGGTGCCCGAAGAACCAGAACAGGTGCTGCCACAGGATCGCGCCACCGTTCTGGGCGTCGAAGACGTGGGCGCCCAGCTGTCGATCGGCGCCGAGCACCAGCAGCGCAGCGGCCAGCACCGGGAACGCCATCAGCACGAGCACCGAGGTGATGAGGATCGTCCAGGTGAACAGCGACATCCGGAACATCGTCATGCCGGGAGCCCGCATGCAGATGATCGTGGTGATGAAGTTCACCGCGCCGAGGATCGTCCCGAAACCACCCATCGCCAGGCCGAAGATCCACAGGTCGGCACCGATGCCCGGCGAGTAGGCCTCGCTCGACAGCGGGGAGTAGGCGAACCAGCCGAAGCCGGCCGCACCCTGCGGGGTGAGGAAGCCGGCGGCGGCGATCAGGCCCCCGAACAGGTAGAGCCAGTAGGCGAACATATTCAGCCGTGGGAACGCGACGTCCGGTGCCCCGATCTGCAGCGGCATCAGCGCGTTGGCGAAGCCGGCGAACAGCGGGGTGGCGAACAGCAGCAGCATGATCGTGCCGTGCATGGTGAACAGCTGGTTGTACTGCTCCTTGTCACTGACCACCTGGATGCCCGGGGAGAACAGCTCGGCCCGGATGAGCAGGGCCATCACGCCGCCGACCATGAACCACACGAACGAGGTGATGAAGTACAGGTTGCCGATCACCTTGTGGTCGGTGGTCGTGGCCCACTTGACGGCGGTGCGGCCCAGGGTAGGGCGGGCGGGCGCGACCCAGTCAGCCTCGCGGTACATGGTCGTCATGAGGCGCTCCCAGCGACGGTCGGGATCTTCTCGGACTCACCCGGTGCGAGCGGCGAGGGGTTCAGGCTGTTGTCGAGCTGGCCGTCCTGGCCCTTGGTTCGAAGGTCGGCCATCCGCGCGTCGAAGTCCTGCTGCGAGACCACCTTGACCTGGAAGAGCATCTCGGAGTGGTAGGCGCCGCACAGCTCGGCGCACTTGCCGGTGAACGTGCCGACCCGGTCGGGGATGACCTGGAACGTGTTCACGCGGCCCGGGATCATGTCCATCTTCTGCAGGAACGCGGGCACCCAGAACGAGTGGATGACGTCACGGGCGGTGAGGACGAACTCGGTGCGCCGGTTGACGGGCAGGTACATCGTCGGCAGCTGCCCCACCTCGGCGCCCTCGGTGTTGACCTGGGTCGAGGTCTCATAGGTGTTGGCGGTCGTGTAGTTGAAGTCCCACGCCCAGCGCTTGCCGACGACGTTCACCACGTTGTCGGGCGCCTTCGAGGTGTCGGTCAGCGCGGCCTCGTCGCGGGCGGTGTAGAAGAACAGCACGCCCACCATCAGCAGCGGGACGACGGTGTAGAGGATCTCCATCGGCAGGTTGTAGCGCAGCTGCTCGGGCAGCTCGGGATCGTCCTTGCGCTGGCGGTAGCGCACGACGCACCAGATGATCAGGCCCCACACCAGCGCCCCGACCGCGAGCGCGGTGATCCACGAGCCGTTCCACAGCCGGGTGACCCGGTCGCTCTCGGTCGTGGCGCCGTCGGGCAGGAACCCGCGCGACAGCGTGCCGGAGCAGCTGCTGAGAGCCAGGACGACGAGGGCCCCCAGAGCGGCTCGCCCGAGGTGGCGAGAGGGGCCGGCGCCAGGGCGCGAAGGGTGGAGCTCGTGCACGGGGCACCTTTCCGGACGGAGCCTGCAAACCGATCGCCAGACTACTGCAGGCACATCGAGGCAGCCGGTCAGGGTGGGGCTAGCGTTGCGGCCGTGGCGCATCCCCCGAGACGGCTGCTGGACGCCTCTCGTGCCCCGATCAGCCCGACCGCGCGCGAGGCGCTGCTCGCCGCGCTGGACGAGGGGTGGGCCGACCCGCGCAGGCTGCACGCCGAGGGACGGCGGGCCCGCGCCCTGCTGGACGGCGCCCGCGAGGCGGTGGCGACCGCGATCGGGGCGCGCCCTGACGAGCTGTCCTTCGCCCCCTCGCCCACCGTGGCCCGCCAGCTCGGCCTGCTCGGGCTGCTGCACGGACGACGGCGCGCCGGCACCCGAGTGGTACTCAGTGCGGTGGAGCACTCCGCCCTGCTGCACTCTGCGCAGTGGCATCCCGGCGAGACGGTTCTGGTGGACGTGGACGGGCTGGGTCGGGTCGACCTGGCCGCGTTCGCCACCGCCGTCGCCGCGCCGGGCACCGCCGCCGCCTGCCTGCAGGCCGCCAACGCCGAGGTGGGGACTCGGCAGCCGGTGGCCGCGGCGTCCGACCGGTGCGGTCAGGTGCCGCTGCTGGTGGACGCGTCCGGCGTGGTCGGCCGCGACGACCCACCCACCGCCTGGGACGTGCTCGTCGCGGACGCCGGCGCGTGGGGTGGCCCGGGCATCGGCGTCCTCGCGGTGCGCACCGGGGTGCGCTGGCGAAGCGCGGGCCCGCAGGACGAGGCGGAGCAGGGCCGGGTGCCGGGCGAGGTCGACGTCCCCTTGGTCCTGGCGGCGGCTGCCGGGCTGCTGGACGCCGAGGCGCGGCGCCGCGACCGCGCCGACATCGCCCGCGGGCTGGTCGACCGGATCCGGCGGCTGCGCGTGGACGACGTCGTCGCCGTCGGCGACCCCGACGACCGGCTGCCGCACGTGGTGACCCTGTCGACGCCGTACGTCGACGGCGAGACCCTGGCCGACGGCCTGGACCGGCGTGGCATCGCCGTCGCGTCCGGATCGGCGTGCACCGCCTCGACGCTCGCGCCCAGCCACGTGCTGGAGGCGATGGGGGTGCTCAGCCACGGCAGCGTGCGGGTGACCCTGCCGCTCGACCCGGTGGCCGAGGACGTCGAGGCCCTGTGCGCCGCGCTCCCCCAGGTGATGGCGCAGGCGCGCAACCCCGGCTAGGGCTCACCCCCAGGGCGACGGCAGCGCCAGCGCGGCGGGCAGGCGGGCCAGGTAGTCGGCGCGCGCGATCTCGACCGCGCCCAGTGACGCCAGGTGATCGGTGCGCCACTGGACGTCCAGCAGCCGGTGGGGTGCGTCGCCCGCGTCGGTCAGGAGCTCGACCAGCGCGACCAGCGCGACCTTCGATGCGTCGGTGGCGCGGTGGAACATCGACTCGCCGGCGAACAGGCCGCCGATCGAGACGCCGTACAGGCCCCCCACGAGTTCGTCGTCCTGCCACGCCTCGACCGAGTGGGCCCACCCCAGCCGGTGCAGGACGGCGTAGGCGCGGGCGACGTCGCGGGTGATCCAGCGACCACCGCGCCCGGGGTCGGCGCACCCGCGCACCACCTCGTCGAACGCGGTGTCCACCCGCACCTCGAAGCGGCCGCGCACCTTGCGCAGCGACCGCGGCACGCGCAGCGCATCCAGCGGGAGCACGCCGCGAGGGTCGGGGCTCCACCAGCCGGTCGGTGGGCCGCCGCGGCGTCCGAGGCCCATCGGGAACAGTCCGGTGCGGTACGCCGAGAGCAGGGTGCCCGGCTCGAGGTCGGCACCGACTCCAACCAGGTCCTCACCCGGGACCGCGGACCCGACCTCCAGCGCCCACGCGGTGGGGGGCGGCTCGATCGGCGGCACGGACGTCGGGCGGTGCGTCAGGGGCGGGCGATGCGCAGGTGCGGCTCGACCTCGGACGCCGCCTGCGCGCCGTACGCGTCGGCGAAGCGCTGCAGGAACACGGCGCGGGTGAGCTCGTACTCCTGGGTGCCGATGGTTTCGACGACGTAGGTGGCCAGCATCGAGCCGAGCTGGGCGCAGCGCTCGTGGCTGAGGTCGAACGACAGGCCGGCGAGGAACCCGGCTCGGAACGCGTCGCCGACGCCGGTCGGGTCGGCCTTGCGCAGCTCGCGCGCCACCCCGACCTCGATGGTGGGCTCGCCCCGGCGCTCGATGCGGGCACCCTTGGCACCCAGCGTCGTGACCCGGGTGCCGACCAGGGCGAGGATCTCGTCGGCGCTCCAGCCGGTCTTCTGCTCGATCAGCGCCGCCTCGTACTCGTTGCTGAACAGGTAGGTCGCGCCCTCGATCAGCCGCCGGATGGTCGGGCCGTCGCTGAAGGCCAGCTGCTGGCTGGGGTCGGCGGCGAACGGGTAGTCGCGGTCGCGGCACTCCTGGGTGTGGCGCAGCATGCCCTCCGGGTCGTTGGCGCCGATGAGCACCAGGTCGATGACGCCGGCCCGCGCGGCCAGGGGCGCCAGCTCGATCTCGCGCGCCTCGCTCATGGCTCCGGCGTAGAACGAGGCGATCTGGGCCTGGTCGACGTCGGTGGTGCAGACGAACCGGGCGGTGTGCCGCAGCTCGGAGACGCGCACGTGGCCGGTGTCGACACCGTGCCGGTCCAGCCACGAGCGGTACTCGGCGAAGTCGGCGCCGACCGCCCCGACCAGCAGCGGGCGCAGGCCCAGGTTCGCCATCCCGAAGCAGATGTTCGCGGCGACCCCGCCGCGGCGCACCTCGAGCTCCTCGACCAGGAACGAGAGCGAGATCTTGTCGAGCTGCTCGACCACGAGGGAGTCGGCGAAGCGGCCCGGGAAGGTCATCAGGTGGTCGGTGGCGATGGAACCCGTGATCGCGATCTGCACCCAGCGACCCTACAGGCCTTCCTCCCCCCGACCGTTTCCTCCCTCCG
>JBKJTJ010000325.1:0-14361 GCA_046590855.1 Actinomycetota bacterium
GCGGCCTGCCGCTCGCGGCCGCGTGACGGGGGGCGCCCCGCCGCCGCCGTACAGTACCTGGGTGAGCACACGATCGGTTGCGCTGGTGACGCTGGGCTGCACCCGCAACGAGGTGGACTCCGAGGAGCTCGCCGGCCGGCTCGAGGCCGGCGGCTGGACGCTGGTCGAGGACGCGGCCGACGCCGACGTCGCGGTGGTCAACACCTGCGGCTTCGTGGAGTCGGCGAAGAAGGACTCGGTCGACGCGCTGCTCGAGGCGGCCGACCTCAAGGCCGACGCCGGCACCCGCACCCAGGCCGTCGTGGCCGTGGGCTGCCTCGCCGAGCGGTACGGCGAGCAGCTGGCCGGGTCGCTGCCCGAGGCCGACGCGGTGCTGGGCTTCGACTCCTACACCGACCTGTCCGCGCAGCTCACGGCGATCCTGGACGGCGAGCGACCGGCCTCGCACACCCCCCGCGACCGCCGCACCCTGCTGCCGATCTCACCCGCCACCCGGCAGGGAACCGCCGTGGCCGTCCCCGGCCACGGCTCCGAGCCCGACCTGCCCCCGGGCCTCGCCCCGGCGTCCGGTCCGCGCGTTCTGCGCCGCCGCCTCGACGGCCGGCCCTGGGCGCCGCTGAAGATCGCCTCGGGCTGTGACCGGCGCTGCGCGTTCTGCGCCATCCCCGCCTTCCGCGGGGCGTTCCTGTCGCGTCGGCCCGCGGACGTCCTGGCCGAGGCGGCGTGGCTGGCCGAGCGCGGTGTGCGCGAGCTGTTCCTGGTGAGCGAGAACTCGACGTCGTACGGCAAGGACCTGGGCGACCTGCGGCTGCTCGAGACGCTGCTGCCCGAGCTGACCGCGGTGCCCGGCGTCCAGCGGGTGCGGGTGTCCTACCTGCAGCCCGCCGAGATGCGGCCCAGCCTGCTGACCGCCATGACGACGGTGCCGGGCGTCGTGCCGTACTTCGACCTGTCGTTCCAGCACGCCTCGGGCCCGCTGCTGCGCCGGATGCAGCGCTTCGGTGATGCGCCGTCGTTCCTCACCCTGCTCGACCAGGTGCGCGCCGCGGCGCCGCTGGCCGGGGTTCGCAGCAACGTCATCGTCGGCTTCCCCGGTGAGACCGAGGACGACGTCGCCGAGCTCGAGCGGTTCCTCACCGCCGCGCGCCTGGACGTCGTCGGGGTGTTCGGCTACAGCGACGAGGACGGCACGGCCGCCGAGGGGTACGACGGCAAGCTGCCGGAGGACGTCGTGGCCGAGCGGGTGTCGCGCCTCACCGACCTGGTCGAGCAGCTCACCTCCCAGCGCGCCGAGGAGCGCGTCGGTGAGGTCGTCGAGGTGCTCGTCGAGGAGATCGACGCCCTGGACGAGAACGGACCCGCCGCCCACGGCCGCGCCCTGCACCAGGGCCCCGACGTCGACGGCACCACCCGGTTGCCCGCGGGCGCGCTCGCCGTCGGGGACGTCGTCCGCGCCACGGTCGTCGCCAGCGAGGGCGTCGACCTCGTGGCCGAGCCGTTGCTCGGGTGAGGTCGCCGGAGACTCCCGCAGGGGTCAGCAACTGGAACCTCGCCAACGGGCTCACCGGCCTGCGGCTGATGCTGGTGCCGGTGTTCTGGGTGCTGCTGATGCACGAGGACGGGACGCGTCCGTGGTGGCGGGTGGCCGCGTTCGCCGTCTTCGCGCTCGCGGCGATCACCGACCGGTACGACGGTGAGCTGGCCCGCCGGCGAGGCCTGGTCACCGACGTCGGCAAGATCGCCGACCCGATCGCCGACAAGGCGCTGGTGGCCGCGGGACTGGTCGGGCTCTCGGTGCTGGGGGAGGTCGCCTGGTGGGTCACGGTGCTGGTCCTGGGGCGCGAGCTGGCCGTCACCGTGCTGCGCCTGGTGGTGATCCGGCACGGGGTGATGGCCGCCAGCCGCGGCGGCAAGGCCAAGACGCTGCTGCAGGTGGTCGCCATCGGGCTCTACGTCCTGCCGGTCGGCGAGGTGCTGCACGACGTCGCCGGGGTGGGCATGGCGGTCGCCTTGGTGGTCACCCTGGTCACGGGTGCCGACTACCTGCTGCGGGCCGTCGCCCTGCGCCGCACCAGCGACCTGACGGTGGCGCGACGGGCCGCCCGCGACCGCCGACGGGCGGACCGCGAGCGCGCCCAGACCGACCGGTGAGCGACGTGCACGAGCCGGCCCCGGGCGACGCCGCGGCCCAGGTGGTGGCGCTGCTGCGGGCTGCCGGGCGCACCGTCGCCACCGCCGAGTCCCTGACCGGTGGCGGGCTCGGGGCGGCGGTCACCGCCGTCCCGGGAGCATCCGCCGTCTACCGCGGCGGCGTCATCGCGTACGCGACCGAGCTCAAGCACCGGCTGCTGGGCGTGGACGCCGACCTGCTGGCCCGGGTGGGCGCCGTCGACGCGCAGGTCGCTGCAGCGATGGCCGAGGGCGTGCGGGACCGGCTCGGCGCCGACTACGGCGTGGCCACGACCGGCGTCGCCGGTCCCGACCCCCAGGACGGCCACCCGCCGGGCACCGTCTGGGTCGCCGTCGCGACGCCGGGTGCCACCGTCGTGGTGGACGCCTCGGTGGACGAGCCGGTCGACCGCGCCGCCGTCCGGCGCTCGACGGTGCTGACCGCGCTCACCCGGCTCGCCGCGGCTGTGCGGGGTGACCGGGAAGGTCCACCGGTCCTCGGTCGTTGAGCCGATGGCCTGATCCGGTCGAGCCGACCGGTGTACGCGGCCCTCGACGGGGTACCGTGGTGTGACCCCCGAAGGCGGGGGCGAGGGTCTGCTCGAGACCGGGAGGCGTCATGGTGTTGCTGCGCCAGGAGATCGGCGACGTGCTGCGCGAGCAGCGCCAGCAGCAGAGCCGCACCCTGCGTGAGGTCTCGGCTGCCGCTCGGGTCTCGCTCGGTTACCTCAGCGAGGTCGAGCGTGGCCAGAAAGAGGCATCCTCCGAGCTGCTCGCCTCGATCTGCGGGGCCCTCGACCTGCCGCTGTCGCGCGTGCTCAGCCAGGTGAGCGAGAAGGTCGCCGTGGCCGAGCGGGTCGAGACCACGCTGACCGCCCTGCCCACCGTCGGCACCCGCCGCCCGCTGGTCAACGCCGCCTGACTCAGGTTCGGTACGGCGACCGGGTGCGTCGCGCCGTCGCTCCCAGCGGACGCTGCTTGCGGCCGTCATCGGTCGGCGTCGGCCCCGGCTGGCAGGACGGGCAGTAGAAGGCGGTCCGCGCCTGCGGCGCCGCGCCGATCATCGCCACCCGCACCGGTGTGCCGCACCGTCGACACGGTCGACCCGAACGCGCGTGCACGTACGTCGCCTGCCCCGGTCGCAGGTCGCCCGTCGTGGCCTGGACGGCCCGGTGCCGGTTCGCGTCCAGCAGTCGGTGGGCGGTCGAGACGACGGCCTCGAGGTCGGCCACCTCGCGCACCGGCGTCCACGGGCTCAGGCCGCGCACGAACAGCGTCTCGGCCATGAACATCGTGCCGACGCCGGCCAGGACCCGCTGGTCGAGCAGGGCGTCCCCGACGGCGCGGTCGGGCTGGGAGCGCAAGGTGGTCAGCACGGCGGTGGCATCCCAGTCGGGGCCGAGCACGTCCGGGCCCAGGTGGCCCACCAGCGAGCCCTCGTCGGCCGTCGCGACCAGGTCGAGCATCCCGAGCTGGTGACCCACCGCGGTCCACTCGGTGTTGGCGAGCACCGCGCGCACGCGGTCCTCGGACCGGGAGGTGCCCCATGGCTGCCCCGTGCGGTGGACGTGCCACGAGCCCTCCATCCGCAGGTGGCTGTGCAGCGTCAGCGGCGGGCCGCCGTCGGTGCGCAGCAGCAGGTGCTTGCCGCGGGCGACGACCTCGGTCACCGTGCGCCCGGTGAGGTCGACGGTGGCCAGCGACGGCCACCGCAGGTCGCTGGTGACCAGCGCACGACCGGCCAGCGCCCGGTGCAGCCGGTCGGCGGTGCGCCAGACCACGTCTCCCTCAGGCATGGTCCCCATCCTGCGCCAGCTGCGGGCACCCCGCGAGCCGGTGCGGCGAGGGTGTCGGCGGGACGGGCTCAGGCACGCAGGCGCAGCCCCCGTGGTGTGGCGTGGAAGCCGGCGTGCTCGAGCGCCGCCGCGAGCGGGTGGTCGGAGCCGAGCAGCCCCGCGCCGTCGGCGCGCTCGACGGTGAGGCGGCCCAGGGCTCCGTCGCGCACCGACAGCGCCAGCGCGTCGGCGGCCGCTGCGAGCGCCGCCGGGTCGTCGGTGAACGACAGCAAGGACTTGCCGCCACGCTCGACGTAGAGCACCAGGGCGCCCCCGGTCATGACGACCAGCGCGCCGGCCTTGCGGGCCGCCTTGTGGCCGGTGGCCGACGTCGCGGCTGCGTCAGCAGCGGCGTCCGGTGCGGCCTCGACGGTGGGACGCTGCGGCCACGGCAGGGCTGCGCCGTAGGGGTTGGCGGGGTCGGCTGCGGCCAGGACGAGGGTGCGCCCGGGCTCGACGTCGCCGGCGGTGGGCCCCAGCGGGGTGCTGCCGGCGCGCAGCCGGTCGACGGCGCCCCCGGTGGCGAACTGCGCCGCCCCGAGACCCTCGACGAAGTAGCCGCGGCGCACGCGTCCGGCGTCCTCGAACGCGCTGAGCACGCGGTAGGTCGCCGCGAACCCACCGGGCGTGCGCTCGGCGACGACGGCGCCCCGGGTCAGGACGCCGTGCCGGTCCAGCAGCGTCTCGGCGACCGCCGCGGCGCGCACGGTCGGGTCGGTCTCGACGTCCGGCAGCAGCGACCAGCGGCCTGCCGTCGTGGGCGGTCCGCTGCGGGACGGCAGGTTCGGGCGGCCGGGTCGGCCCGGCCCGCGCCCGGGGCGGCCGGCGTACCGGGTGGTGCGCGGACCCGCCCGCGAGGTGCGGTGGGCGGTGCGGCCCCCGGCGAGCCGCGCCCGCAGCGGGGCGAGGCTGTCACCGGTGACCCGGCCCGACCACACCAGGTCCCACAGCGCGCTGGTGAGCGCGGTGTCGTCGGTGGACCCGACCGCGTCGGACAGCGAGCGGAAGAAGTACGCACCGCCGCTGGCGAGCGCAGCCAGGATCCCGCGGTGCAGGTCACCGAGCTCGAGGTCGGCGGGCGTGGGCATGGTCAGGTGGGCGCTGTCGGCCAGGTGCAGCGAGACCCACCCGTCGTCGCCGGGCAGGGTGCCGTGCCCGCACCACAGCACCTCGCCGGCGGTGGTCAGCTCGTCCAGCAGCCCCGGTGACCACCCGACGAGGCGGCCGGGCAGCACGAGGGTCTCGAGCGCGCTGGCGGGCAGCACCGCTCCGGCCAGCTGCTCGACGACGCGCAGCAGCCCGTCGACGCCGCGCAGGTTGCCGCCGACGCCCTGCCAGGCCGGCAGGAACCGGGCCAGGTCGTCGGCGGCGACCGGCTCGACCTGCGAGCGCAGCGTGGCCAGCGACCGCCGGCGCAGGATGCGCAGCACCTCGGCGTCGCACAGCTCGAGGCCCTGACCGCCCGGGCGCAGCTCGCCCTCGACCAGGCGGCCCGAGCTGACCAGCCGGGTGAGGGCGGCGCCCGCCACGGCCGTACCGAGGCCGAACCGGGCGGCTGCCTCGACGACGGTGAAGGGCCCGTGGGTGCGGGCGTGGCGCGAGAGCAGGTCGCCGAGCGGGTCGGGCACCGGCTCGAGGAAGACCTCGGGCACCCCGACGGGCAGCGGCGCACCGAGGGCGTCCTGCAGCCGGGCGGCGTCCTCGACGGCCGCCCAGCGTTCCTCGCCGGCGATCCGCACCCGGATCACCCGGCGGGTGTCCTCCAGGGCCACGAGCTGGTGCCCGGCCTCGGCAGGGGTGCGCGAGCGCAGCGCGACCTCGTCGGTGGTGAGCGGCCCGAGCACCCGCAGCAGGTCGGCGACGTCCTCGCCGTGGCGGGCCTGGCGCTCGTCGGTCAGCCGCTGCAGCTCGCGCTCGGTGCGCTCGAGCGCCTGCGGGTCGAGCAGGTCGCGCAGCGCGGCCCCCTCGCCGCGGCCGAGCAGCTCGGCCAGCAGGGTGGGGTCGAGCGACAGGGCCGCCGCCCGGCGCTCGGCCAGGGGGGAGTCGCCCTCGTAGAGGAACTGGGCGACGTACCCGAACAGCAGGCTGCGGGCGAACGGGGACGGTGAGCTGGTCTCGACCTCGACGACGCGCACGCGGCGGGCGGCGAGGTCGCGCATCAGCGCCTCGAGGCCGGGCACGTCGAAGACGTCCTGCAGCACCTCGCGAACCGTCTCGAGCACGATCGGGAAGTCGGTGTAGCGGCTGGCCACCTCGAGCAGCTGGGCGGCCCGCTGGCGCTGCTGCCACAGCGGTGAGCGGGCCCCGGGACGCCGGCGGGGCAGCAGCAGCGCCCGGGCGGCGCACTCGCGGAAGCGGCTGGCGAACAGGGCCGAGCCGCCGATCTGCTCGGTGACCACCGCGTCGACGTCGTCGGCCTCCAGCACCACAAGGTCGGCGACGTCGGGCGCCGCGCCGTCCTCGAGCTCGACGTCGGGCAGCCGCAGCACCAGCCCGTCGTCGCCGTGCATGGCCTGGACGTCGACCCCGAAGCGCTCGCGCATGCGCGCCGTCAGCGCCAGCGCCCACGGGGCGTGCACCTGGGCGCCGAAGGGGGAGTGGACGACGACCCGCCAGTCGCCGAGCTCGTCGCGGAACCGCTCGACGACGATGGTGCGGTCGTCGGGGACGTGGCCGGTGGCCAGCTTCTGCTCGGCGAGGTAGGCGAGCAGGTTGTCGCAGGCCCACTCGTCGAGCCCGGCTGCGGCGACGCGGGCGCGGGCGTCGTCCGGGCTCAGGGCGACCACCTCGCGGACGAAGGCGCCCACCGCCCGGCCGAGCTCGGCCGGGCGGCCGAGGGCGTCGCCGTGCCAGAACGGCAGCTTGCCCGGCTGGCCGGGCGCGGGGGTCACCAGCACCTGGTCGTGGGTGATCTCCTCGATCCGCCACGACGAGGAACCGAGAGTGAAGACGTCCCCGACGCGGGACTCGTAGACCATCTCCTCGTCCAGCTCGCCGACCCGCCGGCCGGGCCCCTTGGCGCCGGCGAGGAACACGCCGTACAGCCCGCGGTCGGGGATCGTCCCGCCGCTCGTGACGGCGAGGCGCTGGGCTCCCGGCCGGGCGGTCAGGACGTCGGTCAGCCGGTCCCAGACGATCCGCGGGCGCAGCTCGGCGAAGTCCTCGCTGGGGTAGCGGCCGGCGAGCATGTCGAGCACGGCCTCCAGGGCGCTGCGCGGCAGCGCCGCGAACGGGGCCGAGCGGCGCACGAGCGCCTCGACGTCGTCGACCGTCCAGTCGTCCATCGCGAGCATCGCGACGATCTGCTGGGCCAGCACGTCCAGTGGGTTGGTGGGCACGCGCAGCGCCTCGATGGCGCCGGTGCGCATCCGCTCGACGACGACCGCCGTCTGCACGAGGTCGCCGCGGAACTTTGGGAACACGACCCCGCGCGAGATCGCACCCACCTGGTGACCTGCGCGGCCCACCCGCTGCAGTCCCGAGGCCACGCTGGGGGGCGACTCGACCTGGACCACGAGGTCGACCGCACCCATGTCGATGCCGAGCTCGAGCGAGCTGGTGGCGACCACGGCCGGCAGCCGGCCGGACTTCAGGTCGTCCTCGATCAGGGCCCGCTGCTCCTTGCTCACCGACCCGTGGTGGGCGCGGGCGAGCACCGGGGCGGCGCCGGCGGCCGCACCCGCCTGGGCCATCACCTGGGCGGGTGCCGCCGCCGAGGCAGTCGCGTCGGGGGGGTCGTCGCCGTCCGGCGGCTCAGCGGCGGCCAACCGCTCGGCCCACACCTCGTTCAGCCGGGCGGTCAGCCGCTCGGCGAGGCGACGGGAGTTCGCGAAGACGATGGTCGAGCGGTGCTCGGCCACCAGGTCGACGACGCGCTCCTCGACGTGCGGCCAGATGGATGCCCGCTTGGGGTCGCCGGCGGCAGCACCGGACAGGTCGTCGGTGGGCTCGCCGATCGCGCCGAGGTCGGGGACGGGGACGACGACCCGCAGCTCGACCTGCTTGGCCGACGGCGGCTGCACGATGGTCACCGGGCGGCCGCCGGTGAGGAAGCGGCCGACCTCATCGACCGGGCGCACCGTGGCGGACAGCCCGATCCGCTGGGCGGGTCGCTCGAGCAGCGCGTCGAGGCGGTCGAGGGTGATCGCCAGGTGCGCACCGCGCTTGGTGCCGGCCACCGCGTGCACCTCGTCCAGGACGACGGTGTCGACCCCGGCGAGCGCCTCGCGGGCCTTGGAGGTGAGCACCAGGAACAACGACTCGGGGGTCGTGATGAGCACGTCGGGGGGAGTGCGGGCGAGCGTGCGCCGGTCGGCGCTGGAGGTGTCGCCCGAGCGGACGCCGACGGTGACGTCGGGCACGGGGAGCCCGAGCCGCGACGCCGCGTGCCGGATGCCGGTCAGGGGTGCCCGCAGGTTGCGCTCGACGTCGACCGCGAGCGCCTTGAGCGGCGAGACGTACAGCACCCGGCACCGGCGCAGCGGCTCGGCCGGCGGGAGACTGGACGCGACCCGGTCCAGCGCCCACAGGAACGCCGACAGCGTCTTGCCCGACCCGGTCGGTGCGACGACCAGGGCGTGGTCGCCGCGGCTGACCGCGTCCCACGCGCCGACCTGCGCCGGCGTCGGGGCGGCGAACGCCCCGGTGAACCAGGCCCGGGTGGCCGGCGAGAACCGGGCCAGGACGTCCTCGCCGCTCAGCGCCCCGTCGCCGTCCGTCTCGCTCACGTCCGCCATCGTGACACCCGGCACCGACAGCCACACCTCGTGCGATCGTTGGCGCGTGCGGCACAGCCACTTCTGGGACCTGATGGACGGCGAGTTCGGCAGCGCCTACGCGCGGACGCTGGCTCGCGACCTGGTCGTGGACGGGCTCGGCGACCGCACCGCCGAGCAGGCCCTGGCGGCCGGGGACACCCCGCGCGAGGTGTGGGAGGCCCTGTGCGACGCGATGCAGGTGCCGGCGGACCGACGCTGGGGGGCGCCCGAGAAGCCCGGGCGCCCGCGCCGACCGCGCAAGGTCGTCGGGCCCTAGCGGTCAGTCGACGGTGTCGCTCAGTACACCCACAGCCGACGTCCGATCGGCATCAGGCCCGAGGCCCACAGGTAGTTGATGGCCGAGTTGCTGACCCGCGCGCAGCCGTGCGAGGCCGGGGACGCGGGGATGCTCGACGACCCGTGCGCCGCGTAGCCGCTGTAGAAGTACTTCGGCCGGAAAAGCAGCCCGAGCGGTGACAGATGGGGAGCGTCGATCTGGCGAGTCACCGAGAAGTGGCCTCGGGGCGTCGTCGCGCGGTGGCGGACGCCGTCCTGGTAGTAGTAGCGGCCGCTGCCCGTCGAGGTGTTGAACGCCCACCGGGTGCGCCCGCCCACCACCACGAGCAGCAGCTGACGCTTCAGGTCGATCTCGAGGGTCGAGCCGGTCGTGGTGCGTGCCTGCGGGCGGATGCCGGCCGTCAGGATGTTGCGCTCGACCCGGCCGATGACCCCGGTGCGCGGCGAGCCCGCGGTCTTCTGCATCGCGAGGACCGCCTGCTGGGTCTGCGAGCCGTACTCGCCGTCCGTGGGGCCGACCCAGTAACCGAGCGCCTTGAGCCGCAGCTGGGCCTCGCGCACGGCCGAGCCCTTGACGCCCGAGCGCAGGGTGGTCGTCCAGGTCGCGGCCCACGGCGTGGCGGCGGCGCGCACCGTGGCGGGGGTGGGGCTGCCAGCCGCGCTCGCCGACGTCGCGGGGACCAGGCCCGCGGCGGTCGCGAGCACCGTGGACGCGACCAGCAGGGACACCCTGCGGCGGGGGCGAGGCGTGGTGGAGTGCACAGGCATGGGTCTCTTCCTTCGGCCGGTCGTGGCGGCGCCGCGAACGACGCCCTGCTGGAATCATGACGTGTGGATGGCGGTCGCGGTTGCGCGGACTACCGAATCGTGACCTTTTGTGCTGGCCCGCGCTCCCCGGCGGCCCCTGGACCGGCTTGCGCGAGGTCACCCGCCGCGAGCACGATGCCCTCGGCACCTGACGACGTCGCGGGTGGCTGCGCCCGTCACGGGTCACCCGTCCACCACCGGAGGTTCGCATGATCATCGTCGTGGGCTACATCCCGAGCGCCGAGGGGCTCGCGGCCGTCGACTACGCCATCGAGCAGGCGACCTTGACCACCAGCCGCCTCGTCGTCATCAACACCGGTCACCACGGCAACTACGCCGACCCCAGCTTCGCCGACCCGCGCGACCTGGACGCGCTGACCGCTCAGCTGACTGCGCGGGGGATCGAGCACGAGGTGCGTCAGCCGGTCGAGGGTCGCTCGGCGGCCGACGAGATCCTCGCCGCCGCGAACGAGTCCGCGGCGGACCTGATCGTGATCGGGCTGCGCCGGCGCTCGCCGGTCGGCAAGCTCATCACCGGCAGCACGGCCCAGCAGGTGCTGCTGGACGCCGAGTGCCCCGTCGTGGCGGTGAAGGCCGCGCTGTCGGCCTGAGCCGTTCCGCCGAGCGGGTCGACACGCCGCGCAACCTTCCTGGGTCGAACACCTGTTCGGGTTAGGCTCGTCCACAGATCCTCGGCCCGTCCCGTCGTCCACAGTTCCGGACGTCGGTCGGTGGGGATGTCGGTGGCGTCGCCTAGCGTCGCTCCTGACGCCAAACAGGACCCCGGTCGGCTGGCCCGACCGCAGACGGACAGGTGAGGACATGCCCGCTCCCGCGGACCGCGAGAAGGCGCTGGAAGCAGCGCTCTCCAACATCGACAAGCAGTTCGGCAAGGGCTCGGTCATGCGCCTGGGCGACGAGGTCCGAGCGCCGCTGGAGGTCATCCCGACCGGCTCGGTCGCGCTCGACATCGCGCTCGGCATCGGGGGCCTGCCCCGGGGCCGCGTGGTCGAGATCTACGGACCGGAGTCCTCCGGCAAGACGACGGTCGCGCTGCACGCCGTGGCCAACGCCCAGAAGATGGGCGGCATCGCGGCGTTCATCGACGCCGAGCACGCACTCGACCCCGAGTACGCCAAGAAGCTCGGCGTCGACACCGACGCGCTGCTGGTCTCCCAGCCCGACACCGGTGAGCAGGCGCTCGAGATCGCCGACATGCTGATCCGCTCGGGTGCGCTCGACATCATCGTCATCGACTCGGTGGCCGCCCTGGTGCCGCGCGCCGAGATCGAGGGCGAGATGGGTGACAGCCACGTGGGGCTGCAGGCCCGGCTGATGTCGCAGGCGCTGCGCAAGATCACCGGCGCGCTGAGCAACTCCAACACCACGGCGATCTTCATCAACCAGCTGCGCGAGAAGATCGGCGTGATGTTCGGCAGCCCCGAGACGACCACGGGTGGCAAGGCGCTCAAGTTCTATGCGTCGGTTCGTCTCGACATCCGTCGCATTGGGCCGGTGAAGGAAAAGGAGGAGATCGTCGGCTCGCATGTGCGCGTGAAGGTGGTGAAGAACAAGGTTGCACCGCCGTTCAAGCAGGCGGAGTTCGATATCATGCACGCCGAGGGCATCAGCCACACGTCGCTGCTCGTGGACATTGGGGCCGAGGCGAACATCATCGACAAGTCGGGTGCGTGGTACAGCTATAACGGCCAGAAAATCGGACAGGGCCGCGAGAACGCGAAGCTGTTCCTCAAGGACAATCCGGTCATGCTCGCCGAGATCGAGGAAAAGGTGAAGGTGGTGCTTGGCATCACGGCTTCGCCCGATGCCGGCACTGACGGTGAAACGGCTGACGAATAGCCGCCGGCGATGGCGCTGATGTCCACTGTCACCGCCATCGTCCCCACGTCAGCACAGGCGACTCGCTTCAGCATAGCGGTCGATGGCACGCCGACGGCGGTCATCGGAGTCGAGACTATCGAGCGTCTGTCGCTGGCAGTTGGAGTTGAGTACGACGATATCCGCCTGGCGGTCGAGCACGATGCCGCCAAGCTGAGCACCTATGATCGCGCCGTCGGGCTGCTGGCCGCATCACCGCGGTCAGCGGGTGATCTCAAGCGGCGTCTGGTGCTCAAGGGGGAACCGCCCGAACTGGCCGAGATGGCCATCCAGCAACTCATCGAGCTCGGGCTCCTGAATGACGCCGACTACGCTCGGCAGCTCACGCGCAGCAAGATGAGCGGTCCGGGACACTCGCGCCGTCGCATGCAGCAGGAACTGTTCAAGCGTGGCGTGGCGCGCGACGTGGCTGACGAAGCAATCGCGGATGTCGTGTCCGACGAAAGCATCGACACCGGGGCGATCATCGAGCGCATCGCCCGGCGAAAAGCGCAATCGCTCGCCAGGCTGGATCCGGACGTCCGGAAGCGCCGGCTGTACAATTTTCTCGCGCGCCGTGGTTACGATCACGAGGACATCAAGCGTGCCATTGCGACCGTGCTCTCGGAATCGGTGGAGCAGGAAGGCGCCGACGATCCGGAAGCGCCCGACGAGGACTGACATCGCAGTCGGCGGCGCGACGTTCACTTGAGAGCCTTGGCGCGCATCCGGTATATTGCGCGCTATGAAAGCCGCCGAGATCCGTGAGCGTTTTCTCCACTATTTCGAACGGCAGCAGCATGTGCGCCGGCCGAGCGCGTCGCTCGTCCCCGCCAGCGATCCCACCCTGCTGTTCGTCAACGCGGGGATGGTTCCCTTCAAGAAGGTGTTCCTCGGACTCGAGCATCCCGACTTCGGCCGCCGGGCGGCCACATCGCAGAAGTGTGTGCGCGCGGGCGGCAAGCACAACGACCTGGAGCAAGTAGGCCACACCGCCCGGCATCACACCTTCTTCGAGATGCTCGGCAACTTCTCCTTTGGCGATTACTTCAAGCGCGATGCCATCCGCTTCGCGTGGGAGTTCGTGACCGTCGAAATGGGGATGGATCCCGAGCATCTGCGCGTGACCGTCTTCAAGGACGACGACGAGGCGCGTGCGCTCTGGCGGGAGATCGCGGGCTTGCCGGATTCGCGGATCTACGGGCTGGGCGAAGCGGACAACTTCTGGCAGATGGCGGACACCGGTCCATGTGGTCCGTGCTCGGAAATCTTCGTCGATCAAGCGCATGTCACAGACGACTGGGTCGCGCCTGCCGGGACGGAGGGTACCGCGTGGGCGGATCGTGCGCGCCGCGATTTCTCCGTCGAGGAGTTCGTCGAAGGCGCAGAGTCCGGACGTTTCCTGGAGTTCTGGAACAACGTCTTCATGCAGTTCGATCGCCAGCCCGACGGAACCCTTGTGTCGCTGCCGAAGCCCTCGGTGGACACGGGGCTGGGGCTGGAGCGGCTCGCTGCCATCCTGCAGCGCAAGTCCAACAACTATCACAGCGACGTCTTCGCCCCCCTGATCGCGTCGGTCGAGCGTGCACTGGGCGGCGATATTCCCTATGTCGCCAATGCGGCGAACGACCGGTTCGAGCACCAGTACGATCACGGATCGCGAGTCGTGCAGCGATCGGCGGCGGTGGGACCCGACTCCGTTCTTCGCGCCAGCTACAGCTCCTTTCGTGTGTTGGCCGATCACGCGCGCGCCGTCGCGTTCCTGCTGGCGGACGGAGTTTTTCCGTCCAACGAGGGACGCGGCTACGTGCTGCGCCGCATTCTGCGTCGCGCCGTGCGACACGCCTGGCTCCTGGGCCGCCGCGAACCAACCTTGGTGGAGGTCGTGCGCACCGTCATCGAAACGATGTCCGCCCACTATCCGGAACTGGCGCAGCGCGCGACGCACATCCTCGACACGACGCGCTTGGAGGAGGAGCGCTTTCTCGCCACCATCGATGGCGGCATGGCGCGGTTCGAGTCGCTCGCCCCGCTGCACAGCTCGCAGGGTGGCAGCGACATTCGCGGCACGGTCAGTGGGGAAGATGCCTTCCGGCTGTATGACACGTTTGGCTTCCCCATCGACCTGACCCAGTTGATGGCCCGCGAGCGCGGCTACGTGGTGGACATCGCGGAGTTCGAGCGCGCGCTCGACGGACAGCGCACGCAATCAAAGGAGGAGCGCAAGTCGAAGCGCCTCGAAGTCTCAGCCGACGAGCTGTCGGATCTGGAACAGTGGGAGCGCACCGGCGGTACCTCCGACGTGCAGTTCGTCGGCTACGACGCCATCGAGATCACTACCGTTATTGCAGCGGTGCGCCGGCTGGCGAATGACCGCGTGGCGGTGATGCTTCGGGAGACACCGTTCTACGCGGAGTCCGGCGGCCAGGTCTCCGATCATGGAGAGATCGTTGGTGACGGATGGCGCGTGGACGTGGATGAGGTGCGAAAGGTGGAGGGGCGCATCGCCGCCGTGGGTCGCCTGCACGGCCAGCTGCACTTTGGTCAGGTGACGGCTCGCGTCCCCGCAGGCCGTCGTCGCGATACCGGGCGCAATCACACCGCCACGCACCTGCTGC
>JBKJTJ010000033.1:0-5143 GCA_046590855.1 Actinomycetota bacterium
CGACGCGACCCCCGACCAGCTGCCGCCGGCCCTCGCCGACCGCTACCTGGCCCTCAAGGCCGCCGGCCGCCTCTGATCCGACCCTCCGGCCGCACCCGGGCGGGCCTCGACCGGCACCAGCGGCACCGCGAGCAGCGGCAGCAGCGCGACGACCCCGAACGTGAGCGCGTACCCGGCGCCGCCGATCAGCGCACCCACGATCGGCGGCACCGTCGCGGCGGCGAAGAACTGCGCGGTGTTCTGCGCCCCCAGGGCCCGGCCGGCCCACCACGGGCCGCCGATCTCGGCGACCGAGGTGAACGCCAGCCCGTTGTCGGCGACGGTCACGACCGTGGCGACGACCAGGAGCACCACGGCCCAGGGCCCGGGTAGCGGGTCGGTGACGGCGAGGGCCGCCATGGTCACCGCGGCGCCGACTGCCACCGCGCGCAGGGGGCGCAGGCGGCTGCCCACCCGGTCTGACCAGACCCCGGCGGCGAGGCGCCCGACCGCCCCCAGCACCTGGGCACCCGCGACCAGCGCGCCCGCCGCGGTCAGTGACCAGTCGCGCTCACCCACCAGCCACACCAGCGCGAAGGTCATGACGGTGAACTGGGGGACCACGAGCAGCACCGACACCGCGTGGATGCGCACCAGTCGCCGGTCGGCGCGGTAGGGGTTGGCCAGCTCGCCCGTGCGTTCGGCCGCGGCACGGGACGCGCGCGGCGGGTCGACCACCACGAGCGCGCACCCCACCGCCACCGCACCGGTGGCGGCCGCGGGCAGCAGCAGGGCCGCCCCGATCCCGGACGCCGCCGCGACGCCGGGCAAGACCAGGGCCGCGATCGCGACGCCGAGCGGCTGCGCGGACTGCCGGATGCCCATGGCCAGCCCGCGCCGGTGCGGTGGGAACCACCCGACCACGACCCGACCGCTCGCGGCGTTCGCGCTCGCCCCGGCGGCCCCCGCCAGCAGCAGGAAGACGGCGAGCGCCCACCCCGACTCGGCGGACGCGGACGCCGCGGCGGTCGCGAGGCCGGTCAGCCCGAGACCGAGCACGAGCACGAGCCGGTCGCCCCACCGGTCCGCCACTGCGCCCCAGGCGATCAGCGTGAGCATCGTCCCCAGCGAGGGAAGGGCTACCAGCAGGCCCGCGCGGGCCAGGCTCAGGCCGTATCTGGTGTGCAGCACCGGCAGCAGGAACGCGACACCGTTGACCAGGATCGTCGAGCTCGCCTGGGCTGCGACAGCGGCCGCCAGCATGGCCCACCGCCGGGCCGCACCGACGTCCGTCCCCGCGGTGGTCACACCATCCCCGTATCAGCTCGTGAGACCGCCATCTCAACCTGCGGCCTGGACGAGCCTAACGCTCGGACTCCTGGGTGCAGCCCCGAGACGCTGAGACGATCGTCACCCCGTGACGGGCAGCGCGTCGCCCACCAGGTCGGCGTCCAGGTCGCCGGTCGACCCGGCGCGAGCCGCGAGACGTCCGAGCGTGAACACGTAGGTGAGGAACAGCACCTCGGCCAGGCCGCCGACGCCGATCCGCGCCCAGGTCGGCAGCGGGGACGGCGTCACGAACGCCTCGATGACCCCCGAGACCGCGAGCACGACCACGAGGCCCAGGACGATGGACGCCGCCGCCCGACCCTCGGCGCCCAGCGCCTGCGCACGGGTGCGCGGGCCGGGGTCGACCCACGCCCAGAACAGCCGCAGGCCGGTGCCGGCGGCGACGAACACGGCGGTCAGCTCGAGCATCCCGTGCGGCAGGATCAGCCCGAAGAACAGGTCGAGGCGACCGTTGGCGGCCATCAGACCACCGACCAGGCCCACGTTGACGGCGTTGTTCAGCACGACGTAGACCACCGGCAGCCCCAGCACGCCTGCGGCGATGCACAGCGCGGCCACCCAGGCGTTGTTGGTCCACACCTTCGCCGCGAAGCTGCCCGCGGCGAACTCGGAGTAGTACGACGCGAAGTCGTTCTGCACCAGAGCCTTCACCTGCGCGGGAGAGGCGACGGCCGCCTGCGCCTGAGGGTCCGAGGCCACCCACCAGCCCACCCCGACGCCCACCGCCACCGACGCCAGCGCCGCGGTCCCCCACCACCGGCGGGTGCGGTAGAGCGCGGCGGGGAACGTCTGGACGAAGAACCGGGCGACGTCGCGCCAGGCAGGGTTGTGACTGCCGGTCGCCGCCGCCCGACCGCGCGCCACCAGGGTCGACAGCCGCGCGACCAGCGCCGGGTCGGGCGCGGCCGAGCGGACGACGGACAGCTGGGTCGCCACGCGCTGGTACAGCGCGATCAGCTCGTCGGCCTCCTCGCCGGTCAGCCGGCGCCGCCTGCTCAACGTCTCCAGGCGCGCCCACTCGTCCCGGTGCACGGTGACGTAGGCGTCCAGGTCCACGCGGTGAGCGTAACCTTCGGCCATGAGCGAGGTGGTGACCGGCGAGGGCGTCCGGCTCGACCTGCGGCCGGCGTCGTTCGCCTCACGGGCGGTGGGCGGCGCGATCGACCTGGTGGTCGAGGGCGTCGTGCTGGCCGGGCTGCTCATCGGCGCGGACCGCCTCGTCACCGGGCTGGACGGCGCAGCCGCCGCAGCGCTCAGCCTGACCCTCGTGGTGCTGGTCGTGGTCGGCCTGCCTACCGTCGTCGAGACCCTCACCCGCGGCCGCACCCTCGGCAAGCTGGCCCTCGGGCTGCGCACGGTGCGCGACGACGGCGGACCGATCCGGTTCCGGCACGCGCTGATCCGCGCACTGGTCGGCGTGGTCGAGATCCTGCTGCTGATGGGTGCGCCGGCCCTGATCTGCTCGCTGGGCTCGCCCACCGGCAAGCGCTTCGGTGACCTGGTCGCCGGCACCTACGTCGTGCGCGAGCGCGGCACCGTGACGGCCGCCCCGGTCGCCCAGGTGCCGCCCCACCTGGTCGGGTGGGTCACCCACGCCGACATCGGCCGGCTCCCCGACGGCATGGCGCTGTCGGTGCGTCAGCTGCTCGCTCGTGCCGCGACCCTGCACCCGGCGTCGCGGCAGGCGCTGGCGCTGCAGCTGGCCCGATCGGTGGCGCTGCACGTGTCGCCGCCACCGCCGGCGGCCACCCACCCCGAGGCGTTCCTGGCCGCCGTCCTCGCCGAGCGGCGCCGCCGCGACGAGCTGCGGCTGGCTCGCGAGCAGGCGGCCCGCACGAGGCTCGCCGGGCTGGACTCGGTCGACGCCTCGCTCGCCCGCGTAACCACCCCCTGACCCGATCCCCCACCCGGCACTTGCTGCACGAAGTGCCGCCACCCCCGAAGGAGTGGCGGCACTTCGTCACGCAAGTGCGGGGGGATGGGGCCCGCGGTGTGGATCAGTAGCGGTAGTGCTCCGGCTTGTACGGGCCGGCCACGTCGAGGCCGAGGTACTCGGCCTGCACCTTGCTGAGCTCGGTGAGCCGGACGCCGAGGGCGTCCAGGTGCAGCCGCGCGACCTTCTCGTCCAGGTGCTTGGGCAGCACGTAGACCTGGGTGTCGTAGTCCGAGCGCTTGGTGAACAGCTCGATCTGGGCGATCGTCTGGTTGGCGAACGAGTTCGACATGACGAAGCTCGGGTGCCCGGTGGCGTTGCCGAGGTTCAGCAGGCGACCCTCCGACAGCATGATGATGCTGTGCTCCGGGCGGTCGGCCGTGGCCTCGAAGTGCCACTCGTGCACCTGCGGCTTGATCTCGACGCGGGTGACGCCGGGGAACTTGGCCAGCCCCGCGATGTCGATCTCGTTGTCGAAGTGGCCGATGTTGCCGACGATCGCCTGGTGCTTCATGCGAGACATCTGCTCGGCGGTGATGACGTCGAAGCAGCCGGTGGCGGTGATGAAGATGTCGGCCGTCTCGAGGACGTCCTCGAGGGTCGCAACCTGGTAGCCGTCCATCGCCGCCTGCAGCGCGCAGATCGGGTCGATCTCGGTGACGATGACGCGGGCGCCCTGGCCGCGCAGCGACTCGGCGCTGCCCTTGCCCACGTCGCCGTAGCCGGCCACGACCGCCACCTTGCCGCCGATCAGCACGTCGGTGGCCCGGTTGATGCCGTCGATCAGCGAGTGCCGGGTGCCGTACTTGTTGTCGAACTTGGACTTGGTGACCGAGTCGTTGACGTTGATCGCCGGGAACAGCAGGGTGCCGGCCTCGGCGAACTCGTACAGGCGGTGGACGCCGGTCGTGGTCTCCTCGGTGACGCCGAGGATGCCGTCGGCGATGGCGGTCCACTTGCCCGGCTCGGTGGCGAGCGAATCGCGCAGCACCGAGAGGATGACGCGGTACTCGTCGCTGTCGTCCTCGGTGGTCGAGGGGACGACGCCGGTGCGCTCGAACTCCTTGCCCTTGTGCACGAGCAGGGTGGCGTCGCCGCCGTCGTCCAGGATCATGTTCGGGCCCTCGCCCGGCCAGGTCAGCACCTTGACGGTGCAGGCCCAGTACTCCTCGAGCGTCTCGCCCTTCCAGGCGAACACCGGGACGCCCTGCAGGTCGTCGACGGTGCCGTTCGGCCCGACGACGACCGCCGCGGCGGCCTCGTCCTGGGTCGAGAAGATGTTGCACGAGGCCCAGCGCACCTCGGCGCCGAGCGCGACGAGGGTCTCGATCAGGACGGCGGTCTGCACCGTCATGTGCAGCGACCCGGCGATGCGGGCGCCCTTCAGCGGCTGGGTGGGGCCGAACTCCTCGCGCAGGGCCATCAGGCCCGGCATCTCGTGCTCGGCGAGGCGGATCTGGTGCCGGCCGGCCTCGGCGAGCGCGAGGTCGCGCACCTGGTAGTCGAACGTGGTGGTGGTGGTCATGCTGATCCCTTCGTGGGGGTGGGTTCTGGCGTGATGGCGGGTACGTCGACACCGGGCGTGCGCAGGCAGGCCGCTGGACGCACCCCGGCGCGGCCCCTCTGGGCCGACGGCATCACCGACGCCGGAACGTTCCCAGACTAGCGCGTCGCGGGCTGCGCGTCGGCCTGCGGCGCGGTGCGACGCAGGTCCGGCTCGAGGTAGATCTGCCGAGCGATGGGCTCGACGGCCCGCACCCGCTGCTCGGCGGCGTTGATCGCCCGCGCCACCTCGGCCGCCGACTCGCCGGCGTCCACCTCGATCTTGGCGGCGACGAGCAGCTCCTCGGGCCCCAGGTGCAGGGTCTTGAGGTGGATCAC
>JBKJTJ010000040.1:0-2659 GCA_046590855.1 Actinomycetota bacterium
GCCGTCGCTTCTCGATGTATTGCACGACCCCGTCCGGTACGAGATACCAGACCGGATCCCCCCGGCCGACACGTTCGCGGCAGTCGCTCGAGGAGATGGCGAGCGCCGGCACCTGCAGCAGGGTGACGGCGCCGTCCGGGAAGGCCGCGAGGTCGACGGGCTCGTAGCCCGGGCGGCTGACCCCGATGAAGTGGGCGAGGGCGAACAGCTCGTCGGCCGAGCGCCAGGACAGGATCTGCGCCAGCGCGTCCGCGCCGGTGATGAAGAACAGCTCGGCGTCGGGGTGGGCGGCCGCCAGGTCGCGCAGCGTGTCGATCGTGTACGTCGGCCCCGGGCGGTCGATGTCGACCCGGCTGACCGTGAACCCGGGGTTGGAGGCGGTCGCGATGACGGTCATGAGATAGCGCTGCTCCGCCGGGCTGACGGGGACGTCGGACTTCTGCCACGGGTCGCCGGTCGGGACGAACACCACCTCGTCGAGGCCGAACACGGCTGCCGTCTCGCTCGCGGCCACCAGGTGTCCGTGGTGGATCGGGTCGAAGGTGCCGCCCATGACCCCGAGCCGGCGACGCGGCGCGCCGGGCTGACTCACGGGGCTAGCGGTGACGGTTGCTGGTGCCTCGGAACGACCAGGTGAGCCCGAGCAGGGCGACGAAGACGATCAGCGCGATGACCCCGAAGGTCGCGGGCGAGTACGGCAGCGCCGACCCGGTCTGACCGGTGGTCCCTGCAGCGCGC
Organism: Actinomycetota bacterium; assembly: GCA_046590855.1. Lineage (GTDB taxonomy): Bacteria > Actinomycetota > Actinomycetes > Actinomycetales > Angustibacteraceae > JACMOY01. The sequence continues at coordinate 739 of JBKJTJ010000040.1, forward strand.
ACCAGCACGTTCGTCATCAACCGCTCCGTCCTCGTCGCGCCCGAGGCGGGCCCGACGTCCGCGTACAGTCTGTCAGAAGCCCGTCCACCCGTCGTGAAGGAGCCGGCCATCACCACCGCAGGCGCCCCAGGCGGACCCGCGCTCAGCGTGGTGGTCCCCGTCTACGACGAGGCCGAGGTGCTTCCGCTGTTCGCGGCGCGGCTGCGTCCGGCGCTCGAGGCGCTCGGTGAGGACTACGAGGTGCTGGTCGTGGACGACGGCAGCACCGATGCCACCCCCGCGCTGCTCGAGCGCCTGCGGCGCGAGTGGCCGGCGCTGCGGGTGGTGCGCCTGCGGGCCAACAGCGGTCACCAGGCGGCCCTGTCGGCCGGGCTGGTGCGAGCCACTGGCGACTGGGTGGTGAGCCTGGACGCCGACCTGCAGGATCCGCCGGAGGTGATCGGGCCGATGCTGCAGGCGGCCCGCTCGCAGGGCGCCGACGTCGTGTACGGCGTGCGCACCGACCGCAGCACCGACTCGGTCTTCAAGCGGGTCACGGCGCGCGCGTTCTACGGCGTGATCGGCCGCGTCGCCGGCAGCGCGGGGCCCGCCCAGGCCGGTGACTTCCGGTTGATGAGCCGCGCCACGGTCGATGCGGTCAACGTGCTGCCTGAGCAGAACCGTGTGCTGCGGCTGGTCGTGCCCGCCCTGGGCTTCCCCTCCGTGAGCCACGGGTACCGCCGCGAGCACCGCGCGGCCGGCCGATCGAAGTACCCGCTGGCCAAGATGCTGCGGCTCAGCGTCGACGGGCTCACCGGCTTCTCGATCGCCCCGCTGCGCCTCGCCACCTGGTTCGGCCTGCTGGGTGGTCTGGCCGCCGCGCTGCTGCTGCTGTTCGCACTGCTGTCCTTCGTCACCGGCCACACGGCGCCGGGGTGGACCTCGACCTTCGTCGTGGTCGCCGCCGTCGGCGCCGTGCAGCTGCTGTGCCTCGGTCTGCTCGGTGAGTACGTCGGCCGCATGTACACCCAGCTGCAGGGGCGCCCGTCCTACTTCGTCGCCTACGACTCGGCGCAGACCGCCCGCTCAGGGACGTCGGGCGCTGACCATGAGCGAGACCCCGGGCAGGCCGCGCACCGGTAGGTAGCGCTCGGCCGTGACCACCGCGCGCAGTCCGCGGTTGACCAGCGGGTGCAGTCGCTCGAGGTCGCTGCCTGTCGTGACGCGCCGGCGGGCCGCCACCACCGGACGCAGCAGCACGTTCCAGCTGTGCATCGGCCCCTGGTCGAAGCCCGCCCGGGCGAGCAAGGTCGTCAGTGTGGGTCGGGTGTACCGCCGGACGTGGTCGACGGCCTCGTCGTGCGCCGACCACAGCCGTGGGTCGGCGGGCACGGCAACCAGGAAGTGACCGCCGGGTCGCAGCACCCGCATCACCTCGCGTGCCGCGAGGTCGTCGTCGACCAGGTGCTCGAGCACGTCGAACGCGACAACCAGGTCGATGCTGGCGTCGGCGAACGGCAGGGCGGTGGCGTCACCGCGCACGACCGCGAGACCGCGCGCGGCGGCCACCTCGGCTCCGTCGGAGCCGTACTCCAGCGGCACGGCACGCCACCCGAGGTCACGCAGCACCCGGGTGTTGCCCCCGCCGGCGGCACCGACGTCGACAGCGACGCCAGGACGCAGTCCGCGCACCTGGTCAGCGAGCAGGTGCCGCCGCTCGCGGTACCACCAGTGCTCGCCCTCGAGCTCGGCCAGCTTGCGCACCTCGGTCGCTTCCACGAGGTGATCCTGCCGCACGGCCCACCCGAGCGGAAACCGGCTGGGCCAGGACGTGCAAATGCAGCAGCCGCGGCCCCCGGTGGGGGGTCGCGGCTGCTGTGAAAGGGTGTCCGGCGGCGTCCTACTCTCCCACGAGGTCCCCCTCGCAGTACCATCGGCGCTA
>JBKJTJ010000073.1:0-3673 GCA_046590855.1 Actinomycetota bacterium
ACCTCGTCGTGGTCGGCAGGGGCCGGCTGCTGGCAACCGTGTCGGAGACGCGCGCGACGGCCAACGCGGGTTCGGTGCGGGTGGTGACGCCGTTCGCGACCAAGCTGCGCGACCGCGTCCAGGTGGTCGTCCACGCCTACGAGACCAGCGTCGTCCGGCCGCCGCGGTCACCACCCGGGTGACCTGACCCTCGCCGACCTGGAAGGATCCCGGCATGGGACTCGGCGGCACGCGCACCTCGGTCGTCCTCGCGGACGACGACGAGCTGGAGTGGGTCGACCTCGCCCTGGTCTCGACGCGCGCGCCCGCCGCCCGCCGTCAGCGCACCACGCGCACGGCGGGCGCACCCCGGGGCCGCTCCGCCGCCGGATCGCGCCCGGCGGACCTCGCCCGGCCGGCGTCGCCGCCGCCGGCGCCGGGCACGCTCGGTCCGGCGATGATCCTGTGGCTGCGCCGCCACCCGCTGTGGGTGCGCGGCACCGGCCCGCGGATCCTGCTGGTCGACCTCGACAACCTGCGCGCCGGGCCCTCGCGCTGGCAGGCCCGGATGGAGGTCGTCGCCTGGTTGGCCCGGATCGCCGACCACACCGTCCTCGCCGGCCAGCACGGGGCCGTGGCCCGCGCCCGACCGCACCTCGGATCCCTCGGCGAGCAGGCTCACGCGGTCGACGACGGCAGCGACCTGGCCGACCACGTGCTGCTCGACGCCGCCGACGCGATCGTCGCTGCCGCCGCCCGGACGGTCGTGATCAGCAACGACGGCATCTTCATCCGGCTCGCCGGCCGGGGCCCGCTCACCGTGGTGAGCCCGGGCGTCGACGCCCTCAGCGACAAGCTGCGCGACGCCGCGAGCCGGGTCGTCGACCTCACCGCCGTCGAGGAGTCCGCCCTGATGGCGCTGAGCATCGCCGCCGACCTGAGCGACGACCAGCCCGGATGAGCCGCGTCGCCGTCGCCGGCGCGAGCGGCTTCGTGGGACGACGGCTGGTGCCCGCGCTGCTGGCCGCGGGCCACGACGTCACCGCGCTGACCCGCCGGCCCAGCGAGTACGACGGGCCGGTGCGCGCGGTGCGGGCCGACGTCCACGACCCGCGCTCGCTCACCCGGGCCCTGCGCGGGGTCGACGTGGCGGTCTACCTGGTGCACGAGCTCGCCGGCGGTCACGACGACCTGCCGGACCGCGAGCGCCGCTCGGGTGAGGCGTTCGGCCGGGCCGCGGCCCGCTGCGGGGTGCGTCAGATCGTCTACCTGGGCGGCCTGTCCGGCCCCGACGCCGACCCGCAGTCGCTGTCACCGCACCTGCTGGCGCGGCGGCTGACCGAGGGTGCGCTGGGGGTTGGCGCGGTGCCGGTCACCGTGGTGCGAGCCGGGATCGTCCTGGGCCGCGGCAGCCTGGGGTGGGAGATGATGCGCCAGATCGGCGCCCGGGTGCCGGTCACGGCCGCCCCGCTGCGGTCGAGGTCGCGCACCCAGCCGATCGGGGCCGACGACCTGATCGGTTACCTCGTCGACGTCGTCGACGACCCGCGCCTGCTCGACACGGTCATCGAGGTCGGCACCGACGACGTGGTGACCTATCGCGACCTGATGGGTCGGGTGGCCCGGGCGCACGGTCACCGCGGCCTCGTCGTCCCGTCGCCGGTCGTGCCCGCACTGCTCATGCGCGCCGGCCTGTTGGCGCTCACCGACGTCGACGCGCCGACGGCGATGGCACTGCTGGCCTCGATGAGCACCGACGCCACCGTCAACGACGACCTGGCCCGCCGGTTGCTGAGCCGCCGGCCGGCGACGCTGGACGAGGCGATCGCCGCGGCGGCTGCCGAGGGCGAGCCGCACTGGTCTCAGGCGTCGACGAGCGCCTGACGGCCCAGGGTGGCGAGCACCTGGCCCAGCAGGCGTGACACCTGCATCTGGGTGACCCCGATGGCGTCAGCGATCTCCTGCTGGGTGCAGCCGTCGAAGAACCGCATGGCCAGGATGCGCCGGTCGCGCTCACCCAGCGAGGCGATCAGCGGACGCACGGACTCGATGTCGACCACCTGCTCGAGGGCGGCGTCCGGGCCACCCATCAGGTCGGCCAGCGTGCCCGTACCCGAGTCGGTCGTCGGCGCGTCCAGCGAGGCCGATCGGTAGCCGTCCATCGCGGTCAGCGTCTCGACGACGTCCTCGCGCTCGATGCCGAGGTGCGTCGCCAGCTCGCCGATCGTCGCGTCACGACCCAGCGTCTGGGCGAGCTCGGCTGAGGCTGTGTGGACGGCGGCCCGCAGCTCCTGGATCCGGCGCGGCGGCCGCACGTCCCAGCTGCGGTCACGGAAGTACCGGCGCACCTCACCGGCGATCGTCGGGACGGCGAAGGCGGCGAACGAGAGCCCCTGCCCGGGCCGGTAGCGCTGCACCGCGAGCACCAGTGCGAGGTTGGCCACCTGGACGAGGTCGTCGGTGGGCTGCCCGCGGTCGCGGTAGCGCAGCGCGACGCTGCGGGCCAGACCGAGCTGGCTGACCACCACGTCGTCGAGCCGTCGCTTGCGCTCGGCACCGGCGGTGGCCCAGGCCAGGGCGAGGTCGTCCTCGACGGACAGCGCCGGGCTGTCGGTCAGAGCGGGGGTTCGTCGGATCGCAGTCGCAGTCATGGCACCTACCCGTGAGATGTCACAGAGCCCTCGGGCTGTGCAACGGACACGTGGCGCGGTCTCGACCACCGATGGTTCAACTGAACCACCGCCACCCGCGGTACGCAAACGCAGGCGGGCCTCGGGACCTATCCGGTTTTGCCCCGACGGGGGCCGGCTGCCACCTTGTGGCTGCCGTCGCACCACGGCGGGCGGCCGGTCAGACCGCATCGGCACAGGGCAACCGTCGAGCGGCGCCCGGGCAGCTCGGTGCCGTCCTCACCGACGACGCGGATCGGGCCGCGAACGAGCAACGGGCCGTCGGCGCAGACGGTGATCTGCACGTCGGCGGCGGGGTCGGGGGCCGTGGTGGGCGAGGGCACGGTTCGCCCTTACCCCGTATCGCGCCGGTCACACCCGCTGCCGGGTTTGGAACTGCGGCCGGGGGGAATCACCACCGCATGTCGCTCCCTTCGCCTCGTGGTCCGCTGAGCCAGACCCTGCTCGACGTCCTGACGTGCGGCACCGACGTCGGGCAGCTCGTGGACGAGGCGCGCCGCCTCACCGCGGGGCGCCCGGCGCAGGACGTCCTCACCGACGACGACCTGCAGCTCGCGCTCTACCTGATGTACGAGCTGCACTACGGCGGGCTCGAGGGCGTCGACGACGACTGGGAGTGGAACCCGGGGCTGATCAGCGCCCGCGCGCTGCTCGAGACCGTGGTCGAGGCCGCGATCCGGACGAACGCCGCGCCGCAGGCGAGCACGCTGACCTCGTTGCCCCGCAACCTGTTCGCGATGGCGGCTGCAGACACGGCCCCGTCGCTGGCTGCTCACGTGGCCCGGCACGCGACCCTCGAGCAGGTGCGCGAGCTGCTGATCATGCGCTCGCCGTACCAGCTGAAGGAGGGTGACCCCCAGACCTTCGCCATCCCCCGGCTGCGGGGTCGCGCCAAGGCCGCGCTCGTCGAGATCCAGTCCGACGAGTACGGCGGCGGGCGGCTCGACCGCATGCACGCCACGCTGTTCGCGAGCTCGATGCGCGCCCTGGGCCTGGACGACACT
>JBKJTJ010000307.1:0-3233 GCA_046590855.1 Actinomycetota bacterium
CCGCGCGGCCGGGGGCCACGCGATGGTCACCACCCGCAGCGAGATCGCCACCGAGTCGGGCGAGCCGGTCTGCACGGCCAGCTCGACAATCGTCGTCCGGGGCGACTCGTGATCGCCTTCGACGACGTCACCGTCGGGGACGCGCTGCCCGGCGCGAGCTTCCCGGTCACCCGCGAGCACCTGGTGCGCTACTGCGGCGCTAGCGGCGACTTCAACACCATCCACTGGAACGAGCGCATCGCCCGCGAGGTCGGCCTGCCCGACGTCATCGCCCACGGCATGTTCACGATGGCCACCGCCGTCCGCGTCGTCACGGACTGGTGCGGCGACCCCGGCGCGATCGTCGAGTACGGCGTCCGGTTCACCAAGCCGGTGCCGGTGCCGGACGTCGGCGGCGCGGTCGTCGACGTCACCGCCGTGGTCGCGGTCAAGGACGACGAGGCCCGCACGGTCCGCGTCGACCTGACCGCCACGATCCCCGGCCCCGCCGGCACCGACGCGGTCGGCGTCCTCGGCCGGGCGCGCGCCGTCGTCCGACTGGCGTGAGCACCACCGCCCCGCCGCGGGTGGTGCCGGTCGACCGGGCCCGCGTCTCGGTGTCCCTCGCCTTCGGGGCGAACGGGCTGGTGTTCGCCACCTGGGTCTCGCGGATCCCCGCCGTCAAGGCCGACCTGGGCCTCACACCGGGCCGGCTCGGGCTGGTGCTGCTGGCGATGGCGGTCGGCGCCGTGCTGGCGCTGCCGTCGTCCGGCACCCTGATCGCCCGCATCGGGCCGGCCTGGACCGTGCGGGTCGCGTCGGTGCTCACCTGCCTCGGGCTGGCGCTCGCGGGCCTGGCGCCCGACGTCCCCGTGCTCGTGGTCGGCCTGTTCCTGATGGGGCTGGGCTCGGGCAACTGGGACGTCGCGATGAACGTCGAGGGTGCCGAGGTCGAGCGCCGGCTGGAGCGCTCGATCATGCCGCGGTTCCACGCCGGGTTCTCGGCGGGCACCGTGCTGGGGGCTCTGCTGGGCGCCGGCCTGGTGGCGCTCGGCGTCCCCACGTGGGTGCACCTGGTGGGTGTGGCGGTGGTGGTCGTCGTGGTGGCCGTGCTGATCTGCCGCGACTTCCTGCCCGCGGTGCCGCACCCCGAGGACGAGCCGCGTCCGCAGCGGCGCAGCGCGCTGCTCGCCTGGCGCGAGCCGCGCACCCTGGTGGTCGGGCTGATGGTGCTCGCGTTCGCGTTCGCCGAGGGGTCGGCCAACGACTGGCTGGCCGTCGCGGTCGTCGACGGGTACGACGTGCCGCACGCCACCGGCGTCCTGGTGTTCGCGGTGTTCGTCACCGCGATGACCGTCGGCCGGATGACCGGCACCGTTCTCCTCGACCGCCACGGCCGGGTCGCGGTGCTGCGGGCGACCGCCGTCCTCGCCGTGGCCGGGCTGCTGCTCGTCGTGCTCGGCGGGTCGGTGCCGGTGGCAGCGGTGGGCGCCGTGCTGTGGGGGATCGGCGCCTCGCTGGGCTTCCCCGTGGGCATGAGCGCCGGCGCCGACGACCCCGCGCACTCGGCCGCGCGGGTCAGCGTCGTCTCGTCGATCGGCTACACCGCGTTCCTCGCCGGGCCGCCGGTGATCGGGTTCCTGGCCGACCGGATCGGGGTGCTGTCGGCCCTGTGGGTGGTGGTCGCCGTCCTCGCGACCGGCCTGGTGACCGCCGCCGCCGCTCGCGAGCCCGCGCGCGCATGACGCTCGCCGAGCTCACCACCCTGCGGGTCGGCGGCCCCGCCGAGCGCGTGGTCACCGCGACCACCACCGACGAGCTCGTGGACGCCGTGCGCGAGGTCGACGACGCCGACGAGCCCCTGCTGCTGGTGGCAGGTGGGTCGAACCTGCTGGTGGCCGACGCGCCCGTGCCCGGCACCGTCGTCCGCGTCGCGACGACGGGCGTCACGGTCGAGTCCGCCGACTCGTGCGGCGGGGCGAACGTGCGGGTCGCGGCGGGGGAGTCGTGGGACGCCCTCGTCGTGCGCGCCGTCGCCGAGGGGTGGATCGGCGTCGAGTCGCTGTCCGGCATCCCCGGGAGCGTCGGCGCCACCCCGGTGCAGAACGTGGGGGCCTACGGTCAGGAGGTCGCCGACACAATCGCGTCCGTTCGCGTGTGGGACCGGCTCGGCCAGCAGGTGGTCACGGTCGCCAACGCGGACTGCCGGTTCGGCTACCGCAGCAGCGCGTTCAAGGCGGACTCGCGCTACGTCGTCCTCGACGTCCTGTTCCAGCTGCGGCTCGGCACGCTCAGCGAGCCGGTGCGTTACGCCGCGCTGGCCCAGGGCCTCGGGGTGGACGCCGGCACCCGGGTGCCGCTGGGCGACGCGCGCGAGGCCGTGCTGGCCCAGCGGCGCCGGCGCGGCATGGTGCTGGACGCCGACGACCACGACACCTGGAGCGCCGGCTCGTTCTTCACCAACCCGGTGCTGCGGGGGCCCGCCTTCGCGGCGCTGCCTGGCGACCCGCCGTCCTGGCCGGCCCCGGGTGGGGTCAAGACCAGCGCCGCCTGGCTGATCGAGCACTCCGGCTTCGCCCGCGGCTACGGCCTGCCCGGCCCGGCGTCGCTGTCGACCAAGCACACCCTCGCCGTGACCAACCGCGGCGCGGCCACGGCGTCCGACGTCCTGGCGATCGCGCGCGACGTCCGCGACGGCGTCCAGGCGACCTTCGGCGTCACCCTCGAGCCCGAGCCGACCCTGGTCGGCTGCTCCCTCTGACCCTTCCTCCCCCTACCCCGCTTTCCTCCCCCCGACCGGTGTCTCAGCCGGACATGTCGGACATCGGCGCCGGTTGGGTGGAGGAACGGGCGGCGTCGAAGCGCTCGAGCACGACCTCGACCACCCGTCGGTCCGCGCCGATGGGTGCGGTCACCAGGTCCGCCCCGCTCGCGAGCAGCCGGTCGTGGAAGAACCCGGGCGCCAGCAGGTACGACGCGAGTACGACCCGGCGCCCGGGGTGCTCGGCCCGGGCGGCTGCGATCGCCGTCCGGACGTCGGGCGCGGCCTTGGCGCCGTAGCCGACCGTGACCGGCCCGCCCCACTCGGCGCGCACCGCGGCCAGCGCGTTCTGGACGTCGGTGGCGGCCCGGGCATCGCTGCTGCCGGCCGCGGCCAGCACCACGGAGTCGTCCGCCGTCGCGCCCGCCTCGCGCAGCCGGTCGATGAGCGCGGCGGCCAGCCGGTGGTGCTGGCCGCGGCCGGCAGCAGCGAT
>JBKJTJ010000074.1:0-12048 GCA_046590855.1 Actinomycetota bacterium
CCCGCCGACCTCGACCTGGTCGAGATCAACGAGGCGTTCGCCGCCGTCGGGCTGGCCTCGACCCGCGAGCTCGGCCTGGACCCGGACAAGGTCAACGTCAACGGCGGCGCCATCGCCCTGGGCCACCCGATCGGCATGTCCGGTGCGCGCATCGCCCTGCACCTGGCGCTGGAGCTGCGCCGTCGTGGCGGCGGCACCGGTGTCGCCGCACTGTGCGGTGGCGGTGGCCAGGGCGACGCACTGGTGCTGCGCGTGCCGCGCCCGTCCTGACGACGTGGGCCGCCCGGTGGACGTCGACGCCCTGGTCGAGCGGGCGCGATCGGGTGACCCGCGGGCCGTCGCCCGCCTGATCTCGCTGGTCGAGGACGCCAGCCCGGCGCTGCGCGAGGTGATGGCGGCGCTCGCCCCCCTGACCGGTGCGGCGCGCGTCATCGGGCTCACCGGCAGCCCCGGGGTGGGCAAGTCCACGACGACGTCCGCGGTGGTCGGCGCCCTGCGTCGACGGTCGCTGCGGGTGGGCGTCCTGGCCGTCGACCCCTCGTCGCCGTTCTCGGGCGGGGCCCTGCTCGGCGACCGCGTCCGGATGCAGGAGCACGCGCTCGACCCCGAGGTGTACATCCGCTCGATGGCCAGCCGCGGCCACCTGGGCGGGCTCTCGTGGTCGACCCCCCAGGCGTTGCGGGTGCTGGACGCGGCCGGCTGCGACGTCGTCCTCGTCGAGACCGTCGGCGTGGGTCAGAGTGAGGTCGAGGTCGCCGGGCTCGCCGACACCACCGTCGTGCTCATCGCCCCCGGGATGGGCGACGGCGTGCAGGCCGCCAAGGCCGGCATCCTGGAGGTCGGGGACGTCTTCGTCGTCAACAAGGCCGACCGCGAGGGTGCGAGCGCGACCGTGCGCGACCTGCGGCAGATGCTCTCGCTCGGCGAGGACGGATCGAGCTGGCAGCCGCCCGTGGTGACAACCGTCGCCTCGCGCGGCGAGGGTCTGGACGAGCTGATGGCCGTGCTGGACGAGCACGGGGCGTGGTTGGCCGGCCCCGAGCTGCACCGGCGGCGGACGGCGCGCGCGGCCGCTGAGATCGAGGCGATCGCGCTGGCCGCCTTGCGCTCGCGGCTGGGTGACCTGCGCGGGGGCACCGGGTCGCGGCGCCGGGCCGACCTGGCCGACCTGGCCGGCGACGTGGTCGCGGGCCGCACCGACCCGTACGCCGCCGCCGACGTCCTCGTCGACGCCGTGACCGTCGCTGCCGGCTGACGGCACCGAGCGCTCGTACGCTGGCGGCATGGCCCGGTACTTCGACGTGCACCCGCGCGACCCGCAGCCGCGCAGCGTCGCGCAGGTGGCGGCCCTGGTGCGCGAGGACGCGCTGATCGCCTACCCCACGGACTCCTGCTACGCCCTGGGTGCGCGGCTGGACAGCACGACCGGCGCCGAGCGGATCCGCCGGATCCGGCACCTGGACGACAAGCACCACTTCACGCTGGTGTGCGCGGACTTCGCCCAGCTCGGTCAGCTGGTGATGCTCGACAACGCCGCGTTCCGGGCCATCAAGGCCGTGACCCCAGGGCCGTACACGTTCATCCTGCCCGCGACCAAGGAGGTGCCGCGCCGGCTCGCGCACGTCAAGAAGCGCACCGTCGGCGTCCGGATCCCCGACCACCCCTTCGTCCGCGCGCTGCTGCAGGCGCTGGGTGAGCCGCTGCTGTCCAGCACGCTGCTGCTGCCCGACGACGACGAGCCGATGACCGACGGCTGGGCGATCAAGGAGCGGCTGGAGCACGAGGTCGACGCGGTGGTCGACGCGGGCGACTGCGGCACCGAGCCGACGACCGTCGTGGACTGGTCGCAGGGCTCGCCCGAGGTCGTGCGCGAGGGGGCCGGCGACCCGGCCCGGTTCGAGCAGCGCTGAGCCCCTGCTGCGTGGGCGGCTCGCGCGCTAGGTTCGGGCCGTGACCACTGGGGGGCGGGGCCACGGTCCGGCGATCGAGGTCGTCGACCTGCGCAAGGCGTACGGCGAGCTGCGCGCCGTCGACGGCGTCTCGTTCACCGTCGCGCAGGGCGAGTTCTTCGGCATCCTGGGCCCGAACGGCGCGGGCAAGACGACGCTGCTCGAGATGGTCGAGGGCCTGCGCCGGCCCGACTCCGGGCAGGTGCGGCTGCTCGGGCGCGAGCCGTGGCCGCGCAACCACGAGCTGCTGCCGCTGATGGGCGTGCAGCTGCAGTCGACCGCGTTCTTCGAGAAGCTGAGCGCCCGCGAGCAGCTGCAGACCTTCGGCGACCTGTACGGCGTGGGTCGGGCCCGCGTGGACGAGATGCTCGAGCTGGTGGGGCTCACCGACAAGGCGGGGTCGCGCGAGGACCGGCTCTCGGGCGGCCAGCGCCAGCGGCTGTCGATCGCCTGCGCGCTCGTCCACGACCCGCTGCTGGTCTTCTTCGACGAGCCCACGGCCGCGCTCGACCCGCAGGCGCGGCGCAACCTGTGGGACGTGCTGCGCGAGGTGCAGTCGCGCGGCACCACGATCGTCTACACCACGCACTACCTCGACGAGGCCGAGATCCTGTGTGACCGGGTGGCGATCATGGACGGCGGCAGGGTGCACGCGCTCGACACGCCGGCTGCGCTGGTGCGGGGTCTGCACGCCGACACCCGGGTCGCGCTGCCGCCGGGCGCGCTCAGCGAGAGCGAGGCACGGGCGCTGCCCGGAGCCGACCGGGTGCAGCTGGGCGACACCGAGATCGTCCTGACGACCCGCCAGCCGGCCGTCCTGGTCTCGGCGCTCGCCGAGCGCGACCGGCTCGACGGGGTCAGCGTGCGCACGGCCACGCTCGAGGACGTCTTCCTGCACCTCACCGGACGGGAGTACCGCGCATGAGCGCCACGCTGCAGACCACTGCCGAACCTCGACCGCCCGGCGAGGGCGCGGCCCGGCTCGCACTGGCGGCCCGGCCCGGGCGCCAGTTCGTCGCGCTCGCCCGCGCCATGCTGCGCAGCTTCTTCCGCGACCGCACCGCGCTGTTCTTCACGTTCTTCTTCCCGCTGATGTTCCTGGTGGTGTTCGGGCTGATCTTCAACAGCCCCGGCCTCGGCACGACGGGCATCGGCGTCGTCGGCAGCGGTGACGTCGTGACGAACCTGCCGCGCCAGCTGTTCGAGCCGAGGGTCTACCCCGACCTGGCTGCCGGCGTCGCGGCGGTGCGGCGCGGCGACGTCCCGGCCGTGATCACCCAGGACGGCGACCGGGTGCTGCTCCGCTTCGCCGCCAGCGACCAGGTGAAGGCCGCCACGATCCAGGGGATCGTCGGCAACCTGGTGGCGCAGGGCAACGTGGTCGCCTCGGGCCAGCCGCCCCGGCTCACCCTGGACGCGGTGCGGGTCGAGGACGAGTCGCTGCAGCCGATCCAGTTCACGACTGGCGGGATCCTGTCGTGGGGCGTGGCGACGTCCGCCGCGTTCGGGGCAGCGCTCACGATCGTGAGCTGGCGCAAGAAGCAGCTGCTGCGCCGGGTGCGGCTCTCGCCCGCGCCCGTGTGGACGGTGGTCGCCGCGCGGGTCGGCGTCAGCCTCGTCGTGGCCTTCGTGCAGGCGGCGCTGTACATCGTCGTCGCGCTGACGCCGCCGTTCGGGCTCCAGCTGCCCGGCAGCTGGTGGCTGATCGCCCCCCTGCTGGTCTGCGGGACGCTCGCGTTCCTGTCCATCGGGCTGCTGGTCGGTGCCGTGGCCAAGACCGAGGAGGCTGCGAGCGCCATGGCCAACTTCATCGTCTTGCCGATGGCGTTCCTGTCCGGCACCTTCTTCGACATCTCGGGGGCACCGGCGTGGTTGCGGGCGCTCAGCCAGGTGTTCCCGCTGCGGCACATGAACGACGCGATGCTCGACGTGCTCGCCCGGGGTCAGGGTGTCTCGGCGGTCTGGGCGCCCTGCCTGATCCTGCTCGGCTTCGCGCTGGTGCTGACGACAGTGGCCACCCGGGTGTTCCGGTGGGACGACGCCTGAGCGCCCGCACTAGGGTCCAGCCATGCTGATCGCCTTCTCCGTCGCCCCGTCCGGTACCGGTGACTCGGTGTCGGCGGCCGTCGCGGACGCCGTGCGCGTCGTCCGCGAGTCGGGCCTGCCGCACCGCACCGACTCGATGTTCACCACCATCGAGGGCGAGTGGGACGAGTGCCTGGACGTCGTCAAGCGGGCCTGCGAGGCTGCCGGCCAGCACGGCGAGCGCGTCTCCCTGGTGCTGAAGGCCGACATCCGGCCCGGGCGCACGGGTGAGATGCAGGGCAAGCTCGACCGCCTCGAGGCGGCCATCGAGCGCCCCCGCGACTAAAGGCCCCTCCACCGGCGGCCGGTTGGGACGGCGCCGACGCGGCGGTTACCGTGGACGATCCGCCCGCCCACCCCGGCGGCGTCCGCGACCCCGGCGTGAGGAGGCAGCACCGTGCTCGATCGGCGGGACCTGCTGCGTCGCGCCGCCTCCGCGGCGTTGCTGGTCGCCGGGTTGACCCTGCTGCTCGTCGGGCTCGGTCTGGCCGTGCTGCTCGGGCCGGACGGCGCGTGGTCGGCGACGGCCACCGTTCCCGCGGGGCGGTCGGCGGTGCTGCTGGAGCCGTCCCTGGTCAGCGTGGTCGGGCCGCGGGTCGGGGTCAGCGCGACGGGCGCCGACGGTCGAGCGCTGTTCGTCGGAAGGGCCCCCTCGGACGACGCCCTGGGGTACCTCGCGGGGACCGAGCGCACGCGGGTCACGGGTCTGGGCGCGGACCGACGGCTCGCCATGGTGAGCGAACCGGGCACCCAGGCGCTGGTCGCGCCGGAGGCCACCGACGTGTGGCAGCAGACCGGCACCGGCCGGCTGACCTGGCGACCGACCCCGGGCGCGCAGTCGGTGGTGGTCACCGCCGCGGACGCAGGACCGCTGCCGGCGCTCGCCCTGACCGTCACCTGGCGCCGCGCGGGCTGGATCTGGGTGCCGGTCGCGCTGATCCTGGCCGGCGGGCTGGTCACGGCCCTGCCCACCCTGGTGCTACGGGTCCGCGCCCGATCGCGGCAGGTCGCGCCACCCGCCCTCGAGACGGTCGACGCGTGAGCACCATGATGAGCACCAGGGCGCGCGCGCTGGCGGGAGCGGTCGTGGTCGCCGTCCTGGCGGCCGGCTGCGGGTCGCGCGCGGACCTGCTCGGGCTGGCGGCCAACGAGCGCCCGGCTGCCGGGGTGGCCGCGCTGACCCCGGCGCAGGCGTCCGCGGTCGCCGGCCGGGCCCTCGCGCTGGCCCACGAGTCCGACACCACCCGGTCGATGCAGGGGGCCCGGGCCGCGTTCACCGGGGCCGCGCTGCGGACGGCGGCTGCGGCGTACGCGGTCGACCGGGCCCTGGCACCGGGCACCGACCCGGGTGCGGCGGCGCTGGCCCCGGCGGCGCCGGCGTCCCACATCGTGCTGACGGCGAGGACGGCGTACCCGCGCTCGTTCCTCGCGCTGTCGCGGCCCCCGGGTGCGGCCGCCGACGAGCTGGCCGTGCTGACCGCCCGCGACGCCCGCACGCCCTACCGCGTCGCGAGCCGGGCCGTGCTGCTGCCGCGGGCGGTGCTGCCACCCACGCTGCCGGCGGCGCCGGTGCTCTCGGCTCGCGTCGGCGGCCTGGTCGCCACCCCGGCCGCCGCGGTGCGCGACTACGCGAAGCTGCTGCAGACCGGCGCCAACACCTCGACGGCGTTCGCCGCCAGCCCGGTCACCGCCAGCGTGCGCGCCAACGCCGCGGCTCAGGCGCGTGCGGTGGCCAAGGTCGCGACCTTCACCCAGCGGCACCGGGTCACCAGCGACCCCGTCGTGGTCGTCGGCACCAGCGACGGCGGCGCGATCGTCGTCGCGACGATCGAGCGGGTCGACGAGCTCGTCGTCCGGAAGGGCGCAGGGGTGCTGGCGCCACCGGGCAGCTACCGGGCCCTGGCCGGTGGACTGCGCACGATCACCAGGTCGGCGCAGGTCAGGACGGTGCAGGTGGTGGTGCTCGCCGTGCCGCGCTCGGGCGGGGGACCGGTGCGGCTGATCGCGTTCTCCGAGCTGCCGCTGCGGATCAGGGCCCGCTGACCGGCGTCGAATAGGATCGACCAATGAGCCAGGCCCCAGGTCCCTCCATCCCGATGCGCGGCGCGGTCGACCTCGCTGCCGTCGCGGCGGCCGCCAAGCGCCGCCAGCCGCCGCCGCCCGAGCCCTCCGCGGCCGGGTCGTTCGTCGTCGACGTCGACGAGGCCGCGTTCCAGAGCGTCGTCATCGAGCAGTCGATGACGGTGCCCGTGGTCGTCGACCTGTGGGCCGAGTGGTGCGAACCCTGCAAGGCGCTCAGCCCGGTGCTCGAGCGGCTGGCCGTCGAGTACGGCGGGCGGTTCCTGCTGGCCAAGGTCGACGTCGACGCCAACCCGCGCCTCGGCCAGGTGTTCCAGGCCCAGTCGATCCCGATGGTCGTCGCGGTCGTCAAGGGTCAGCCAGTGCCGCTGTTCCAGGGCGCGGTGCCCGAGCAGCAGGTGCGAGCGTTCCTGGACGAGCTGCTCAAGGTGGCCGGCGCCAACGGGGTCACCGGCGTGCTCGCCGGGGATGCGCCGACGTCCGAGCCGGTCGACGACGTCGAGCCGCCGCTGCCCCCGCTGCACCAGGAGGCGTTCGACGCGATCGAGCGCGACGACCTGCCCGCGGCGGCCGCGGCGTACCAGCAGGCGCTGGCCCAGAGCCCGGCGGACGAGCTCGCGAGCGCCGGTCTGGCCCAGGTGCAGCTGCTGCTGCGCACCGACGGCGTCGACCCCGCGGCTGCGCGGACGGCCGCGGCGGCCGCGCCGCAGGACCCCGCCGCCCAGACCCTGGTCGCCGACCTGGACGTCCTCGGCGGCCACGTCGAGGACGCCTTCACCCGCCTGGTCGACACCGTCCGGGTGACCGCGGGCGAGGAGCGCAACGCCGTCCGCGCCCACCTGGTCGAGCTGTTCAGCATCGTCGGCCCGCAGGACGAGCGCGTCGTCACGGCCCGCCGCGCCCTCACCGCCGCCCTCTACTAGGCCCTCGACGACGCACCTTCGCCACACCGTGCGCCGGTCGTCCAAAGGCACTTGCGTCACTAAGTGCCGCGCACCGTGCGGAGCGGGCGGCTAATAGTGAAGCAAGTGCTGGGCCGCGGGCGGGCGGGTCGGTCAGGGGAAGTCAGGGGAGGTCGGGGCGGCCGTCGCGCAGCACCAGGGTCGGGCCGGGCAGCCGACCGGACTCGAGAGCGTCCAGGCCCGCGAGCAGCCGGGTGGACAGCCGCGGTCCGCAGCGCAGCACGAGCTCGCGGTCGGCCCAGTGGGCGGCGAGGATCTCGCCGTCGGGGTAGGTGAGCTGGTCGACCAGGTCGTCGTCGTGGACACCGCCGTCGAAGAGCACGCAGACGATGTCCGGGTGAGCGCCGGCGGTGCGGCAGGCGTCCAGGACGAGCAGGTCACCGACCGGCAGCGCGACGCCGAGCTCCTCGACCACCTCGCGGCGGGCACCCTGCGCCAGCCCCTCGTCGGGCTCGACCAGCCCGCCCGGCACCTCCCAGTGCGTCTTGTACGACGTCTGGACGACGAGCACCTGGCCGCGCCGGTTGCGGACCAGCACTCCCGCCGCCACCCGCTTGGCGGGCAGCCCGGCCCGGATCGCCTGCCAGCGCAGCTCGAGCTCGTCGTCGACCAGGTCACCGGCCAGCAGCGCGAGGACCGCCAGGTCGCGGCGCACGCCACCGAGCGTCTCGTACCCGCGCAGGACGCCCTCGGGCCGCAGCCCGCAGGCGACGGCAGTCGCCCGGGACGCGGCGTTCCCGGGCTCGACCATCGCCTGCACGCGGGCCAGTCCCAGGTCGGTGAAGCACCACCGCAGCACCCGGCGGACGGCGGCCCGCGCGTGCCCGCGTCGTCGGAACGGGGCGTACACGCCCCACGAGAGGTGGGCGACGCCGTCACCGTGCAGGTGCACCTGCACCTGCCCCACGACGACCTGCTCGACCGCCAGCGCGAAGCTCGCCACCCGGTCGCCGGCCCACTGCGCGCGGCGGGTCGCCAGGTCGGCGTCCGTGCGGGGCGGCCCCGCCTCGGGCAACCACCGCGCCAGCTCGTCGTCGGCCAGCCCGTCGACGGCGGCCAGGTCGGCGTCGCGCCACGGGCGCAGGGTGAGGTCGCCGGCGGGCAGCGTGGGCTGGTCGAGGGGCAGGAGCCGTGCGGTCACGAGCCGTCTCTCACGAGCCGAGCGCGGCGCCGACGACCTCGCGGGCGGCCTGCTGCACCTGGGCCAGGTGGTCGGGTCCGCGGAAGGACTCGGCGTAGATCTTGTAGACGTCCTCGGTGCCCGAGGGTCGTGCGGCGAACCACGCCGACTCGGTGGTCACCTTCAGCCCGCCGATGGCGGCGCCGTTGCCGGGCGCGGTGGTCAGCCGGCCGGTGATCGGCCCGCCGGCGAGCTCGGTGGCGGTGACCGCGTCCGGCGTCAGCCGGGCCAGCCGGGCCTTCTGGTCGCGGTCGGCGGGGGCGTCGACCCGGGCGTAGGCGGGCGTCCCGAAGCGCGAGGTGAGGTCGTCGTACCGCTGCGAGGGTGAGGTTCCGGTGACGGCCTGGATCTCGGACGCCAGCAGCGCCAGCAGGATCCCGTCCTTGTCGGTGGTCCAGACCGACCCGTCGCGACGCAGGAACGAGGCGCCGGCGCTCTCTTCGCCGCCGAAGGCGACCGACCCGTCCAGCAGCCCCGGCACGAACCACTTGAACCCCACCGGCACCTCGACCAGCCGCCGGTCCAGCGACGTCGCGACCCGGTCGATCATCGACGACGACACCAGGGTCTTGCCGATCGCGGCGTCGCCGGCCCAGCCCGTCCGCGCGCCGTACAGGTACTCGATCGCGACGGCCAGGAAGTGGTTGGGGTTCATCAGACCGCCGTCGGGGGTGACGATGCCGTGGCGGTCGCTGTCGGCGTCGTTGCCGGTGGCGATGTCGTACCCGGCGCCGGCGTCCATCTTGGCCAGCAGCGAGGCCATCGCGGACGGCGACGAGCAGTCCATCCGGATCCTGCCGTCCCAGTCCAGCGTCATGAACCGCCAGGTCGCGTCGACCAGCGGGTTGACCACCGTGAGGTCGAGCCGGTGGGTCTCGGCGATCGCGCCCCAGTAGTCGACGCTGGCGCCACCGAGCGGGTCGGCGCCGATCCGCACCCCGACGTCGCGGACGGCGTCCAGGTCGAGCACCGTCGGCAGGTCGGCGACGTAGGTGGTCATGAAGTCGTAGCGGGACGTCGTCGCCGCGGCGAGCGCGCGGGCCAGCGGGACGCGGCGTACGCCCTGCAGGTCGGCTCGCAGCAGCGCGTTGGCGCGGTCGGCGACCCAGCCCGTCGCGTCCGAGTCGGCCGGCCCGCCGTGCGGGGGGTTGTACTTGAAGCCGCCGTCGCGCGGCGGGTTGTGCGAGGGGGTGACCACGATGCCGTCGGCCAGACCGCTCGTCCGGCCCCGGTTGTGGCGCAGGATCGCGTGCGACACCGCCGGGGTCGGCGTGAACCGGTCGGCGGAGTCGACCAGCACGGTGACGTCGTTGGCGGCCAGCACCTCCAGCGCGCTGACCCAGGCCGGCTCGCTCAGACCGTGCGTGTCGCGGCCGATGAACAGCGGCCCGTCGGTGCCCTGCGCCGAGCGGTAGTCGCAGATCGCCTGGGTGATGGCCAGGATGTGCGGCTCGTTGAACGCGCCGGCCAGGCTCGACCCGCGGTGCCCGGAGGTGCCGAAGGCCACCTGCTGGGCGGGGTCGTCCAGGTCGGGGACGCGCGTGTAGTAGTCCGTCACCAGGTGGGCCAGGTCGACGAGGTCCGAGGGGGCGGCCGGCTGCCCGGCGCGGGGATCGTTCATGGGCTCATTCTGGCCGGTGTCGTGTCCAGCTGCGAGACCATCGTGCCCAGCACGGCGCTGGCGGCCAGGCCGAGGGTCGAGCCGAGCAGCCGCAGGTCGAGCTGGTCGGAGCGGCCGTACAGCTCGAGCAGCGCCCCGCGGCCGCCCTCGCTGCACCCCACGGCCAGCACGTACCGCTTGCCCATCGCCTCGAGCACCTCGCGCTCGGTGGGCTCGGTGGTCGGATCGGCGGCGTCGACGCAGAACCACCCGCACTCGCGGATCGCGCGGTCCGACCAGGGGTAGGCGTCCAGGTCGAACGGGTGGTCGGTGAACAGGTCACCCGCGGACTCGTGGGGGGGTCGGCCGACCCGCATGCCCATCGAGGAGACCAGCAGCAGGCTCGGCGTGAGGGTGAGGTCGACCGAGCTGACCGTCCAGTGGTCGAGGTCGAACGGCTCGAGCAGCTGCTCGCCCAGCCACTCCATCCGGCCGCGGGCGGTGGTGGGGGCCTCGCGCAGCGTCTGCGACAGGACGCTCACGGCGTCGGCGACCGCCTGTCGCACGTCGGTGTCCAGCATGGTGGCCGCGGCGGGGACGCGGTCAGAGGCCCGGCGACGGCGCCGGGTGGCCGTGGCGGCCTCGAGGTCGGAGGCGACGACGAGCAGCGCCCCGCGGCGCTTGGCGGCGTACTGGGCGCCGTCGGCGATCACGAGGGCGTCGCGCGCCGACGTCCCGGGCGGCACCGCGGCGATCCCGCAGCTGATCCGGACGGCGTCCGCGCGCAACCGGGCCGCTGCGGCCTCGACGAGCGAGATGGCGGCGGTGCGCGCGGCGCCGGGCAGGACGACGGCGAACTCGTCCCCGCCCAGGCGGACGACGAGCGCGCCCGGGACCGCGGTGGCGGCCGAGGCCAGGGCATCGGCGACGGCGACGATCACCCGGTCGCCGGCCTCGTGACCGTGCTCGTCGTTGACGGCCTTGAGCCCGTCGACGTCGCAGACGACCATCGTCGCGCCCGGGCCTGCACCGCGCAGCAGGTCGGCCAGGCCGTCGTCGACCATCCGCCGGTTGCCGAGGCCGGTGAGGGGGTCCTCGAAGGCCAGTCGGCCCATCGTCTGCAGGCGCTCGGCGATCGCGATCATCGGGGCGATCGCGTCGGCCACCCGCGTCGCCTTGGCCATCGCGTCGCTCGCGAGCGGGCCGGAGTCCTTCGTGGCCCACACGACGCCCCAGACCCGCCCGTCCAGGTGCACGGGGACGCTCAGCGCGGCGACGTGGCCGTGCCGCGCGAGCAGGTCGGCGCCGACGGGGGACAGGTCCGGGTTGTCGTGGTCGTAGCTGACGCCGAAGCCGCGTCCCAGGTCGAGCAGCTCCTCGTAGGTGGCCAGGTCGAACACCTCGTCCTGCGGGAACCGCACCTCGCTGGGCGAGAGCGCTCCGACGTTGACGACGCAGCGGACCAGGCCACGGTCGCGCTCCCAGCGCGACAGCGACACCGACGCCGCCCCCAGGCGCTCGAGGGCGTACTCGGCGGGCACGGTGAGCAGCTCCTCGTAGCGGGCGCGGGGCATCTGCAGCAGGCGCAGCAGGGCCAGGTCCTCGGGCCGGGGGCCGGGCTCCTCAGTGCTCACTGCTGCGCACCCTTCGCTGGACGACGCGCTACCGCTGCCGGTCTACGTGACCGGCGGACCACCCGGCACCGGCCGCAGCCAGACCGCGGCCAGCGGCGGGACGCTCAACGTCGCCGACGCCGGTAGGCCGTGCCACGGCTGCTCCTCGGCCTCGATGCCGCCGAAGTTGCCCACACCCGACCCGCCGTACTCGTGCGCGTCGGTGTTGAGCACCTCCTGCCACCGCCCGGTCGAGGGTAGCCCGATCCGGTACCCGTGGTGGGGAGACCCGGAGAAGTTGATCACGCAGGCGAGGACGTCGCCGGGTCCGTCGCCGCCCAGGCGCAGGAACGAGAAGACGTTGCCCGCCGCGTCGTTGGCGTCGATCCAGCGGAAGCCGTCGGCGGTGTGGTCCTGGCGCCACAGGGCGGTCGTGCCCGTGTAGAGGCGGTTCAGGTCGCGGACCAGGTCCAGGACGCCGCGGTGGGCGGGCTGGTCGAGCAGCCACCAGTCCAGGCCGCGCGAGTCCGCCCACTCGGCCTCCTGCCCGAACTCCGAGCCCATGAACAGCAGCTGCTTG
>JBKJTJ010000084.1:0-18779 GCA_046590855.1 Actinomycetota bacterium
CAGGGATCTGGAACCGGCTCGATCATCGGCCGCTTGAGGGTTTTGTCCTGGCGATCACGCCCTTCAATTTCACCGCCATCGCGGCGAACCTCCCGCTTGCCCCCGCCCTGATGGGCAACACCGTGGTGTGGAAGCCCTCGCCGACCCAGTCGCTGTCGGCGCACTACACGATGCGCCTGCTCGAGGCGGCCGGCCTGCCCCACAGGTGCTGGAAGGTGGCAGTCGAGCCGGTGAAGTGGATGCCGGCCAGGTCGGGGTCGGCGAGCACCACCGCGCTGACGTCGAGGCCGTCGCCGGTGACCAGGTTGATGACGCCCGGCGGCAGACCGGCGGCCTCGAGCAGGCGCATCGTGAAATGCGCCGACAGCGACTGGGTCGGTGACGGCTTCCACACCACCGTGTTGCCCATCAGGGCGGGCGCGGTCGGCAGGTTGGCCCCGATCGCGGTGAAGTTGAACGGGGTGACGGCGTAGACGAAGCCCTCGAGCGGTCGGTGGTCGAGCCGGTTCCAGATACCGGGCGCATGGGCCTCGGGCTGCTCGGCCAGCAGCCGGCGGCCGAACGTGACGTTGAAGCGCCAGAAGTCGATCAGCTCGCAGGCGGCGTCGATCTCGGCCTGCAGCACCGTCTTCGACTGCCCCAGCATCGTCGCCGCGTTCAGCGTCTGCCGCCATGGCCCGGCCAGCAGCGCGGCGGCCTTGAGGAAGACCGCGGCCCGGTCGTCGTACGACAGCTCGCGCCAGCCCGGGGCGGCGCGCTTGGCCGCGGCGACGGCCGCAGCGGCGTCCGCCGTGGTGGCGGTGCCGAGGGTGCCGAGCACCTCACGGTGGGCGTGCGGCTGCACCACCTGGATCGGGGCGCCGCCACCCAGGCGCTGCTCGCCGTCGATCGTCATCGTCAGGTCGTGCCGGGTCGAGGCGAGCTCGACCAGGCGCTGCTCGACCTCGGCCCGCTCGGGGCTGCCGGGGGCGTAGTCGAGCACCGGCTCGTTGACGGGGGTGGGCACCTGCGTGACGGCGTCCATGGTGGGCCTCCTGGTCGGCGCCGCCGGCGGGTCTCGCCGCGGCGGGCTCATCGTGCCACCACCCGCCGCGCGGCCCACCCGGGCGGATGGTCAGTCCAGCAGGTCGTCGAGCTCGGTGACGTCGTACCAGAGCAGCTCGTGCCCCTCGGCGCCGTCGACGATGAACTGCGCGTCGTCGTCGCCCTCGTCGGCTGCCACGAGCGCCGCGCGCGCCGCCGCGACGTCGCCCTCGGCCAGCGCGTCGTCGACGTGCAGGCTCACCACGTGCTCGCGGGTGAGGCCCGACGACACCCGGACGGACGACGGCGCCGGGCCGGGCTGCGGACGCACCCAGCCGTCGGGCACCTCGGCGGCGACCACGACCCGGCGCGCCGGGCCGGCTGCGTCCAGCAGCCGCAGCGACGCGTGCGCCGCGTCGGCCGACGCGGCGTACTCGAGCTCGTCGGCGTCACCCTCGGCGTACGCCTCCCGCAGGGCGCCGGTCACGGCGTGCGCGTCCAGGGGGCCGTCGAAACCGTTGCTGCGCAGGGCCTTCAGCCCGGAGGTTGTGGTGGCGAGGTAGATCCGCATCAGTGCTGCTCCCGGGGATGTCGACGGCTGGGTGCCGGCGGATCGGTGTGGGCGGCCTCGATGTCGACCGGGGCGTGGGCCGAGGACAGGTCGGCGTCCAGGTCGGGTCCGGCGCCGGTGGCGCGCTCGGTCGCCCGCACCCGCTCGGGCAGGGCGTCCAATGGTTCGGGGTCCAGCAGCGCGGCGGCCGAGGTGCGCGCGGACGTCTCCAGCACGGACCGCCGGCGTCCGACGTCCATCAGGTTCGAGCCGATCGCGGCCAGGTCCTCGGGCCCGGGGCCGAGCACGGTGACGTCGGTGCCGCCGGCGTGCACCCGCGCCACCTCGCGCAGGCACCGCCGGGTCACCCGGGTGCGCCACTGCCGCTCCAGCCGCTCGGCGAACCCGTCCGGCTCGTCCATCGCGAAGCTCACGGACGGCGCGATGACCACCACCTCGTCCAGCCCGGCCCCGGCCAGCAGGTCGACGCTGGTCGCCGAGCAGGCGCCGCCGTCGATGTACCGGGCGTGGTCGATGCGCACCGGCTGGTACCAGCTGGGGATGGCGCACGAGGCCATCACCGCCTCGGCCAGCGACGCGGGCGGGGCGCCGGCGCCGCCGAACGCGACCCGGTGGCCGTTCTCGTAGTCGGTGGCGACCACCTGGACTCCGTCGCGCGGAGCCCAGCCGTGCGGCACCACGTGCCGCACCAGGGCTCCGACGCTGTCCAGCGAGCCGCGGCCCTCGGGCATCAGCGCGGTGAGCACCACGACGGGGGGCAGCCGGCGCAGCCTGCTCACCCCCTGGGTGAGCATCGCCGTCGAGCCCAGACCCGGCCGGGGCCGCGGCGGCCGGGCGCCGCCGGTTGCGGTCTCGTAGTCCCAGCTGAACCCGACGAGCGGGCCGGACGTCAGCGGCTCGCCGAGCTGGTGGCGGCGCAGGTCGGGCACCCCGACCCCTGCCCCGATCAGCGCGGCGAGCACCGAGCCGGCCGACGTCCCGACGATCTGCTCGCTGTCGCGGACGTCGATGCCGAGGGACTCCTCGAGCGCGCTCAGGGCCCCCACCATCCAGGCCGCGCCCAGCACCCCGCCGCCGCCGAGCACCAGCCCGCGGCGGGTCATCGCGCCGTCTCGACCAGCTCGGCCAGGGACTCGAGCAGGCACCCGGCGAGCACCTGGACGTCGGGCATGGCGTCGCGGTCGGCGTTCAGGCCGTAGTAGACCCCGCCGTCGTAGGAGGTCAGCCCGATGCTCAGCGCCTGCCCCTTGGCCAGCGGGATGACCGGGTAGGACGCCAGCATCCGGGCACCCGCCGCGTACAGGGGGTGCTGCGGGCCGGGCACGTTGGTCACCACGAGGTTGAACAGTCGCCGCGACCCGGCGCTGGCCACCCGCACGCCGAGGGCGTGCAGGGTCGGCGGGGCGAAACCGGCGATGCCCACGAGGGTGCGGGCCGACACCGCGCGGCCGGTCTCGCCGTGCGCCCGCAGCGCGTAGGCCACCTGGTGCAGCCGGATCGTCGGGTTCGGCTCACCGACGGGCAGGTCGACGACCAGCGCCGCGACCCGGTTGCCCACGCGGTACGACGTGTCGTCGGCCTCGGGCTCGACGCTGACCGGCACCAGGGCTCGCACCACCGTCGAGGGCACGACCGGCTCACCGCGGGTGAGCAGCCACGAGCGCAGCGCCCCGGCGACCGTGGCCATCACCACGTCGTTGACGTCCAGCTGCGGGCTGCCGCGACCACGCCGGCGCGCCCGCACCGCACGATGGTCCTGCAACGAGGTCGCGGCGACGGCGAACCGCCGGTGCTCGCCGATCTCGACGTTCAGCGGGCTCGTCGGGGTGGGCCGGGCCGCCGTCCGGGCCACCGCGCTGACCAGGTGCCCCACCTGGCCCAGCACCCGGCCCGCCGTGGCGACCACGTCGCTGGTGCCCCCGCGCACGGCGTCGACCACCTCGCCGGGGCTGCGGACGACGTCGGTCAGGGCGCTGACGACCAGCTCGACGTCGGTGGGCTCGCGCGACGGCGTCCAGCTGTCTGCCGGTGGGTCGGGGACCTCGGCGGTGTCGTCCAGGATCACCTGGGCGATGTCGACGGCGTTGATGCCGTCGACCAGCGCCTGGTGGGTCTTGGTGACGATCGCGAACCGGCCCTCGCTGAGCCCCTCGACGAGATACAGCTCCCACAGCGGCCGGGCGCGGTCGAGCGGGCGGGCCTGCACCCTGCCGACCAGCTCATGCAGCTGCTCGTCGCTGCCCGGCCGCGGCAGGGCCGAGCGCCGCACGTGGTAGCCGACGTCGAAGCTCTCGTCGTCGACCCAGACGGGGTTGGCGAGCCGGCCGGGGACGGCGCGCACCCGCTGGCGGTAGCGCGGGACGTAGGCGATCCGGGCCGACACCAGGGCCACGAGCCGGTCGTAGTCGAACCCCTCGGCCGGTGCCTCGAACACCGAGACCGACCCCACGTGCATGGCCGTGGTCTGCTCCTCGAGGTACAGGAACGAGGCGTCCAGCGAGCTGAGGCGATCGGGCACGCGCCCATCGTGCCACTGCGCCGCGGCCCGGCCCCGCTGCCGAGGCGGTGCCGCACCCACGGCTCAGCCGGCGGTCAGCACGCCGTCGTGCTCGGCGACCAGGGCCACCAGGTCGGTCGCCGACAGCGGTCGCGACCACCAGAAGCCCTGCGCCCAGCCGCAGCCGAGCTCGAGCAGACGGTCGCGCTGGGCCCGGGTCTCGACGCCCTCGGCGACCACCCGCAGGCCCAGGGAGCCGGCCAGGGCCAGCAGCCCCGCGACGATCTGGGCGTCGATGGTGTCGTCAGCCACGTCGGTGACGAACGCCCGGTCGATCTTGAGCACGTCGACGGGCACGTGCTTGAGGCGCGACATCGACGAGAAGCCGATCCCGAAGTCGTCGATGGCGATCCCGACGCCGAGCGAGCGCAGCTCCTCGAGCACCCCGGCGGCCACCCGCTCGTCGTCCATCACGCTGGTCTCGGTGATCTCCAGTCCGAGCGCGGACGGCGGCAGCCCGGTCTCGCGCAGAGTGCGGCGCACCATCGAGGCGAACCCGGGCTCGGCCAGCTGGTGCGCCGACACGTTCACCCACACGTCGCGTTCCAGCCACGCCGGGTCATCGGCGCGCCAGGCGGCCAGCTGCGCGCACGACTCGCGCAGGACCAGCTCGCCGACGGCCACGATCAGCCCGCTCTCCTCAGCCACCGGGATGAAGACCTCCGGTGGGACGTCGCCCCGCGTCGGCGAGCGCCAGCGCAGCAGCGCCTCGACGCCGACGACGACGCCGCTGCGGATCTCGACCTTGGGCTGGTAGACGGCCACCAGCTCGCCGTTCTCGCCCGCCCGGGCCAGGTCGACCTGCAGCTGCCTGCGGTCCTGGGCGCGCTCGCGCAGGTCGGGGGTGAACCAGGTGATGCCCCCGCGGCCGCTGGACTTGGCGGCGTACATCGCCAGGTCGGCGTCCCCCACCAGCTCGCCCGCCGTCACCCGTGACGCGCCGGCGTGCCGCCCGTCGGGCCCGGCAGTGGCCACCCCGATGCTGGCCGCGACCGTCACGGTCTGGCCGAGCGCGCTCATCGGCTGCTCCAGCGCGCCCAACAGCTCGGTACCGAGGCGCTGGACGTCGGCGGGGCGCGTGGCGGTGGTGACCACCACGAACTCGTCGCCGCCGAACCGGGCCACGACGTCACGGGGGCCGACGCACGCGGACAGGCGGTCGGCGACGACGCGCAGGAACCGGTCACCGAGGTGGTGCCCGTGGGTGTCGTTGACGGCCTTGAAGTGGTCGAGGTCGACGAACAGCGCGCTGACCCCGGCGGCGCCGTCCAACCGGGCCTGCAGCTCGCGCAGCAGGTCAGGGCGGTTGGCCAGCAGGGTGAGGGGGTCACGTGTCGCGGCGGCGTGCAGCGCGGCGATCTCCCGGGCCCGCTCGATCGCGAGCTCAGCCAGGTTGACCCAGCGCTGCAGCTGCTCGAGGTCCTGACGCGCGGGCTCGCGCACCTGCCGGTGGTACAGCGCGAACACCCCGGTCACGTCACCGTCGCGGCCCATGATGGGCACCGACCAGCAGGCCCACAGCCCGTGCTGCAACGCCACCGGCGCCCAGTCGCGCCAGCGCTCGTCGACGCTGACGTCGGCGGTGATGACCGGTGCGCGGTTGAACGCCGCGGTGCCGCACGACCCGACCGCCGCGCCGATCTGGCTGCCGTCGACGGCCCGGCGAAAGGCGGGCGGCAGCGAGGGGGCGGCACCCTCGCGCAGGACGTCGCCGTCCAGCAGCATGATCGAGCACAGTGCGGTCGGCGTCACCTCCTCGACCGAGCGCGCGATGGTGCCGAGGACGTCGTGCAGGTCGGCGCCGCCGGCGATCATCTCGAGCACCGCGCCGGTGGTCGCGAGGACCACCCGGTCGTGCTCCAGCTCCAGCCGGCAGCGCCGCAGCTCGAGCAGGGCGGTCGCCAGCTCGGCCAGCCGGTCGAGGGTCAGCAGCTGGGCGGCGTCGGGAGTACGGGGCGCGGGGTCCCAGGCGCACAGGACGCCGAGGACCTCACCCTCGGGGGTGTGGACCGGCGCACCGGCGAAGAAGCGCATCGCCAGTGGACCCGTGCTGGCCGGGTGGTCGGCGTACGCGGCGTCCAGCGCGGTGTCCGGCACGACGAGGACCGTGCCGGTGTCGGCGACGTGCGCGCACAGCGTCTCGCCGCGCACCCGGCTGGCGCCCGCCCCGCGCACCGCCGCCTTCAGCCAGGTCCGTTCCTCGGTCACGATGCTGAGCTCGGCGTGCTCGGACCCGAAGGCGGCGGCGAGGTCCTGGACCAGGCGGTCGAACTCGGGCTCGGGGGCGGAGTCGAGCACCGACAGCGTGCCGATGGCCCCGACGGACGGGGCTCGCGGCGTCGAGACCACCCTCGGTCCGCCCGCGTCGCCCGCCTCGGCACGGCTCCTCACGACACCGCCCTCGCTCGCTCGCCCCCGCAGCATCCGTGATCCTCCCTGGCCATGGTGACATCCCGCTCGGGCCCCAGGTGCCTCAATCAGGCAGATTCGCCCGGCTGGCGCAGCGTCAGCCCGAGCAGCACCTCGAGCTCGGCGGCGGTCTGCTCAACGCTGCGGTGCAGGACACCGACCATGCCCACCTCGACCGCCGCGGCGACGTTGACCGCCAGGTCGTCCACGAAGACGCAGGCGCCGGCCGGCAGCGCCAGCCGGTCGAGCAGCAGCTGGTAGATGCGCGGCTCCGGCTTGCGCATCCCCACCTCGCCGGAGATGACCACGGCGTCGAACAGCTCGTCCCAGCCCTCACGCGGGTACTCGTTGGCCCACGAGTTCGACAGCACCGCCGTCCGCAGGCCCGCCGCCTTCACCCGCGCTACGACGCCGAGCATCGACGCGGACGGCGTCAGGCCACCGAGCATGCGCTCGAGCAGACCGTGCGGCTGCACGGGCGAGCCGCGGCGGGCCAGCTCCTGCGCCACCAGCTGCTCGAACTGCGGACCACTGATCTCACCGCGCTCGAGCGCGTGGACGAGGCTGGCGCCCGCCCGCTCCGGGCCCGGGTCGTCGACGGCCGGGCCACGCAGGGCGGCCCGCAGGTGCTCGCGGTCGACCGCGTCCTGCTCGGCCCAGGCCG
The DNA here is from genome assembly GCA_046590855.1 of Actinomycetota bacterium. GTDB lineage: Bacteria > Actinomycetota > Actinomycetes > Actinomycetales > Angustibacteraceae > JACMOY01. Next base: position 7,225 of record JBKJTJ010000084.1, read on the forward strand.
CCCAGACCGTGTCGACGGACCCGGTGAGCACCCCGCCCCAGTCGACCACCAGGGCGCGGATGCCGAACTCGTCGACCCGATGCCCTGGCACCCCTCGATCGTCGCGCACCTGAGGGACCCTAGGACCTGCGCACCAGTCCTCCGCGGTGGGCGGGCGCCGTGGCGCGCTCCGCGGCCCGCACCGACGCCCGGTCCAGCGCGCCGACGCGTGCAGCGAGCTCGAGGTGGGCGACGCGGGCGGGTGAGCCCGGGGCCGACTCGGTGATCGTGCGACCGCCGAGCAGCGCCGCGTCCAGGGCCGGTGCGTCGTCCGGCACGAGCACGGGGTCATCGACCCCGGCGTAGCGCTGCAGCGCCTCGCGCACCCGCCGGCCCGGGCCCTGGCCGACCGACGTGGACCGCACCCGGGTGACCACGACGACGGGCTGCAGGTCGCTGACCTCCGCCAGGTCGTGCAGGCCGCGCACCAGGCGCTGCAGGCCGACCGGGTCGGCGGTGCCGACCGCGACCAGCGTGTCGGCGGCCGCGATCGCGGCGAGCGTGGCACCGTTGCGGCGCGGCGCAGCGGTGTCGTAGGACAGCTCCTCGTCCTGCTCGAGGCAGAACCCCGTGTCGACGACCGTGTACGGCACCAGACGACGCGCCAGGCTCAGCACGGTGGTCAACGACGACGGGCGCAGCTCGGGCCAGCGGTGCGCGCGGGCCAGGCCGGTCAGCACCCGCAGGCCAGGGACCACCTGCGGCGAGAGCCGCGAGAGCTGGGCGAGGTCGAGGGTGCCATGGTCGGCGGCGCGCGCGGCGCTGGCCAGCCCCGGCGCCTCGTCCAGCAGCCCCAGCACCTGCGCGATGCTCGCGGCGTAGGTGTCGGCGTCGACCAGCAGGGTGCCGTGACCCGCCGCGGCGAGCTCGGCGGCCAGGGTGACCGCCGTCGTGGTGCGGCCCGGTGCGCCGGCCGGACCCCACACCACGACGACCCGGCCCGGCGGGCGTCCCCCGAGCTCGGCCCCGTCGTGGGCGTGGTGGTCCCCGCCAGGGGCCTCGTTCGGTTCGGACAGCTCGTCCCCGCCCGACGGCGCCGCGCCGGGCAGGGCGGCGCGGGGGTCGCCGAACGCCATCGCTGACTCCCCCGGTCGTGCGAGCTGGTCCTCGACCGCCAGCCGCAGCGCAACGCTGACGAGGGCGGGGTCGGCGTCCGCGGGCAGCACCTGGCCGACGCCGAGCTGACGCAGCCGGCGCTCGGCCGGGTCGTCGCCGGGTTCGACCAGGGCCACGACGGCGCACCCCGAGGCGGCCAGCCGGGCCAGCGCCTCGGCGTCCAACCAGCGCAGGTCGGCGGAGACCACCACGGCCCGAGCCGCGCCCGAGGCTGCGGTCGCGAGCAGGTCGGCCAGGTCGGCGCACCGCCGGACCACCTCGACCACCCCGCGCTCGACCTCCAGCCCGCGCACCAGTCGTGCCTCCCAGCGTCCGGTGACCGCGGTGAGCACCGGCAGCGACGCACCGGCCGAGCCGACCGGCCCGCTCACGCGCCGGCTCGGGGCACGGTGGCCGGCACCGGGACGAGCGTGATCCGACTGCCGTTGTCGACGGCCTCGATCACCTGCGGCACCAGGGCCGCCGTGAGCAGCAGCTGCACCGACGAGGCGGTGCTGCTGCCGAGGGTGCCGCGGCGGGTGGCGCGGCCGGCCACCTCGGCGCCCACCGCCACCTGCCGGGGCACGGCGTACGACGTGCTGCCGCGCTCGGGGTCGCGCGCCGCCACCCACACGTCGACCAGCACCCCGGCGACGAGCGGGTCGGCGACCTCGGCCGCCACCGGCACCGAGACCGGGCGCAGGTCGACCTGGTCGCGGGCGCCGAGGGCGCTGCGGGGCACCAGCTCGCCCGCAGCGACCGTCCGCAGCAGCACCTGGCCCGCGGCCGGCGGTCGGGCCGCGGACAGGTACCGCTCACCGACCCCCTCGAGCCGCACGCCCACCACCCGCAGGTCGTCCGGCGCGAGCGTCGTGCCCGGTGTCAGCACGCGCACCGCGGCGTAGACGGGCACCGTGCGGTCGGCGCGGTCGACGACCACGGCACCGGCCACCACCGAGACCAGCACCAGCAGCACCCCCACCAGCAGGCGGGTGTCGCGCCAGGACGGCGTCTGGAACCGCCGCGCGACCGTCGGAGACGGCAGCCCGTGGGAGCGCTCCGGCGGCACGGGTCGCGCCGAGGACGTGCCCGCCGACGACGCCCACCTGGTAGCCACCGATCCCCCTGACGTCCATGCGCCTCACCCCGCTGCGCCGTACTCTGCCGCATCCGGCGCCGGTCACGGAAGGGCTGTCCACAGGCCCCGGGCGGGGTGGACGGTGCCGGTGGGACGACGGTGCGATAGTGGCCGTCATGCCGTCGCGGTTCCTGCTGCTGGCCGACGTCGCCGAGCAGCTCAACATCTCGGCCGCCCAGGCCTACGCCCTGGTGCGCTCGGGCGACCTGCCCGCCATCAAGGTCGGTGGCCGCGGGCAGTGGCGGGTCGAGGTCAGCGAGCTCGAGGGCTACATCCAGCGGATGTACGACCAGACGCGCGCGTTCGTCAGCCAGCACCCGTTCGGCGCGGCCGACGCAGACGCAGCCTCCGACGTCCGGGTCGACACCTGACCTGAGCACCTGGGGTGAGCTCGACGCCCGACAGGCCAGAGCTACTGCAGGCTGGAGCTGCCCGGAGCCGGGCGCAACCACGCGAGCGCGGTGAGCGGGACGGTCCGGACGCGCCGGACTGCGGACGCCCGACGCGGCTGGTCGGCGGGGTGCTCGGCCAGGTCGACGTGGTCGGCGCCGACCGCGTCCAGCGTCCCCGTGTGCACCGAGCCGTCCGCCAGCGCCAGACGCACCGGGCTGCGGTCCCGCGCCACGGCCCGCAGGGCGCTTGTCAGCGAGATGCGTCGGCGGACGCCGTCACGCCCCGTCGTCGCGGCGGCCGCGCCGAGCCCGACGATGCTGGCCACCGAGCCCAGCGGCACCAACACGGGGTTCGCCGTCGCCCGGTCCCGACCCACCAGGTCCACGGCGACCTGGTCCTGCAGGACGAGCCACTGCTGGGCCACGTCGGTGACGACCCCCTCGTGAGCGGACCCGTCGACCAGGTGCAGCACCAGCGGCCTGCCGACCTGAGCCACCACCCGGTCGGCGAGCTCGACCAGCGCCAGCTCGCGCCGGGTGCGGTCGGCCACCTCGCCGGCCAGCTCGACGGCGGTCTGGGCGTCGAGCTGACCCTCGAGGTCGTCGAACAGCTCGTCCCAGCGCACCGACTCATCCTCCCTCAGCAGTCATCGGGTTGAGGAGTCGTCCACAGCCCGTCCGCCAGGCCTTGACGGCTCCGGCAAGCGGCATCAGGATGCAACCACAGGTAAACGTAAGCAAACGGCCTTCAAGAGGGGGTGAGCGACGTGAGTGACCGAGGCACCGGCCGCGCAGGTCACCAGCGCGCACTGACCGCCCTCGCGACAGCCGGCACCTCCACGGGTCTTGCGGCGACCGCGGTGCAGCTCATCCGGCTGGCACGGTCGGTCGCGGTCGGACCGTCGGTGGCGCTCGACCCGGCCACCGTGCTCGTCGGGGTGGCGTCCGCGGCGGCGGCCGTGCTCGCCGCCCGCCTGGCCCTGTGCAGCGCCGCCTGCGTCGTCGCCGTCGTCGTCGGATCCGGTGGTGCCGCGCGCCACGCCGCCCGGCTGGCCATGTCCACCAGCCCGAGGGCGCTGCGCCCGGGGCTGGGTGCCGTGCTGGCCGGCAGCATCGCCATCGGCGTGGCGGGGCCTGCGCTGGCTGCCGCTCCCGTGGGCGCATCGAGCCGGCCGCTGACGGCTGCAGCCGTCCCCGGCGCACCGACGTCGGCGGCGATGACCGAGCCGGCGATGACCGAGCCGGCGATGACCGAGCCGGCGGCGCCCACCGCGGTCCTGGCGGCCGGTCAGGGGCTGCCGTCGCCAGGGTGGTCCGCCCTGCCCGCCCCGGGCTGGCTCCCGGCGGCGCCCCGGCGGGCCCCGGCACCGGCGCAGGCCGCGCCGGCCGTGCACCTGGTCACCGGCGCCGGATCGCGCTCCGGCGCTGCGGACGACGAGGTGGTGGTCCGGCGCGGCGACACGCTGTGGCACCTCGCTGCCCGGTCACTGGGGCCGAGCGCGGCGACCGCCGAGATCGCCGCGGAGTGGCCGCGCTGGTGGCGGGCGAACCGCGACGTCATCGGCCCCGACCCCGACCTACTCGTTCCTGGCACCCGGCTGCGTGCGCCCGCCCCTGCGACCACCGATCCCTGAGCCGACCGCCCCGCGCAGCCACGCCCGAGCAACCAAGCCACCCAGGAACCCAGGAACCCCAAGCCACCCAGCCACCCAGCGACCACCGACGACGAGGTGCCCCGTGTCCGTCACCGCCCTGCGAGCCCTACCCGTGCCCGACACCGAGCCCCCGCTGGAGGACGTCGGGGCCGAGTGCCGCGACTGGCAACCGCCTGCGCCCCCGCCGCGCGCGGTGCAGGGTGTGCTGACCCTCGTCGTCGGCGGCCCGGACGCCGCCGAGGCGTTCGCGGCCGCGGCCGACGAGGGGGACTTCGGACCGCGGCCCACGGCGACCCGCGAGCTGCCGCCGGTCAGCGAGTGGGGACGGCGGCTGGTGCAGGTGGTGGTCGAGGTGATGTGCGGGCAGCGCCCGCCGGCGCAGCTGGTGCGCTGGACCTCGCAGGAGGTGTACGCCGAGGTGCTCAGCCAGACCCTGCCGGCGCCGCGCCCGGGCGCCCCCGTGACCCGGCGTCGACCACGGGTCAGCAGCGTGCGGGTGTGCGAGCCGGTCGACGGAGTCGCCGAGCTCAGTGCCGTCGTCCACGGCCAGTACCGCGTCCAGGCGCTGGCCGTGCGCCTGGAGGGACGCGACGGGCGGTGGCAGGCCACCGCCCTCGCCACCGGTTGACCGACCTCACCGAGGCCGTCGGCAGCGTCGGGTCAGTCGCGGCCCTCGCCGTGGCAGCGCTTGTACTTCTTGCCCGACCCGCACGGGCACGCCGCGTTCTTCGGCGTCCCGGCGTACTCGAGGTCGTCCTGCGTGCTCACCTCGGCCCGCACCTGCACCCCGCCCTCGCCGTCGACGCTGGGCGCCGTGTACTGCAGCTGGGCCGGTCGCTGCGGTGCCTCCAGGCCCTTGGCGACGATGTGCGGGTGCTCGGCGTGGTCGGCGTGGTCGGCTGCGTCGTCCTGGACGTCGTCACCGTCGGACTCCTCGACCTGCACCTCGAGGTTGAACAGGTAGCCGACCGACTCCTCCTTGATGGCCTCGTTCATGGCCTGGAAGAGCAGGAAGCCTTCGCGCTGGTACTCGACCAGAGGGTCGCGCTGGGCCATCGCCCGCAGGCCGATGCCCTCCTGCAGGTAGTCCATCTCGTACAGGTGCTCGCGCCACTTGCGGTCCAGCACCGACAGGACGACGCGCCGCTCGAGCTCGCGCATGACGTCGGAGCCGAGCTGGCGCTCCCGCGCCTCGAAGGCCTGCTCGGCGTCGGCCCGCAGCTCGGCGAGCAGGACGTCGGCACTGAGCCCCTGGCGGCCCTCGGTCTCGTCCAGCACCTCCTGCACCGTGATGCCGACGGGGTACAGCGACCGCAGCGCGGTCCACAGCAGGTCCAGGTCCCAGTCCTCGGCGAACCCCTCGGCGGTGGCGCCGGTCACGTACCCGCTGACCACGTCGTCCAGAAACAGCCGCAGCTGCTCGTGCAGGTCCTCGCCCTCGAGCACCCGCCGCCGCTCGCCGTAGATGACCTCGCGCTGGCGGTTCAGGACGTCGTCGTACTTCAGGACGTTCTTGCGGATCTCGAAGTTCTGACCCTCGACCTGGCTCTGCGCCGAGGCGATCGAGCGCGACACCAGCTTGGACTCGATCGGGATGTCGTCGGCGATGCCGGCGCCGGTCATGAACCGGTCGACCAGGCCGGAGTTGAACAGCCGCATCAGGTCGTCCTGCAGCGAGAGGTAGAACCGGCTCTCTCCGGGGTCGCCCTGGCGGCCGGAGCGGCCACGCAGCTGATTGTCGATCCGGCGCGACTCGTGCCGCTCGGTGCCGAGGACGTACAGGCCCCCGGCGTCCTTGACCTCGTCGTGCTCGCGGGCGACGGCCTTCTGCGCCGCCTCGAGCGCGGCCGGCCACGCGGCCTCGTAGTCCTCGGGGGTGTCGACGGCGTCCAGGCCGCGCTGGCGCAGCTCGGCGACGGCCATGAACTCGGCGTTGCCGCCGAGCATGATGTCGGTGCCACGGCCGGCCATGTTGGTGGCGACGGTCACGGCGCCCTTGCGTCCGGCCTGGGCGACGATCGCCGCCTCGCGGTCGTGCTGCTTCGCGTTGAGCACCTCGTGCGCAACACCCTTCTTGCGCAACAGGTTCGACAGGTGCTCGCTCTTCTCAACGCTCGTCGTGCCGACCAGCACCGGTTGGCCGTTGGTGTGCCGTTCGGCGATGTCGTCGACGACGGCACCGAACTTCGCGTCCTCGGTGCGGTAGACCAGGTCGGCCTGGTCCAGGCGCACCATCTCGCGGTTCGTCGGGATCTCGACGACGCCGAGCTTGTAGATCTGGTTGAACTCCGAGGCCTCGGTCATGGCCGTGCCGGTCATCCCCGACAGCTTGTCGTACATCCGGAAGTAGTTCTGCAGCGTCACGGTCGCGAGCGTCTGGTTCTCGTTCTGGATCTGCACGCCCTCCTTGGCCTCGATGGCCTGGTGCATGCCCTCGTTGTAGCGGCGGCCGGCGAGGATGCGGCCGGTGTGCTCGTCGACGATGAGGACGTCGCCGCTCATCACCACGTAGTCCTTGTCGCGCTTGAACAGCTCCTTGGCCTTGACGGCGTTGTTCAGGTAGCCGACCAGGGGGGTGTGCGCGCTCTCGTACAGGTTGTCGATGCCCAGGTAGTCCTCGACCCGCTCGATACCGGACTCGAGGATCCCGATCGTGCGCTTCTTCTCGTCCACCTCGTAGTCGCGGTCGCGCTGCAGGCGCTGCACCACCCGGGCGAACTCGACGTACCACTTGGTCGGCTGGTCGGCGGGGCCGCTGATGATCAGGGGCGTGCGGGCCTCGTCGACCAGGATCGAGTCCACCTCGTCGACGATCGCGAACGAGTGGCCGCGCTGCACCAGCTCGGTCGAGGCCCAGGCCATGTTGTCGCGCAGGTAGTCGAAGCCGAACTCGTTGTTGGTGCCGTAGGTGATGTCGCAGGCGTACATCTCTCGGCGCTGCGCAGGGTTCATCGACGACAGGATGCAGCCGGCGCTGAGCCCGAGGAACCGGTGGACGCGGCCCATCAGGTCGGACTGGTACTCGGCCAGGTAGTCGTTGACGGTGATGACGTGCACGCCCTTGCCGCTGAGCGCGTTGAGGTACGCCGGCGCCGTGGCCACCAGCGTCTTGCCCTCACCGGTGCGCATCTCGGCGATGTTGCCCAGGTGCAGGGCGGCGCCGCCCATCAGCTGGACGTCGAAGTGCCGCTGGCCCAGCGTCCGCTTGGACGCCTCGCGCACTGTCGCGAACGCCTCGGGCAGCAGGTCGTCCAGGCTCTCGCCGTCGGCGATGCGCGCCTTGAAGCGCTCGGTCTCCTCGCGCAGCTCAGTGTCCGAGAGCCGGACGAAGTCGTCCTCCAACGCGTTCACCTGCTGGGCCAGACCCGCCAGCTTCTTGACGATCCGCCCCTCACCGGCGCGGAGCAGCTTCTCGACGATCTTGGGCACGCGGACTTCTCCGTCTGGTCGGGGTGGCTCACTGGCTCGCGAACCCGCCCATCGTACGCACGCAGGACCGCTCCCCCGGCGAGGTCCGTCAGGACCGCGACCGGGCCGTGCGCCACCCCACCACCAGCGACCTGGGGCTCAGCGACCAAGCCGCTGGTAGTTCTGCTCGGTGCGGTCCTTGGCCCCGCGCCACCACTGCTCGTTGGCGGTGTACCACTCGATCGTCTGGGCCAGACCGGCCCGAATGTCCTTGTAGCGCGGGGCCCACCCGGTCTCGGTCCGAAGCTTGGTCGAGTCGATCGCGTAGCGCAGGTCGTGCCCGGGCCGGTCGGTGACCAGGTCGAACCAGTCGGCCGGCTTGCCCATCAGCTCGAGCAGCATGGCGACGATCGCCCCGTTGTCCTGCTCACCGTCGGCACCGATCAGGTACGTCTCACCGCTGCGGCCCTGGTCCAGGATCGTCAGGACGGCGTCGTTGTGGTCGTCGACGTGGATCCAGTCCCGCACGTTGCTGCCCTGGCCGTACAGCTTGGGCTTGACCCCCTGCAGCACGTTGGTGATCTGGCGCGGGATGAACTTCTCGACGTGCTGGAACGGGCCGTAGTTGTTGGAGCAGTTCGACAGCGTGGCGTTGATGCCGAACGAGCGCACCCAGGCGCGAACGAGCAGGTCGGCCGAGGCCTTGGTCGCCGAGTACGGGCTGCTGGGGTTGACCGGGGTGGACTCGGTGAACCGGGCGGGGTCGTCCAGCTCGAGATCGCCGTACACCTCGTCGGTCGAGATGTGGTGCAGCCGGGTGCCGTGCCGCCGGACCGCCTGCAGCAGCTGGTAGGTGCCGATGATGTTCGACTCGACGAACGGCCAGGGGTCGTCCAGGGAGTTGTCGTTGTGGGACTCGGCGGCGAAGTGCACGACGGCGTCGGCGTCCGCGACCAGGGCGTCGACGACGTCGGCGTCCGCGACGCTCCCCTCGACGAAGGCCACCTCGTCGGCGACGCTCGACAGGTTGTGGCGGTTGCCCGCGTAGGTCAGAGAGTCGAGCACGGTGAGCTGCCAGTCCGGACGGGTGGCGGCGGTGCGCAGGACGAAGTTGGTGCCGATGAACCCGGCACCTCCGGTGACGAGCAGCTTCACGACGCGTTCTCCTTCTGTGGGGACGGCTGGGGATCGGTGGCGGGCTGGGGATCGGGGACGGCGCGCAGGCCCGGTGGTTCGGTGGTCGCGGCGACCGGCCAGCCGCGGAACTCGACCTCGAGCGCGAAGCGGTGCGCCAGGTAGCGATGGTCGGACAGCGCGACCGGCGTCCCGTCCGCGCGGGCGGCGACCCGGCGCACCAGCAGCAGCGGCGCGCCGACCGGCACGCCGAGCAGGCCGGAGTCGGACGCGGTCGCGAGGCCCGCGGTGATGGTCTGCCGGACGGAGTCGATGGGGTGCCCCTCGCGGCGCAGGCTCTGCCAGATGCCCGGGTCCTGCGCCTGGGTGCGCGACAGGGTCAGCGCGAGTCGCGCCGGCACCCACTCGTGCACGAGATCCAGGGGCTCGCCGTCGACCCGGCGCACCGAGCGGCTGTAGAGCACCTCGTCGCCCGAACTCAGCCCCAGGGCGCCGTCGAGCAGGTGCGGTGGCGCCGGGCGGAACCCGAAGTCGACGACGTCGCGGACGACCTGCTTGCCCGCGTCGGTCACCGCGCTCGGGGCGTGCCGGAAGCTGCCGAGGGCCAGGGTCTGGTGGAACGACGACCCGGTGACGAACCAGCCCGAGCCCTTGCGCGACTCGACGACACCCTGCTCGCGCAGGGTCTCCAGCGCTCGGCGGACCGTCACCCGGCTGACGGCGTACCGGGTGCCGAGCACCGCCTCGCTCTCGAGCGCCCCCGTGTCGGCGAACTCGCCGAGGGCGATCCGTTCACGCAGCTGCGTCGCAAGGTGCGCGGCTCGGCCACCTGTCATAGATCTGTATCTTACAGATCTATCGATTCGTGTCCAGGCCTACGCTCCGGCCATGGCCTGGACCGACCTGCGCGACGGCGGCGTCACCGTCCGTCCCTGGCGTCAGGGCGACCTCGCGGCGTTCACCGCCCTGCAGGGGGACGTCGACGTCTGGCGCTGGAGCCCGGCGTTCGAGCCCAAGTCACCGCACGAGCTGCTGTCGGCCCTGGCCCACGAGGCCGAGGTGGGACCACTCGGCGGCCCCGGCGCGTTCGCCGTCACCGCCGCGGGTCAGGTGGTGGGCGAGGTCTCGTTCCGGCTCGACCTGCCCTCCCCGCCGTTCTCGATCGCCGACGTCGGCTACTGCGTGCTGCCGACGGCCCGCGGACGGGGTATCGCCAGCACCGCGCTGCGGCTGCTGACCCGGTGGCTGCTCGACCCCGGCGGTCGTGACCTGGCGCGCGTGCAGCTGGACCACGCCGTCGAGAACGTCGGCTCGTGCAGGACGGCGGCCCGCGCCGGGTTCGCGCAGGAGGGGGTGCGCGCGGGCTACCTGCCCCTGCGCGCGGACGCCGACTCCGCCGTGGTCCTGCACGCCACCTGCCTGCACGGTGTCGTCCGCTGACCGAACTGGATTGCGAGGTGCATCGGCAGCCGGGCAGGGTGGGCTGATGGAGGCGCCGAGGATCAGTGACGGGCAGGACCCCGACCCGATCGTGTTGCGGCCGATCACCCTCGGCGACGTCGACGCCGAGGTCGACATGTGCCAGGACCCCGACCTGCAGCGGTGGACGACGGTGCCGGTGCCCTACCGGCGTGAGCACGCCATGGGCTTCGTCGACTCGGTGGCAGGCGGCTGGGCCGACGGCAGCTCGCTCACTCTGGGCATCGAGGCGCTCGACGACCACGGCGTGCCGCGCCTGGCCGGCAACGTGTCCCTGCGCCCGGACGGCGCCGGCGCTGCCTCGATCGGGTTCGCCCTGGCGCCCTGGGCTCGCGGGCGGGGGGTCATGTCGCGAGCGGTGCGCTTGATCCTGGGATGGGGCTTCGACGTGCTCGACCTGCAGGTCGTGCACTGGCAGGCGCACGAGGGCAACTGGGGGTCGCGGCGGGTGGCCTGGGCCTGTGGCTTCCACGTCGAGGGGCTGGTGCGCGGCCTGCTCAGCGCCCGCGGCGTCCGCTACGACGGCTGGATCGGATCGGTCGTGCGCGGTGAGGCGCTCAGTCCCACGCGACCGTGGCTGAACGTGCCCGACCTGGTCGGTGAGCACATCGTGCTGCGCCCCTGGAGCGAGGCCGACGTCCCGCGGGTCGCCGAGGCGTGCGCCGACGTTCGCACCCAGGCGTGGTTGCCGCAGCTGCCGTCGCCGTACGCGGTCAGCGACGCGCAGTGGTACGTCCGCTCGCGCGAGGAGCAGCACGCGAGCGCCCGAGGCCTCTACTGGTGCGTCGCCGACGCCGACGACGACCGCTGCCTCGGCTCGATCGCCGTGTTCGGGTTGGCCGGCCCGGACCCCGCACCCGAGGTCGGCTACTGGACCCACCCCGCCGAGCGCGGTCGCGGGGTGATGACCGAAGCCGTGCGGATGGTGGTGCGCCACGCGGTGATCCCCGCCCAGGACGGCGGCCTCGGCCTGGCCCGGGTGACCGTGCGAGCGGCCTCGGGGAACACCGCGTCCAACGCCGTCGCCGTGGCCGCGGGTTTCACCCGCACGGGAGTGCTCCGCCAGGGTGAGCGCCTGCGGGACGGCACCGCCGACGACTTCGTCCTGTACGACGTCCTGGCCGCAGAGGTGGCCGCCAAGGTGGTCGCGCGTGCCTGACCGCGCATCCGGTGTCCCGGTGTCCCGGTGTCAGGTGTCCCGGTATCCGGTGTCGG
>JBKJTJ010000276.1:0-10810 GCA_046590855.1 Actinomycetota bacterium
GGCGGCTGGCCGGCCTGGGGCTCAGCGCCACCGCGTACGCCGCCGCGAAGGAGCCCTGGTTCGTGGCCGCGGTGCCGCGCGCGCAGGCCTGGGCCGCAGCCCGGCCACCGGCGCACCGCTGACCGGGCCTCGGGCGCACCGGTGCGGGCCCGTGGGGATGGCGCTGTCGGTGGTGGCGCTTACCGTGGTGGCATGCGACCGACGACCGACCTGCAGCGCCGCGTGGCCCCCTTCCAGGTGGTCTCCGACTTCTCGCCGTCCGGCGACCAGCCGGCGGCGATCACCGACCTGTCCCGGCGGATCCGCGCCGACGAGCAGGACGTCGTGCTGCTCGGCGCCACCGGCACCGGCAAGTCGGCCACGACCGCCTGGCTGATCGAGCAGCTGCAGCGACCCACGCTGGTCATGGCGCCGAACAAGACGCTGGCCGCCCAGCTGGCCAACGAGTTCCGCGAGCTGCTGCCCAACAACGCGGTCGAGTACTTCGTGTCGTACTACGACTACTACCAGCCCGAGGCGTACATCGCCCAGACCGACACCTACATCGAGAAGGACTCCTCGATCAACGAGGAGGTCGAGCGCCTGCGGCACTCCTCGACCAACTCGCTGCTGACCCGTCGCGACGTCATCGTCGTCGCGTCGGTGTCGTGCATCTACGGCCTGGGCACCCCGCAGGAGTACGTCGACCGGATGGCCCGGCTCAAGGTCGGCGACCGGCTCGAGCGCGACGACCTGCTGCGCCGGTTCGTCGGCATGCAGTACTCCCGCAACGACCTGGCCTTCACCCGCGGCACCTTCCGGGTGCGCGGTGACACCGTCGAGATCATCCCCGTGTACGAGGAGCTCGCGATCCGGATCGAGTTCTTCGGCGACGAGATCGAGCGGATCTACACCCTGCACCCGCTGACCGGTGAGGTCGTGCACGAGGAGCAGGAGATGTACGTCTTCCCTGCCACCCACTACGTCGCCGGCCCAGAGCGGATGGAGCGGGCGATCGGCTCGATCGAGGCCGAGCTCGAGCAGCGGCTCAAGGAGCTCGAGGGTGAGGGCAAGCTGCTCGAGTCGCAGCGGCTGCGGATGCGCACGACGTACGACATCGAGATGATGCGCCAGGTGGGATCGTGCTCGGGCATCGAGAACTACAGCCGGCACATCGACGGCCGTGGCCCCGGCACCGCGCCCAACACCCTGCTGGACTACTTCCCCGAGGACTTCCTGCTCGTCATCGACGAGTCGCACGTCACCGTCCCGCAGATCGGCGCGATGTTCGAGGGCGACATGTCCCGCAAGCGGGCCCTGGTCGACAACGGCTTCCGGCTGCCCAGCGCGATGGACAACCGCCCGCTGCGCTGGGAGGAGTTCCTCACCCGCGTCGGGCAGACGGTGTACCTCTCGGCGACGCCCGGGCCGTACGAGCTGGCCAAGGGCGACGGTGTCGTCGAGCAGATCATCCGCCCCACCGGGCTGATCGACCCCGAGGTCGTCATCAAGCCGACCAAGGGGCAGATCGACGACCTGCTGCACGAGATCCGCGAGCGGGCCGGCCGCGACGAGCGGGTGCTGGTCACGACGCTGACCAAGAAGATGTCCGAGGACCTCACCGACTACCTGCTCGAGCAGGGGGTGCGGGTCCGTTACCTGCACTCCGAGGTCGACACGCTGCGCCGCGTCGAGCTGCTGCGCGAGCTGCGGATGGGTGAGTTCGACGTCCTGGTGGGCATCAACCTGCTGCGCGAGGGCCTCGACCTGCCCGAGGTGTCGCTGGTGGCGATCCTGGACGCCGACAAGGAGGGCTTCCTGCGGTCGGCCACCTCGCTGATCCAGACCATCGGTCGCGCCGCCCGCAACGTCTCGGGCCAGGTGCACATGTACGCCGACAAGATCACGCCCTCGATGGCCCAGGCCATCGACGAGACCAACCGTCGGCGCGCCAAGCAGGTCGCCTACAACACCGAGCGCGGGGTCGACCCCATGCCGCTGCGCAAGAAGATCGCCGACATCACCGACCTGATCAACCGCGAGGACGCCGACACCGCCGAGCTGCTCGGGGGCGCCGGTCGCCAGCAGTCGCGCGGCAAGACCCCGGTGCCGGGGATGGGCTCACGCGCCGAGTCCGGCTCCGGTGCGCGGTTGGCCCAGCTGCCCGCCGCCGACCTCGCCGACCTGATCCAGCAGCTCTCCGACCAGATGCACTCGGCGGCTGCCGATCTGCAGTTCGAGCTGGCGGCCCGGTTGCGCGACGAGATCGGCGACCTGAAGAAGGAGCTGCGTGGCATGCAGGGCGCCGGGCACGCCTGACGGCGGCCGCTGTCGACGGCGCTCGTCCGGGCTGCGGCCAGGTAGGCTGACCCTGTTCAACGAAGGGGAGTATCCCCGCGCGGTTACCTCGTCATCACGGATCGGCTGCCCGCAGAGGTCAGCAGGTCCCGGGGGCCGGCCCTCGGGTGGGAGAGACCTTCGGCAGCAGCCGCACCTCGCCGTCCGCGTCGTGCGCGCCTCGACTGACCGGAGGACCACGTGAACGTTCCCGTCTGGGTGTGGCTGGCTACCGTCGGCGCAGCCCTCGCCTTCCTGCTGGCAGATGTCTTCGTCATCGGTCGGCGCCCGCACGAGCCGTCCATGGGTGAGTCGGCCCGCCACCTGGCGTTCTTCGTCGTCGCGGCCCTGGTGTTCGGGCTGGGGGTGTGGGCCTTCTCTGGGGGCGCGTTCGCCGCGCAGTTCTACGCCGGCTGGCTCACCGAGTACTCGCTGTCGGTCGACAACCTGTTCATCTTCCTGATCATCATGAGCAAGTTCGCCGTGCCGCGGCACCTGCAGCAGACGGCGCTGCTCGTCGGCATCATCCTGGCGCTGGTGTTCCGCGGGATCTTCATCGGCGTCGGGGCCGCCGCCATCAACAGCTTCAGCTGGATCTTCTACCTGTTCGGCGCGTTCCTGGTGTGGACGGCGGTCAAGCTGGCTCGCGAGGGCGAGACGGACGAGGACGACTACCAGGAGAACGCCCTGGTCGGCTGGACCAAGCGGCACCTGCCGGCCACCGACGACTACGACGGCGCCAAGCTCGTGGTGCGGCAGGACGGCAAGCGGCGGATCACGCCGATGGCGACCGTGCTGGTCGCCCTGGGCACGACCGACCTGCTGTTCGCCCTCGACTCGATCCCCGCCATCTACGGGCTCACCAAGGAGCCCTACCTGGTGCTGATGGCCAACATCTTCGCGCTGATGGGCCTGCGCCAGCTGTACTTCCTGATCGGCGGCCTGCTGACCCGCCTCGTCTACCTCACCCTGGGCCTGTCGTTCCTGCTGCTCTTCATCGGCATCAAGCTCATCCTGCACGCGCTGCACGAGAACGAGCTCCCGTTCCTCAACGGTGGTGAGCCGGTCGCCTGGGCGCCGGACATCCCGATCTGGCTCTCGCTGGTGGTGATCGTCGGCACCCTGGTCGTCACCGCCGCGGCGAGCCTGGCCAAGACCCGCCGCGACGAACGCGCATTGACGTGAGCTCACTCGCCCCCACCGTGGGGGCGGTCGGCGTCGTCCTCAACCAGGTCTTCATCTGGCCCCAGGTGCGCCGCGCTGTGCACACCGCCGAGGGGATCGCCGCCCTCACCGTCCTCAGTGGGCTGTTCGCACGCGTCGCGTGGACGGCGTACGGCGCGGTGCTGGGTGACGTCGCGCTCATCGTCGGCAACGTGACCGTGGCCCTGGGTTTCCTGGTGCTGCTCATCGTCCTGGCCCACCGCCAGCAGCGGGCGCTCGCCCTGGGGACGGCGGCGGCCGGGCTGGTCGCGACGGTGGCCGTGGCCGGGCTCGCCGGCCACGCCGTGCTCGGTGCCCTGGCGGTGGTGTCCGCCGCGGTCGTCAACCTGCCGCAGATGGTGCGCGCGCTGACCAACCGGCACCGCCTGGCCGGTGTGTCGGTGCCGACCTACCTGCTGATCGCGACGGCGTCCGCGTGCTGGCTGACCTACGGGGTCCTGCGGCACGACCCGCTGATCAGCGCCCCGCACCTGCTGCTGCTGCCGAGCGCGCTGGTCGTCGCGTTCCTGGCCCACCGCAGCAGGTCCCACTCCGCCAAGCCCGGCTCGCCAACCACCTGAGGCGCGCCGGGGACCCCGGCCACGAGCCAGTGGCCCGGTCAGGGCGTCGTGCGCTCCGTCGTGGTGACCAGGTCGCTACGTCACCGCCGATGTCGCCCACCGGCCATGTGCGGCCGTCCACCACGAGACGGCCGTCGTCGCAGGCAACCTGCAGGTTGGGCCGGTCGACACGCGATCACGCTCAGTGGAAGGCGCTGTCGGCCACCTTGACGATCTGGCCGGCGTGCTGGAGGCCGAAGAACGAGGCAGTGCCCCAGGCCGAGACGTACAGCTCACCGTTCCTGTAGTCGATGCCCGTCGGCATCGTCACCTTCGCATACGTCGTCCTGCCCTGCGCGATGCGAAGCACCCGACCGATCATCCACGGGTCGAAGATCGGCGGGGGTGGCTGGTTGCTCTCGGGAGGAGCGCCCTCGAGCGCCTGCGTCGCGTAGATGGTGCCGTTCGGCGAGACCGCGATGCCCGTCAGAGACGTGAAGCCCGTCCACACCCGCATCACCTTGCCGTGGCGGTCGAGCTTGTAGATCTTCGATGCTCCAGGAACCTCCGCGCCCAGCGTGCACACGTAGACGAAGTCCCCGACGACGTCGACTCCGGTGGGCACCGAGTCACAGCCGATCGTTCCCGGGTTGGCCTGGGCTCCGGGAGCCAGACACGCCGCGACGTCCGTGACCGTCGGTGGAACGAAGAAGGGCCTGATGCGACCTGTCGTCGGGTCGACCTGGTAGACGACGTTGCCGCCACCGTCCGCGATCAACAGCCCCAACGCGCTCACGTCGATGCTGAACGGGTTCGAGAGCGCGTCGAACGGCTGCTTGGTCTTGGGGTCGAACTGCAGCTGGCCGTCAGGGTTGTGGGCGAGCTCGTACTTCATCAGGTCAGCGATGACCTTCACGTGATGACCTTCGTAGTCCATGCGGATGACCGAGGCCTGCGGGTAGTTCGGCCGAGGCGGTGGTGGGCCTGCGTCCTCTGGACCGCCACCAGCCGCTCCGGTGAGGCCGAACACGTGACCGTAGCCTGAGCTCACGCCGGCGACGTTGTCGATCTTGAGGAGCAGCCGCTCCCGACCCCAGTGGGTGACTGCAGAGATCTGGCCCGAGACGTTCTCCGCCACGAGGAAACCCTGACGGCCAGTGATGTGGATTCCGAAGGGTCCGTCCAGGTCCTTGGCCACCACTCTCACGCCCTCAGGCGGAGCGATTGCGGCGGAGGCGGGCTGCATGCCGGCCAGACCGAAGACTGCGGCTATCCCCACTGCTACAACGCTGCGAACCCTCATCCGACTCTCCCTGCCTGCGGACGGGCACCGACGCCCGCCAGGGGCCATCGCGACCATCCTGGACGCCGCCGGACGAAAACGCTAGGACCAGTTGCCTGAGGTGGCGACTCATGGGGGTGCAGTGCGAAACAGGGATCGAGGAGCTTGGTCGTCTTCGATCCGTGTGCCCGGCCGACGCGGACGCCGACCGGCACCAGCGGGGTGTTGATGAGAGCCCCCCGGGTAGCTCACCCCTCCTCGATGATGTTGCCACGTCGGTTTTCCGGGATCCGGAGCGTCGGTGGTGCCGTTGTGCGTTGCACGTCATCGATGCCAGTTTCGCCGCGTGTCAACCGCACGTCCGGACGCGGCCCGGCCAGGCGAGGCGGGACCTCACCAGCCGCGGGCGCGCCAGGTCGACAGGCTCGGGCGCTCGGCGCCGATCGTCGTGTCGGCGCCGTGACCCGGGTAGACCCAGGTGTCGTCCGTCAGGACGTCGAACAGCCGGTGCTCGACGTCGTCGACCAGCGAGGCGAACCGCGCGGCGTCCGACTGGGTGTTGCCGACGCCGCCGGGGAACAGCGAGTCGCCGGTGAAGACGTGCGGGTGCCCGGTGGGGTCGCGGTAGACCAGGGCCACGGAGCCAGGGGTGTGGCCGCGCAGGTGCACCACCTCGAGGGTGATCTCGCCGAACGTCACCTCGTCGCCGTGCTCGAGCAGCTGGCCGACCGGCACGGGCAGCTCGCCGGCGTCGGCGGTGCCGGCGGCGGTGCGCGCCCCGGTGTGCTCGACCATCGCGGCGAGCGCGCGGTGGTGGTCCCAGTGCTGGTGGGTCGTGACGATGACGTCCAGCTCCCCCGAGCCCTCGGCCACCAGCGTGGTCAGCCGGGGCGCGTCGTCCGCGGCGTCGACGAGCAGCTGGCCGCCGGTGCCCGTGCAGGTCAGCAGGTAGGCGTTGTTGTCCTGCGGGCCGACGCTCGCCTTGCGGATGACCAGGCCGGGCAGCTCGCGGACGTCGCTGGGGCCGCCGGACGTCACGGCGCCGGTGTAGGTGCTCATGACGCGAGCGTAGGCGACGCCACCGTGGGACTCAGCGGTCGCCGCCGGCCTTTCGGTGGGCCAGCACCGCGCCGACCAGCGCGAGGTGGCTGAACGCCTGCGGGTAGTTGCCGGCCATCCGCCCGGCCGCGGGGTCGTACTCCTCGGCGAGCAGCCCGAGCGGGCCGCCCAGGCCGACCAGGCGGTCCAGCAGCGCGGCCGACTCGTCGAGGCGGCCGCTCGCCGCGTGCACCTGGGCGAGCCAGAACGAGCAGGCGAGGAACGGGTGCTCACCGGGCGGCAGCCCGTCCACACCGGCCTCGGTGCGGTAGCGCATCAGCAGCCCGTCGCGGGACAGCTCGCGCTGGATGGTCGCGACGGTGCTGACGACCCGCGGGTCGTCGTACGGCAGGAACCCGCAGATCGGGATCTGCAGCAGCGCCGCGTCCACCTGGCTCGACCCGTAGTACTGCACGAACGTGCCCCGCTCGGCGTCCCAGCCGCGGGCCAGGACCTCGGCGTGCACCTCGTCGCGCAGCTCGCGCCAGCGGTCGACCGGCCCGGGCAGCCGGTGCCGCTCCACAGCGCGCACGGCCCGGTCGAGCGCCGCCCACACCATCACCCGCGAGTGGGTGAAGTGCCGCGGCTCGCCGCGCACCTCCCAGATCCCGTTGTCGGGCTGGTCCCAGTGCTTCACCAGCTCGTCGATCAGCGTCCGCTGCAGCGGCCACGCCATCCCGTCCCCGTCCAGCCCCGCCTCACGGGCGTCCTCCAGGGCGATCATCACCTCGCCCAGGACGTCGGTCTGCCGCTGGTCGACGGCGCCGTTGCCGACCCGGACCGGCAGCGCGCCCTCGTAGCCGGGCAGGTGGGCGAGCTCGCGCTCGGGCAGGTCGCGTCCCCCGTCGACGCCGTACATGATCTGCAGGTCCTCGGGGTCGCCGGCCACGGCGCGCAGCAGCCACTGCTGCCAGGACTGGGCCTCGTCGCGGAACCCCGCGGCGATCAGGGACTGCAGCGTCAGCGCGGCGTCGCGCAACCAGCAGTAGCGGTAGTCCCAGTTGCGGCTACCACCGAAGTCCTCGGGCAGCGACGTCGTGACCGCCGCGACGATGCCGCCGGTCTCGGCGTGGGTGAGCAACCGCAGGACGAGCAGCGAGCGGACCAGCGCCTCGTGGTAGGCACCCTCGTGGGACGTCATCGCCGCCCAGTCCTGCCACGACCGACTGGTCGATCCCAGGCGGTCACCGGCGTGCAGCGGGTGAGGAACCGGCGTCCACGAGGGGAACCAGGTCGTCGACCAGAGCAGCTGCTCACGGGCGCCGACGTCGAAGACGTCCTGGTGCCGCCCGTCGACGGCGTTGGGCAGCCGGCTGCCGCGCAGCACCAGCAGGTCGGGGCCGGCCACGGCGTGCAGACCGGGGTGGCCGTGGTGGTCGACCACCCGGTGCACCCACGGCCGCACCTTGCCGTACCCGAGCCGCACCACCCACTCGTGCCGCATCCGCACGCTGCCGGCGAGCCCCCTGACCTCGCGCAGCAGGTCGGCGCGACCGTCGCCGGTGGGCATCGCGTCGATGACCTGGACCACGCCGTCGGCCGTCGTGTACGTCGACTCCAGCACGAACGTGTCACCGACGTACCGGCGGCTGACCGTGTACTCGCCCTCGGGTGCGAGCAGCCACCGGCCGTGGTCTGGGGTGCCGAGCAGCGCTGCGAAGCACGCGGGGGAGTCGAACCGCGGCAGGCACAGCCAGTCCACCGAGCCGTCGATGCCCACCAGCGCTGCGGTCGAGAGGTCGCCGAGGACGGCGTAGTCCTCGATCCGGCTGGTCACGCCCCGAACCTACCCCGGCCCGTGGCGCGATCCCCGCCGGTGGCGACGGACGCTGTCGGTGGCGGCGCCTAGCATGGATGCGACCACTCGCGGGGCACCTCAGCCGCTGCGCACACCCCGACACTCACCCAGGAGCGACCTGCATCGTGGCCGACCAGCTGATCGTGCGCGGCGCGCGCGAGCACAACCTCAAGGACGTCTCGCTCGACCTGCCCCGCGACGCGCTCATCGTGTTCACCGGGCTCTCGGGGTCGGGCAAGTCCTCGCTGGCGTTCGACACGATCTTCGCCGAAGGCCAGCGCAGGTACGTCGAGTCGCTGTCGGCGTACGCGCGGCAGTTCCTCGGCCAGATGGACAAGCCGGACGTCGACTTCATCGAGGGCCTGTCGCCCGCCGTCTCGATCGACCAGAAGTCGACCTCGCGCAACCCCCGGTCGACGGTCGGCACGATCACCGAGGTCTACGACTACCTGCGGCTGCTCTTCGCCCGGGCCGGCCGCCCGCACTGCCCGGTCTGCGGCGAGCCGGTCATGCGGCAGACCCCGCAGCAGATCGTCGACCGGCTGCTCGAGCTGCCCGAGGGCACCCGGTTCCAGGTGCTGGCGCCCGTCGTGCGCGCCCGCAAGGGCGAGTACGGCGAGCTGTTCCGCGACCTGCAGACCAAGGGGTTCTCCCGCGCCCGCGTCGACGGTGAGGTCGTCAGCCTGGCCGAGGCGCCGGCGCTGGAGAAGAAGCTCAAGCACTCGATCGACGTGGTGATCGACCGGCTGGTCGCCAAGCCCTCGGCCCAGCGGCGGCTGACCGACTCGGTCGAGACCGCGCTCGGCCTGGCGGGGGGCATCGTCGTCGTCGAGCTGGTGGACGCGGCCGAGGGTGACCCGGGCCGAGAGCGCCGGTTCAGCGAGAAGATGGCCTGCCCCAACGACCACCCGCTGAGCATCGACGAGATCGAGCCGCGGTCGTTCTCGTTCAACAGCCCGTTCGGCGCCTGCCCCGAGTGCACCGGCCTCGGCACCCGCCTCGAGGTCGACCCCGAGCTGCTCGTGCCGGACGACGAGCTGACCCTCGCGCAGGGGGCCATCGCCCCGTGGACCCAGGGGTCCGCGGACTACTTCCAGCGGCTGATGACCGCCCTCGGCGACCAGCTCGGCTTCTCGATGAACGTGCCGTGGCGGGCCCTGCCCCAGCGCGCGCAGGAGGCGCTGCTGCGCGGCCAGGACTACGAGGTGCACGTGCGGTACAAGAACCGCTTCGGGCGCGAGCGGTCGTACTCCAGCGGCTTCGAGGGCGTCGTCCCGTTCGTCCAGCGCCGCCACCTCGAGACCGACTCCGAGTGGAGCCGCGAACGGTACGAGGGCTACATGCGCGAGGTGCCGTGCCCGGTCTGCCAGGGTGCCCGGCTCAAGCCCGAGTCGCTCGCCGTGCTGCTCGGCGGCCTGTCCATCTCCGCGGTGTGCGCCAAGCCGATCGCCGAGTGCGCCGCGTTCCTCGCCACCCTCGAGCTGAGCTCGCGCGAGAAGCAGATCGCCGAGCAGGTGCTCAAGGAGATCCAGGCCCGGCTCGGGTTCCTGCTGGACGTCGGGCTCACCTACCTCTCGCTCGACCGCCCGTCGGGCACCCTGTCCGGCGGCGAGGCGCAGCGGATCCGCCTGGCCACCCAGATCGGCTCCGGGCTGGTCGGGGTGCTGTACGTCCTGGACGAGCCGAGCATCGGCCTGCACCAGCGCGACAACCACCGGCTGATCGGCACCCTCACGCGGTTGCGCGACCTCGGCAACACGCTGATCGTCGTCGAGCACGACGAGGACACGATCGCCCAGGCCGACTGGGTCGTCGACATCGGCCCCGGTGCCGGTGAGCACGGCGGCCACGTCGTCCACTCGGGGTCGGTGAAGGGGCTGCTCGAGCACCCGACGTCGCTGACCGGCCAGTACCTCTCGCGCCGGCGCGAGATCGCGCTGCCGGCCGAGCGCCGGGCGGTCGACCCGCAGCGTCAGATCACCGTCGTGGGTGCGCGCGAGCACAACCTGCAGGGCATCGACGTGTCGTTCCCGGTGGGCTGCTTCGTCGCGGTCACCGGCGTCTCGGGATCGGGCAAGTCCAGCCTGGTCAACGACATCCTCTACAACGTCATGGCCAACAAGCTCAACGGTGCTCGGCACGTGCCCGGCCGGCACCGCACGATCACCGGCCTCGAGCACCTCGACAAGGTCGTCCACGTCGACCAGAGCCCGATCGGCCGCACCCCGCGCAGCAACCCGGCCACCTACACCGGGGTGTGGGACCACGTCCGGCGGCTGTTCGCCGAGACCACCGAGGCCAAGGTGCGCGGCTACCTGCCGGGTCGGTTCTCGTTCAACGTCAAGGGCGGGCGCTGCGAGGCGTGTTCAGGCGACGGCACGATCAAGATCGAGATGAACTTCCTGCCGGACGTGTACGTGCCGTGCGAGGTCTGCGGCGGCGCCCGGTACAACCGCGAGACCCTCGAGGTGCACTTCAAGGGCAAGACCGTGAGCGAGGTGCTCGCGATGCCGATCGAGGAGGCCGCCGAGTTCTTCGCCGCCGTCCCGGCCA
>JBKJTJ010000336.1:0-2637 GCA_046590855.1 Actinomycetota bacterium
CGGGTGGGGTCAAGACCACCGCCGCCTGGCTGACCGAGCACTCCGGCTTCGCCCGCGGCTACGGCCTGCCCGGCCCCGCGTCGCTGTCGACCAAGCACACCCTGGCGGTGACCAACCGGGGCGGCGCGACGGCGTCCGACGTCCTGGCGATCGCGCGCGACGTGCGTGACGGCGTCCAGGCGACCTTCGGCGTCACCCTCGAGCCCGAGCCGACCCTGGTCGGCTGCACCCTCTGACCCTTCCTCCCCCCGCCCCGCTTCCCTCCCCCCGACCGGGGTCTCAGCCGGACATGTCGGACATCGACGCCGGTCCGGTGGAGGAACGGGCGGCGTCGAAGCGGTCGAGCACGACCTCGACCACCCGCGGATCGGCGCCCAGGGGCGCGGTCACCAGGTCGGCGCCTGACGCGAGCAGCCGGTCGTGGAAGAACCCCGGCGCCAGCAGGTACGACGCGACCACGACCCGGCGTCCGAGGTGATCGGCGCGGGCGGCCTGGATCGCCGTCCGGACGTCGGGTGCCGCCTTGGCGCCGTAGCCGACCGTGACCGGCCCGCCCCAGTCGGCGCGCACCGAGGCCAGCACGTTCTCGACGTCGGCGGCGGCCCGGACGTCGCTGCTGCCCGCCGCGGCCAGCACCACGGCGTCCTCGGACGTCGCACCCGCCTCGCGCAGCCGGTCGACCAGTGCGGCGGCCAGCCGGTGGTCCGGGCCGAGCGCCCGCGCCGCGACGGCGGTGCCCCCGGCCACGGCCTCGGCGATGTCGACGTGCACGTGGTACCCACCCGACAGCAGCAGCGGGACGACGACCGCGCGCCGGCCGTCGACCGCGACGTCGCGCACGACGTCGCCCACCCGCGGCGGCTGGACGTCGACGAACGCGGTCTCGACCACCAGCCCCGGGCGCGTGGCCCGCAGCGCCGCGACGAGCGAGCCGACCACCCGGCGTCCGGCCGGCTCGCGGGTGCCGTGGGCGCAGGCGATCAGCACGGGCTCGTCGGGGCTCATCCGGCCATTGTCGCGTGGACACCGCCGTGGTCGCGGCGCAGTGGTCGTGTGCGTGACCAGTCGACCGCAACCACGCCGGTGGTCACGTCGGCGGTGCGACCAGCCAGGCGTCGACGTCCGCCAGCAGGGCGGTTCGCAGGGCGTCGGGGGCGCGCGAACCGCGGATCGACGCTCGGGCCAGCTCGGCCAGCGCGGCGTCGTCCAGCCCGTGCACGTCGCGGGCGGTGACGTACTGGTCGAGCAGCCGGGTGCCGAACAGCAGCGGGTCGTCGGCGCCCAGGGCGATCCGCGCGCCAGCCTCGACGAGGGCGGTCAGCGGCACGGCGTCCGGCCCGGCGTACACCCCGAGCGCGACGTTGCTGCCGGGGCACACCTCGAGCACGATCCCGCGCCGCACCACCTCGGCAAGCACGGCCGGGTCCTCGACGCTGCGCACACCGTGGCCGATCCGGTCGGGGGCGAGGTGGTCCAGCGCCACGCGCACGTTCTGCGGGCCGAGCAGCTCACCGCTGTGCGGAACGCTCGCCAGGCCGGCAGCGCGCGCGATCCGGAAGGCGGGCGCGAACTCCTCGGTGCTGCCCCGGCGCTCGTCGTTGCTCAGACCGAACCCCACGACCCCGGCGCCGGCGTACCGGGCGGCGAGGCGAGCCAGCGTCCGCGCGTCCAGCGGGTGCCGGATCCGGCTGGCGGCGACGACCACGGCCAGGCCCACCCCGGTCTCGGCGCTGGCCTCGCGGGCGGCGTCCAGCACGATCTCGAGGGTCGGCGTCAGCCCGCCCAGGTGCACGGCGTACGACGTCGGGTCGACCTGGAGCTCCAGCCACCGCGAACCCTCGGCTGCGTCGTCCTGCGCCGCCTCGTGCACCAGCCGGCGGACGTCTTCCTCGTCGCGCACGCACGAGCGCGCGACGTCGTACAGCCGCTGGAACCGGAACCAGCCCTTCTCGTCCGTCGCGTGCAGCTGCGGTGGCTGCCCGCTGGTCAGCGCCGCGGGCAGCCGGACCCCGTGCCTGGCGGCCAGCTCGAGCAGCGTGCCCGGACGCATCGAGCCGGTGAAGTGCAGGTGCAGGTGCGCCTTCGGCAGGCTCGCCAGGTCACGGCGTCCGGTCATCGCGAGCCCGTCACGTGCAGCGACTGCACCCACCCTGGGGCGCTGCACTCCAACTCCCAGGTGTCGCGGGGGCACCCCACTACGGTCCGACCGGTGTGGGGTGCCCCCGCGGTCACGCGGTGCGGCGCCCGGACGGCGGTCACGCGGTGCGGCGCCCGGACGGCGGTCAGCGGGTGCGGCGGCCGGACGGCGGTCAGCGGGCTTCGGCGAGCAGGCGCTGGATCCGGCCGACGCCCTCGGTGAGGTCGGCGTCGCCGAGCGCGTACGACAGGCGCAGGTAGCCGCTGGGCCCGAACGCCTCACCGGGGACGACGGCCACCTCGGCCTCGTCCAGGATCAGCTCGGCGAGCTCGGCGGACGTCGTGGGCGTGCGGCCGCGGATCGTCTTGCCGAGCACGCCGCGCACCGAGGGGTAGACGTAGAACGCCCCGGTCGGCACCGGGCAGACGACACCCTCGATGTCGTTGAGCATGCCGACGATGGCCCGGCGGCGACGGTCGAAGGCCGTCCGCATCTCCTCG
>JBKJTJ010000108.1:0-5411 GCA_046590855.1 Actinomycetota bacterium
GCCTCGTCCAGGATGATGAACGCGTCGTTGAGCGTGCGACCGCGCATGTAGGCCAGCGGCGCGACCTCGATCGTGCCGGCGGCCATCAGCCGTGGGATCGACTCGGGGTCGAGCATGTCGTGCAGCGCGTCGTACAGCGGCCGCAGGTACGGGTCGATCTTGTCGGTGAGCGTGCCGGGCAGGAACCCCAGCCGCTCGCCGGCCTCGACGGCCGGTCGGGTCAGGACGATCCGGCTGACCTTCTTGGCCTGCAGCGCCTGCACCGCCTTGGCCATCGCGAGGTAGGTCTTGCCGGTGCCGGCCGGGCCGATGCCGAACACGATCGTGTGGTCGTCGATCGCGTCGACGTAGTGCTTCTGGTTCAGCGTCTTGGGCCGGATCGTCTTGCCCCGGCTGGACAGGATGTTCAACGTGAGGACGTCGGCCGGACGCTCGGTGGTCTGCTGGCGCAGCATGGTGATCGCGCGGTCGACGTTGTCGCGGCTGAGCGGCTGGCCGGCGGCGATCACCGCGAGCAGCTCGTCGAGCAGGCGCTCGAGCAGGGCGACCTCGGCGGCGGGGCCCGTCGCGGTGATCTCGTTGCCGCGCACGAGGACGTCGAGCTGGGGGAACGCCCGCTCGATCGTGCGCAGCAGCTCGTCGGCCGGGCCGAGCAGGGCGACCATCGGGACGTCGGGTGAGATCACCAACGTCTGCGGCTCGGCGACCGGGCCGGACTCGTCGACGGGGTCGCCTGGGGTGGTGCCGTTCGCGGGGGTGGTGGGGTGAGCCATGGTCGGCCTGAGGCCTGATCTCCCTCTCGGGTGCGGGGTCACGACCTCTTCACAGTACCGTCCCGGGCCGGTGCGCACCCGGGATCATCCCGGCGGCCAGGTCAGGGAGCGGCCGCCGAGCACGTGACCGTGCACGTGGTAGACGCTCTGACCCGCGTCCGGACCCGAGTTGAAGACCAGCCGGAACTGCCCGCCCGCCTCGTCCTGGGCGATCTGCGACCCCATCCGCACCAGCGCGACCAGGGCGTCGGGATCGGCCACGGCCAGCGTCGCGACGTCCGCGTGGTGCTCGCGCGGCACGACCAGGACGTGCACGGGGGCCTGTGGCGTCACGTCGCGGAACGCCATCACCTGCCCGTCCTGGGCGACGACGTCCGCGGGGACCTCACCGGCGACGATCCGGCAGAACAGGCAGTCACGGTCCTGGCGCGGTTCGGTGCTCACGACGCCCAGGCTAACCGCGGCCAGGCTCGGCGCACCCCGCGCGGTGGCACACTCGCCCGCATGTGGATCGGGTGGATCGAGGTCGACCTGCTGCTCGGCGACGTGCACTCGCTGAAGGACAAGCGCTCGGTGGTGCGGCCCCTGGTGGCCGAGCTGCGCCGCCGGTTCGAGGTGGCGGCGGCCGAGGTCGACGCGCTCGACCTGCACCGTCGGGCAAGCATCGGCGCCACGGTGGTGGCGGCCGACCGCGCGCACGTCGTCGAGGTGCTGGACGCCGTCGAGAACCTCGTGGCCCAACGACCCGAGGTCGAGCTGCTCGCTGCGCACCGGTCGGTCACCAGCAGCACCGACGAGTAGGCCCTCAGCGCCAGCGGCCCAGAGCGGACAGGACGGCGAGCGCGGCGGGCCCGGCGGTCGACGAGCGCAGCACGTGCGGCCCCAGCCGGTACGCCGTCGCGCCGGCGGCCGTGAAGGCGGCCAGCTCCTGCGGCGAGATCCCACCCTCGGGTCCGACCACGAGCAGCACCTCACCGTCCGCGGGCAGCGCGACCGCCGCCAGCGGGACGGTCGCCTCCTCGTGCAGCACGACCGCGAGCGCCGCCTGCTCGATCCGGTGCCGGACGCCGGCACCGGTCACGAGCGCCGAGACGACCGGGACCCGGGG
Organism: Actinomycetota bacterium; assembly: GCA_046590855.1. Taxonomy (GTDB): domain Bacteria; phylum Actinomycetota; class Actinomycetes; order Actinomycetales; family Angustibacteraceae; genus JACMOY01. Next base: position 1,882 of record JBKJTJ010000108.1, read on the forward strand.
GCGGCGGGACTGCTTCGCGGCCGCCCGGGCGGTGGCGGCCCAGCCGGCGCGGGCCTTCGCACCGCGCTCGCCGCGCCACTGCACGACCGAGCGCTCGGCCTGCCACGGGACGATCTCGTCGACGCCGAGCTCGGTGGCGGTCTCGACCGCGAGGTCGTCGCGGCCGCCCTTGGCCAGCGCCTGCACCAGCACGAAGCGCGGCACCGGGGTCGGCAGCGCCGCGGTCGACACGACCGTGAGCGCCAGCTCGTCGCGGCCCACGGACGCGACGACGCAGCGCGCCACGACGCCCTGGCCGTCGCTGACGTCGACGCTCTCGCCGACGCCGATCCGGCGGACGGTCGCCGCGTGACGTCCCTCGCTGCCCCCGAGCACCAGCGAGCCGCCGGCCGCCGCGGTCGCCAGCGAGCCGGCGTCCACGAGGAACAGCGGCGCGCTCACTTGCCGCTGAGGGCGTCGCGCAGTCGGTGGAACAGGCCCGAGCCGTGCTGGTCGAAGCGGCCGTCGGGCCGCTGCTCGCCGCGGCGCTCGGCCAGCTCGGTGAGCAACCGGCGCTGCTCGTCGTCCAGGTTCTTGGGGGTCAGGACGTCGACGTGCACGACGAGGTCCCCGCGGCCACCGGCGCGCAGGTGCGTGACGCCGAGGCCGCGCAGGGTGCGGGCCTCGCCGGACTGGGTGCCGGGGTCGATCTCGAGGGTGCGCTGGCCGTCCAGGGTGTCGAGCTCGATGCTCGTGCCCAGCGCCGCCGCGGTCATCGGCACCGACACGGTGGCGTGCAGGTCGTCGCCCCGGCGCACGAAGGACTCGTGCTGCGAGACCACCACCTCGACGTACAGGTCACCGGCCGGGCCGTTGCCGGCGCCGACCTCGCCCTCGCCGGCGAGCTGGATGCGGGTGCCGGTGTCGACGCCGGCGGGCACCCGGATGGTGAGCGTGCGGCGCGAGCGCACGCGGCCGTCGCCGGAGCACTGCACGCACGGGTGGGCGATGACGGTGCCGTAGCCCTGGCAGGTGGTGCACGGGCGCGAGGTCATCACCTGGCCGAGGAACGAGCGCTGCACCTGCTGCACCTCGCCGCGGCCGCCGCAGACCTCGCAGCGGCGGGTGCCGGTGCCCGGCTGGGCACCCGACCCGTCGCAGGTGGGGCAGCCGACCGCCGTGTCGACGGCGATCTCGCGCTCGGTGCCGAAGGTGGCCTCGGACAGGTCGACCTGCAGCCGGATCAGGGCGTCCTGGCCGCGGCGCTGGCGCGGGCGCGGGCCGCGGGCACCGGCGCCGCCCTGGCCGCCGAAGAACGCGTCCATGATGTCGGTGAACGAGAAGCCCTGGCCGTCGGCGCCACCGGCGCCGCCGTAGGGGTCGCCGCCGCGGTCGTAGGCGGCGCGCTTGTCGGGGTCGGCCAGCACGTCGTAAGCCTGGCTCACCGACTTGAACTGCTCCTCGGCGTCCGGGGCCGAGTTGACGTCCGGGTGCAGCTGCCGGGCCAGCTTGCGGTACGCCTTCTTCACCTGGTCGCCGGAGGCGTCGCGGGCGACGCCCAGCGTCTCGTAGTGGTCACTCACAGGTCGTTGCCTTCGGATCGGGGACGGTCGGGGCGCGATGGGCGCCGACGCTCGGGCAGGTCAGGGTCGATCGGCTCAGCCGTCGAGCAGCCGCGAGACGTAGCTCGCGACGGCGCGCACGGTGGCCATCGTGGTCGGGTAGTCCATCCGGGTCGGTCCGAGCACGCCGAGCCCGGCGACGACGTCCGCACCGCCGTACCCGGAGGTGACGACCGAGGTCGAGCGCAGCCCCTCGTGGCCGTGCTCGCTGCCGATCCGCACGGCCACCGCCGTCCGGTCGACCGAGAGCTCACCGAGCAGCCGCAGCAGCACCACGTGCTCCTCGAGCGCGTCGAGCACGGGGCCGATGCTGCTGGCGAAGTCCGGGCCGAACCGCGCGAGGTTGGCTGCGCCGGCGAGGACGACGCGCTCCTCACGCTCCTCGACCAGCGCCTCGTCCAGCGCCCGCACGACCTCGCGCACGAGGTCGCGGTGAGCGGGGTCGAGCTGCTCGGGCAGCGCCTGCAGCCGCGCCGACGCCTCGGTCAGCTGACGGCCCGCCGACTCGGCGTTGACCCGGGCCCGGACGTCGGAGAGCACGTTCTCGTCCACCTCGCCCGGGGCCTCGACGATGCGCTGCTCGACCCGGCCGGTGCCGGCGATCAGCACCACGAGCACCCGTCGTCCGCCCAGCGGCACGAGCTCGACGTGGCGCACCGTCGAGCGGCTCAACGAGGGGTACTGCACGACGGCGACCTGCTGGGTGAGCGAGGCGAGCAGGCGAACCGTGCGGTCGACGACGTCGTCGAGGTCGACCGCGCCGGACAGGAACCCCGAGATGGCCTTGCGCTCGGGCTGCGACATCGCGCGCACCTCGGCCAGGCGGTCGACGAACAGCCGGTAGCCGGCGTCGGTGGGGACGCGCCCGGCGCTGGTGTGCGGCTGGACGATCAGGCCCTCGTCCTCGAGCACGGCCATGTCGTGGCGGATCGTCGCGCTGGACACCCCGAACGGGTGCCGCTCGACCAGCGCCTTGGAGCCGACCGGCTCGCGGGTGTGGACGTAGTCCTCGACGATGGCGCGCAGCACGGCCAGACGTCGGTCGTCGCTCACGTCGCCCCGCCTCCTCGCCACCGCGCTGGCACTCCCTGACTCTGAGTGCCAAGTCTACGCGACCGCGGTGTGGTGGGCCGTGACCACGACCCGCCGTGCGTAGGGTGCGCACGGTGAGCCCCGCCGTGCCCGACCCGCCCGACCGCTGTCCGCCGGACCGCTACGGCGCCGACGTCCTCGCCGGTGACTGGAAGGTGCCGCCGCGCGGGCGCAGCACCGAGGTGGTGGCCGAGCGCGGTCTGGTCGTCGAGGACGTCGAGACCGGCTGGTGCGGCGCCGTCGTCCGGGTCGAGAAGGCAGGGGGCGTGCACGTCGTGCACCTGGAGGACCGCCGCGGTCGCAGCCGCGGGTTCCCGCTGGGCCCCGGGTTCCTGCTGGACGGCGCACCCGTGCGGCTCGTCCCACCTCGGGCGCCCGCGGCCGCCGGCGCCACCCGCACCGCGAGCGGGTCCAGCGTCGTCGCCGGCCTGCGGGCGCGGACCGCCCGCGGATCGCGGATCTGGGTCGAGGGCCGGCACGACGCCGAGCTGGTCGAGAAGGTGTGGGGCGACGACCTGCGGGTCGAGGGCGTGGTCGTCGAGATGCTGGACGGCGTCGACGACCTGGCCGGTGCGGTGCGCGACTTCGCCCCCGGCCCCGGGCACCGGTTGGGCGTGCTCGTCGACCACCTGGTGCCCGGCTCGAAGGAGACCCGGCTGGTGGCCGAGGCGCGGGCGCTCACGCGGTTCGGGCCGTACCTGACCGTGGTCGGCCACCCCTACGTCGACGTGTGGCAGTCGGTGCGCCCGCAGCGTCTCGGCCTGGACGCCTGGCCGACCATCCCGCGTGACGTCGAGTGGAAGCACGGCGTGCTGGCCCACCTCGGCTGGCCGCACG
>JBKJTJ010000260.1:0-8911 GCA_046590855.1 Actinomycetota bacterium
GCGCGAGGTCGTCGTCGGAGCGCACGGTGGGCGGTGGTGGGTCGCCGAACCGCCGCACCCGGATCGGCTGGTCGTCCGCCTCCCGCGAGCCGTTGACCCGCGCCACCTGGAACAGGGTGAGTGTCCCGGAACCGTTGCGGGACAGTGCTCGCCCGGGCGTCGTGACGTCGATGCGAGCGGCGTCCGGTGCGTCGAGGACGTCGTCGGAGTCGGAGCGGTCGCGCAGCCGCAGGGCGATGCGCAGGCTCAGGTTGGCCTTGATGTCGGCCGTGACGATGCCGGCGGGGCGCTGCGTCGCGAGCACGAGGTGCACCCCCAGCGACCGCCCGACCGCCGCGACGCGCACCAGCCCGGTGACGAACTCCGGGAGCTCCTCGGCGAGCATCCGGAACTCGTCGATCGCCACGACGAGGCGGGGGATCGGAGGCAGCCGACGGTCGTCCGCGCGAAGTCGTTGGTACGCCTCGACGTCCGCACAACCGGCGTCACGCAGGAGTCGCTCACGTCGACCGAGCTCGGCCCCGAGGCTGGTCAGCGCCCGCTCGGCGAGGTGCTCGTCCAGGTCGGTGACCAGGCCCGCGGTGTGCGGCAGCTCGGCGCAGCCGCCGAACGCGGCGCCACCTTTGTAGTCGACCAGGACGAAGGACAGCTCGTCGGGCCGGTTGGTGACCGCCAGCCCGGCGATCAGCGTCTGGAGCAGCTCGGACTTGCCGGCGCCTGTCGTGCCGGCCACCAGCACGTGGGGGCCGTCCCGACGCAGGTCGATCGCCGTGGGACCGTCCGGGCCGACACCGAGAGTCACCACAGTGCTTGCGGGGCAACGGTCCCAGCCTCCGATGATGTCTGCAGGGTGGGTCGCGTCGACCTCCAGCAGGTCGAGCAGCCGGACGTCGGTCGGCAGGACGACGGCAGCAGCCTGCGGTGCGGCGTCCCGCATCGGGCACAGGGCGCGGGCCACGCGCTCGGCCAGCCCCGCGGTCACGCCGTCCCACGTGACGTCCTCGACGCAGGCCCGGTCGGTGACCAGCCGGGCACCGGCCGGGTGCACGTCGAAGGTGGCGCGGCACTCACCGGCCAGCCCCGAGAGGTCGTCGTCCAGGCAGATGGTGTGGATGCCGGCGGGCGGCCCCGCGACCATCAGGTCCGCCAGCCCGGGCAGTGATCGTCGAGTGCCGGCGTGGTCGACGACCAGCACGGTCCACGACCCCGGCGCGGGCGCGCCCGACTCGTCCGCCTGGCGCTTGGCGTGCTCGTGCAACGCGCAGACCATCGCGCGGGCGTCGTCCGCTTCGTGGATCGGCCCGTCGCCGATCAGGTGCGGCAGCCAGCGCGTCCAGCCCCAGTCCGCGTCGCTGCCGAGCACCACGAGCCGCACCACGCGTGGTGAGTGCCACGCGGCCACCTGGGTGACCAGGTGACGACCGACGGCGAGCACCCGCGCCCGGTCGCCGGCCAGGCCCAGGTGGCCGACGTCCCGCAGCGCGACGGTGACCGGGGCGTCGTCCAGGTGGTGCTGCTCAGGCGTCCCGTCCGGACCCCGGACCCGAACGCGGGCCTCGACACGTCCGGAGCCGAGCAGCAGGCGCAGCACGTCGGGGCTGGCGACGCTGCGCTCCCAGAGCCGGGCGGACGCGCCGCCTACGCAGCGCAGCAGCTCGGCGGCGTCCGGCGCGTCCGCACGGCGGCCCGACAGGTCGTCGCGCAGGGCTGCGGTGATCGCCGCCTCGACCCTGGTGACACGTCGGTCCAGGTCGGCCCGAGCCCCGTCGCGCTCGCGGCGGCCGCGGGCGCGCTCCGAGACGGTGCTGCCGAGGATCATCACCGGGCTCATCAGGGCGAACAGCAGGAACATCGGCTGTCGGGTGACGACGCACACCGGCACGGCCACGGCCAGCGGCAGCACCATGGCGAGCCACGGCACCCCCTGCCGACGGGCGGCCGGATCCGCTGCGGGTCGCTGCAGCTCGACCGGCGGTCGGGTCGGACGTGGTCGTGGCCCGGGGTTGATCTCGATGACGCCCTCGGGGGTCACTCTCGTGGCCGCTGGTGGCACCGCGGGCGAGCGCACCACCAGCGTGCTGCGACCCGCCCGGATGCGCTGACCGGGCTGCACCGGCTGCAGCTGGTCGCCGACGCAGGCCCCCGCGACCGTCGTCCCGTTCACCGAGCCCAGGTCGCGGACGGTGACGCCCTCGGGTGCGACCCGCACGGTCAGGTGCCAGCGCGACGCGTCGGCGTCGTCCACCCGGATCTCGGCGCGCGCTGAGCGGCCGACCCGGTGCTCACCCGGGGTCAGCGGGTGCACCCTGCCGCTGTCCGGGCCACCGACGACGTGCAGCTGCAGCAGCCCGCGGGCGCGGGGCACCAGGTCGGGTGCGCCGGCCACCAGCAGGACGCCGTCGACCAGCGGCGGCCGACCGAGGACGGCGTCCCCGTCGACGGGCCCGTGGTCGCTGTGCAGGCCGGTCGTGAGCGGCAGCGCGGACGCGGTCAGGACCTGGTCGCGGACCTGACCCCAGGTGGTGCCGACGGGCGCACAGACCTCGACGTCGGTCGGGCCGTCGTCGCGACTGGGGTCGACGACGGAGCAGCGCAGGGTCACCACCTGGGCAGTCTGGCCGGGTCGAGGTCGTCGCCGTCGGCGTCGTCCACAGGTACCGGCGACGGCTGCACTACGGTGCGGCACATGCAGTCTGCGCGATCGAGGTCCTTCGGCAGCGTGGCACGCACCTACGACCGGGCCCGGGCGTCCTACCCGAGCGAGGCGGTGGCGTGGGCGCTGTCACCGGCGGGTGCGGCGGCCGGCCTGCGGGTCGTGGACCTGGGCGCGGGCACCGGCCGGCTGAGCGCGGTGCTGCTCGGCGTGGGTGCCGACGTCGTCGCCGTCGAGCCGGACGACGCGATGCGGGCGCTCGTCCCGGCGGGCGCGAGGGCCCTCGCGGGCACCGCGGAGCAGGTTCCGCTACCGGACCACAGTGTGGACGCCGTGCTGGTGGGCCAGGCCTGGCACTGGTTCGACCAGCAGCGGGCCCTGGTGGAGGTGCGCCGCGTCCTGAGGCCCGGCGGGGTCCTCGGGCTGCTGTGGAACGTGTTCGACGACACGGTGCCGTGGGTCAGCGAGCTGGTCGCCGTGACGGCCGCGGAGGACCGGCTCTCGGCGATGGAGGAGCAGCTGCCCTACGAGGGCTCGCCGGTGCCCGAACGGCGGCTGTTCGCGCACCGCCAGCCGATGACGCGGGACCTGCTGGTCAACAACGTCGCCTCTCGCAGCCGGACCGTCCTGATGGGCCCGGCAGCCCGGGCGACCCTGCTGCAGCAGGTGCGTGACCTCCCACCGGAGGAGTCGTTCGAGGTGCCCTGGGTGTGCGACACCTGGCGGGCCCGGGTGCCCGCGGCCGTCATCTGACCGCTCCCCGCGTGGTTCTGGACCGACGACGCGGGCGTCGTCCACAGGGGCGCTCGCAGACCTACCGCCGACGCCTCCGTGGCCATATCGTGACCGTCCACGGGGAGGCTCGGCGTCGTGACCGGGTCGGTGGGACGGCCGGTGGGGGTGGTGGCTGTGGACGCGTTGGTGCAGGTCGAGCTCGAGGTTCGCGAGCTGATCCGGCGCTCCGGCGTCGACCCGGTGCGCGAGGGCGACGCCGTCCGCGGGCTGGTGGCGGACGTCGTCGCCGACTACGACGAGCGGTCGATGTCCGGCAGCCTGCCGACGCTGCCCGACCCGGCCGGGGCGGTCCAGCGGGTGTGGGACGCCGTGGCGGGTTTCGGTGCGCTGCAACCGTTCCTGGACGATCCGCGGGTCGAGGAGATCTGGGTCAACGAGCCGTCGAAGGTGTTCATCGCCCGTGACGGGATCGCCGAGCTGACCACCACGATCCTGGACGACGACACGGTGCGCGACCTGGTCGAGCGGATGCTCAAGGCCTCGGGGCGCCGGCTCGATCTCAGCTCGCCGTTCGTGGACGCCACCTTGCCCGACGGGTCTCGGCTGCACGTGGTCATCCCCGACGTGACCCGCGAGCACTGGGCCGTCAACGTTCGCAAGTTCGTCGTCAAGGCGACCCACCTCGAGGACCTCGTGCGCCTCGGCAGCCTCACGGCGCACGCGGCCCGGTTCCTGGACGCGAGCGTCCGTGCCGGGCTCAACGTCCTGGTCGCCGGTGGCACGCAGGCCGGGAAGACGACGCTGCTCAACTGCCTCGCCGGGGCGATCGACTCCCGCGAGCGGATCGTGACCTGCGAGGAGGTGTTCGAGCTGCGGATCGCCGCGCGGGACGTCGTCGCGCTGCAGTGCCGCCAGCCGAGCCTCGAGGGCACCGGCGAGATTCCGTTGCGGCGCCTGGTGAAGGAGTCCCTGCGCATGCGTCCCTCGCGCATCATCGTGGGCGAGGTGCGCCAGGAGGAGAGCCTGGACATGCTGCTGGCCCTGAACAGCGGGCTGCCCGGCATGTGCACGGTGCACGCCAACAGCGCCCGCGAGGCGATCACCAAGATGTGCACTTTGCCGCTGCTGGCAGGCGAGAACGTGGGCTCGCGGTTCGTGGTGCCGACGGTGGCGGCCAGCATCGACCTGGTGGTGCACGTGGGTCTGGAACCGAACGGTGCCCGGCGGGTGCGCGAGGTCGTGGGCGTCCCCGGGCGCGTCGAGGGAGACGTCGTCGAGGTGGCTGACATCTTCACCACGCGGGCCGGACAGCTGGTGCGTGCCGCAGGGTTCCCACCGCATCTGGAGCGGTACGAGCGGATCGGCGTGGACGTCGCGCTGCTGCTGGGGCGGGACGGCGCCGACGCGCCGGTGCCGTCGTGACGGGCGTCCTGCTCGGGCTGGCGCTGGGCAGCGGGCTGTTCTGCCTGTGGTGGTCGACCTGGCCGCGCTCGCCCCGGGCGCCGCGCGCGCCGTCCGCCCGCCGGCTCGCGATGCTGGACGACCTTCGACAGGCGGGGTTGGAGGGGCTGAGTCCCGCCCGGCTGCTCGCCGGCAGCCTGGCCCTCGGCGCCATCGTGCTGCTGCTGGTGCTCGGGGCGACGTCGGTGACCGCGCTGGCAGTCTGCTTCGCCGCGATGGCGGTGGCGGCGCCGCTGATAGTCGTGCGCTCGCGCGCCCGCCGTCGCCGCGCGCTGCTGCGCGACCTCTGGCCGGACGTCGTCGACAACCTCTCGTCAGCCGTGCGGGCGGGCCTGTCGCTGTCCGAAGCGCTGTCGCAGCTGGGATCGCGCGGCCCCGAGTCGCTGCGGCCCTCCTTCGCCGCGTTCGCCGAGGACTACCGCGCCACCGGGCGGTTCCAGGACTGCTTGGACGCGCTGAAGGACCGGCTCGCCGACCCGGTGGCCGACCGGGTGATCGAGTCGCTGCGCATCGCCCGCGAGGTCGGGGGCAGTGACCTCGGTCGGCTGCTGCGCACGCTGTCGGCGTTCCTGCGCCAGGACGCGCGCACCCGCTCCGAGCTCGAGAGCCGGCAGGGTTGGACAGTCAACGCGGCGAGGTTGGCGGTCGCCGCCCCGTGGATCGTCCTCACCCTGCTGGCGACCAGACCAGAGTCCATCGCGGCGTACGACCGTCCGGCTGGCGCGGCGGTGCTCGTCGTCGGTGCCGTGACCACGGTCATCGCCTACCAAGCCATGCTCCGCATCGCGCGGCTGCCCGACGAGCAGCGGGTCCTGCGATGACGCCCTGGGTGCAGGGTGCCCTGCTCGGGCTGGCTGCGGGACTAGGGCTGCTGCTGGTCGCGCTGCGAACCCTGGCGGTGCGCCGGGTCGATCTGGACGCCCGGTTGGGGCCGTACCTGCGCGACACGACCCCCGCGAGCCGGCTGCTCGGCCGCACCGCGGTGGGCGCCGACACCACGCCAGCTCGGTTCCTGGCGCCGCTCGTCGCCGGAGCCGGACGGCGGGTCGACTCGATCCTGGGCGGCAGCGCATCGGTACGTCGCCGGCTGGTGCGGGCCGGACGCGAGCCCGAGGTCGACGCGCTGCGCGCCGAGCAGGTGCTCTGGGGTGCCACTGGACTGGCCGTTGGGTCGCTCGTCGCGGCCGCCGCGTGGTGGCGCGGCGCCGGCTCGGCACCAGCGCTCGCGGTGCTCGCGCTGATGTGCGGGGCAGCGGGAGTGGCCGGGCGCGACTGGGCGCTCACGGCTCAGGCGACCCGGCGCGAGCAGCGGTTGCTGATGCAGTTCCCCACCGTGGCCGAGATGCTGGCCCTGGCGGTCAGCGCCGGTGAGGGGCCGAGCGCCGCGCTCGACCGGGTGGCCCGGCTCAGCGACGGTGAGCTCGCCGACGAGCTGCGCCGGACCCTGGCCGACACCCGCGCCGGGGCCTCGCTGACCGCGGCGCTGCAGGCGCTCGCCGACCGCACCGCGCTGGTGCCGCTCGCCCGGTTCGTCGACGGGGTCGTGGTGGCGGTCGAGCGCGGCACCCCGCTGGCTGACGTCCTGCACGCCCAGGCGCAGGACGTCCGTGAGGCGGGCCAGCGGGCCCTGATGGACGCCGCGGGCAAGAAGGAGATCTTCATGATGATCCCGGTGGTGTTCCTGATCCTGCCGGTCACCGTCCTGTTCGCCGTCTACCCCGGGTTCGCGTTCCTGCGGCTCGGCCTGTGAGGACCGGCCCACCACCCCGAAGGAGATCTGATGACGTTCATCGAGCAGCGGCTGCACCTGGTGCGGTGCATGGTGAGCCCCCGTGCAGACCACCCGGCCGACGATCGCGGTGACGTCCCGGGCTGGGTCCTGGTGACGATCATGACGGCCGGCCTGGTCGCCGCCCTGTGGGCCGTGGCGGGCGGCACCCTCGTCGACGTGTTCCAGACGGCCATCGCCGACACCGTCGGCGGCCCCTGACGTGGCCACGGCGCCGGCGGCCGGAAGTGAGCGGGGCTCGGCGGTCGTCGACTTCGCTCTCGTCGGCTCGCTGGTCACCCTGCTGTTCGTGGCCGTGGCTCAGGTCGCGCTGGTCGTGCACGTGCGGACGACGCTCGTGGACTGCGCGGCCGAAGGAGCGCGGTGGGGCGCCCGTGCAGGCCGGACGCCGGACGACGGGGCGGCGCGGGCCCGCGACCTGGTGGCGTCCGAGCTCTCGCGCAGCTACGCGGCCCGGCTGGGCGACGGCGTCCGGGCGCGCCGGCAGGACCGCGCCGGTGTCGCCGTCGTCGAGGTGACGATCCGCGCGCCCATCCCGCTGGTCGCGCTTCTCGGGCCGTCCGGTGGGCTCACCGTCAGCGGGCACTCCTTCGACGAGAGCCAATGACGACGCGCCCACCGCGGGGCGACGGCGGCAGCGCCCTCGTCGAGTTCTGCTTCCTCGCGGTGCTGCTGCTGGTGCCCGTCGTGTACCTGGTGCTCACCCTGGGTCGGCTGCAGGCCGCCGCGTTCGCGACCGAGGGTGCAGCGCGCGAGGCCGGCCGCGCGTTCGTCACCGGCACCGACGAGGCAGCAGGTCGTGAGCGGGCTGCGGCGGCAGCGCTGATCGCGTTCTCGGACCAGGGATTCGACGACCAGCGGCTCGAGGTGATCGACATCCGGTGCGCGGGCGACCCGTGCCTGGCCCCCGACTCGCGCGTCATCGTCCACGCGACCCTGCAGGTCGTCCTGCCCGCCGTGCCCCGCCTGGTCGACCGGTTCGTGCCGGCTCGGGTGCGGGTCGAGGCGACCCACGTGGCCACCGTCGGCCGGTTCGGCACCCGATGACCCGGCCGGACGCCGTCCGCGGCGGGCGTGACGACGGCCAGGTCACCCTGCTCGTCCTGGTCTACGCGCTGATCGCCTTGTCGCTGGTCGCCGTCGTCGTGGACGCGACGACCGTGCACCTGGCGCGCACCCAGCTGCTCGACGCGGCCGATGCCGCCGCCCTCGATGCCGCGGACGCGGTCGACGAGAAGGCGGTGTACCTCCGTGGGCTGGCCGACGCCGTGCCGCTGACCACGGTGTCGGTGCGCGACCAGGCCACCACGTACCTGTCGTCGTACGTCGTCCCGTCCCACCTGGACGACGTCGTCCTCGGCGACCGCACCGGGAGCCCGGACGGCGCGAGCGCGACCGTCGAGCTGCGCGGCCGGGTGCGGCTGCCGATCGGCGGGTCGGTGATGGCCGCCTGGCGCGGCGGCATCCTGGTCACCGTCACCTCCACCGCGCGGACGACCCTGGCGCCGTGAGCACCGCGTAGGGTGGCCGACCGTGGCTGCCGTCGACTTCAGTGCCGAGATCCGAGACCTGCGCACCACCATCGAGTCGATCAACCAGGTCACCGACCTCGACCGGCTGCGCCGCGACATCCGCGACCTCGAGCAGCAGTCGGCGGCCCCCGACCTGTGGGACGACCCCGACGCCGCGCAGAAGGTCACCAGTCGCCTCTCGCACCTGGGCGCTGAGCTGAACCGGGTCGAGTCGGTCGCCTCGCGCGTCGACGACCTCGAGGTCCTCGTCCAGATGGCGCAGGAGGAGTCCGACGCCGACACCCTCGCCGAGGCCGAGGCCGAGCTGGCTGCGGTCAAGAAGACGGTCGGCGAGCTCGAGGTGCGCACCCTGCTCAACGGCGAGCTGGACGAGCGCGAGGCGCTGGTGACGATCCGGGCCGAGGCCGGTGGCGTCGACGCCGCGGACTTCGCCGAGATGCTCATGCGGATGTACCTGCGCTGGGCCGAGCGGCACGGCTATCCGACCGAGGTGATGGACACCTCCTACGCCGAGGAGGCCGGGCTGAAGTCGGCCACCTTCGCGGTCCACTTCCCCTACGCCTACGGCACGCTCGTGGTCGAGCAGGGCACCCACCGGCTGGTCCGCATCTCGCCGTTCGACAACCAGGGCCGCCGGCAGACCTCGTTCGCCGGCGTCGAGGTGCTGCCCGTCGTCGACCAGACCGACCACGTCGAGATCCCCGAGACCGAGATCAAGGTCGACGTCTTCCGCTCGTCCGG
>JBKJTJ010000272.1:0-7977 GCA_046590855.1 Actinomycetota bacterium
CGCAGCAGGTAGGCGTCGACCGCCTTGTCGACGCAGCGGCTGCCGCGCTGGTAGGCGGTGTGGCCGTCCCCGACGTAGGTGATCAGGTGCCCGTCGTCGAGCTCCTTGGACAGGTTCACGGCCCAGGCGTACGGCGTGGCCGGGTCGCGGGTCGTGCCGACCACCACGATCGGGCCGCTGCCGGACGCCGTCACCGGGCCGGCCGCGGACGTGGCCTTGACCGGCCAGTAGTCGCACGGCAGCTCGCTCCAGGCGAGGAACGCGCCCCAGGTCGGCGCCTGACGGGTGAAGGAGGACACCGTGCGCTGCACCGCGGGCAGCCCGCCCGAGCCTGGTCGGTCGAGGCAGTTCACGGCGTAGATGACGGTGTTCTGGTTGCTGGCGAAGGTGCCATCGCTGCCGCGGTCGGTGTAGGCGTCGGCCAGCTGCAGCAGCGGGGCACCGTCACCGCGCAACGCGGACGTCAGGGCGTCGCGCAGGGTGGGCCAGTAGCCCTGGTCGTACATGGCCACGGCGACGCCGAGGCTGCCCAGACCCTCGGACAGCGGTCGCTTCGCCTCCCCCGTCGGCAGCGGGTTCGCGTCCAGGGCCTTGAGCAGGGCGCGCAGCCGCTGCATGCCGCCTTCCACCGTCGAGCCCAGCGGGCAGTCCGGCAGCTGCGAGCAGTCGCTGACGAAGGCGCGGGTGGCCTGCTCGAACCCGACCGCCTGGCCCAGGTTGACCTGCTCGCTGGTCAGCGCGGGGTCGAGGACGCCGTCCAGCACCATCCGTCCGACGTTGCGCGGGAACAGCTCGGCGTACGTGGCGCCGAGCAGCGTGCCGTAGGACTTGCCGAGGTAGGTCAGCTTGCGGTCACCGAGGGCAGCGCGCAGCACGTCCATGTCGCGGGCGGCGTCCGGAGTGCCGACGTGCGCCAGCAGTGCGCCGCCCCCCGTGCGGCAGCGCTGGGCCAGCTGGCGGAACAGGGTGACGGTGGACGCGACCTCGGCCGCGTCGTCCGGCGTGGGGTCGGCGGTGATCAGCTCGTCGGTCTGGGCCGAGGTCAGGCACTTCAGCGGGGCGCTGCCGCCGACGCCCCGCGGGTCGAAGCCCACGACGTCGTAGCGCTGGCGCACCGGGTCGCTGATCACCGAGCGGGCCGCGCGGGCGTAGTCGACGCCGGAGCCACCGGGGCCACCGGGGTTGATGACCAGCGACCCCAACCGCTTGCCCTCGGCGCGCAACCGCACCAGGCTCAGCGTGATCGTGGCGCCGGTCGGTGCGGCGTAGTCGACGGGCACGGCGAGCCGGGCGCACTGGAAGTCGCCGCCGCAGCCCTTCCACGACAGGCGCTGGTCGTAGAAGCGCGCCAGGACGTCCGGCACCGGTGCGGACGGCGCACTGCTCGTCCCGCTGACCGGCTCGTTGGGCGAGACGGCACCGTCGCTGCAGGCCCCGAGAAGGACGGCAGCCGCCACCAGCACCGCTCCCAGACGTGACTGAACGCGCACGCGTGCTCCCCCCGCAGTCGACCTGGCCTGCTGACGGTAACCCGAAGCGGACGTCGACGGCGCCCCGGGCCGCCTCACGCGGGCAGCCGCAGACCGACGGTCATCGCCTCGACGGCGAGCAGCGGTGAGGCGTTGGTGCCGAGGCGCGCCCGGGTCTGGCGCACGACGTCCATCCGCTGCAGCGCCTGCTCGGGTGACAGCAGCGAGGCCAGTCGGGCGACGTCGGGCCGGATCTCGGCGTTGACGAGCTCGTCGCCGAGGCCGGCGTGCAGCACGAGCACGTCTCGGTAGACCGACATCAGGTCGAGCAACGAGCGGTCGAGCATGTCGGCGACGAACCGCTTGGCCCGCCGCTTCTGGTTCTTCTCCAGCTCGGCTACCTGGGAGCGCACGTGCGGGGGCTGGGTGCGCGCGCCGGTGTCGGCGCCGAGGGCGCGCAGCAGGTCGGCGCGCTCGGCGCCGTCGCGGGCGGCGGTGCCGGCCTCGGCCTCGTCGGTGGCGACGGCGAGCAGCTCGGCCGCGTGCAGCACCGCCTCGCCGACCGAGCGCAGCTCCAGCGGGATGCGGACGACGGTGCGCCGGCGGTTGCGGGCCTGCTCATCGGTCGCGAGGCGGCGGGCCAGCCCGATGTGGCTCTGCGCGGCCCGCGCCGCGTAGGCGGCCATCGTCGGGTCGATGCCGTCGCGCTCGACCAGCAAGCGGGCCACGGCGTCCGGCGGCGGGGTGCGCAGCGCGAGGTGACGGCTGCGGCTGCGGATCGTGATCAGGACGTCCTGGGCGCTCGGGGCGCACAGCAGCCAGACGGTGCGCGGCGTCGGCTCCTCGAGCGCCTTGAGCAGCGCGTTGCCAGACTTCTCGTTCAGCCGGTCGGCGTCCTCGACGAGGATGACCCGCCAGCGGCCGACGGACGGTCGGCGCTGGGCCAGGGACACCAGCGAGCGGGCGTCCGCGACGAGGATCTCGTTGCCCTCGGTGTGCACGGTGGTGACGTCGGCGTGCGAGCCGGCGATCACGGTGCGGCAGGCCTGGCACCGGCCGCAGCCGGCGTCCGGCTCGTCGCACTCCAGCGCCGCGGCGAAGGCCCGAGCCGCGATCGAGCGACCCGAGCCCGGCGGCCCGGTCAGCAGCCAGGCGTGGGTCATGCCCGTGCCGTCGCCCCGGGCCGATGCCACCGCGCTGCGCAGCAGGTCGACGGTCGGCCCCTGGCCGACGACCTCGTCCCAGACGCTCACCGGCGCCCGCCGCGACCGGGTCCGTCGCCGAAGATCTCGTCGTCCAGGCCGCTCGCGGGCGTCGGCACGACGGGCAGGGTCATGGTCGGGTCGACCGGCCGCGGCTCGGCGACCCGCACGGGCGCGGTGGCCGCGCGCTCACGCTCGACCCGCTCACGCTCGGCCCGCTCACGCTCTGCCACCTCGCGGGCCTCACGCTCCACCCGCTCCCGCTCTGCCACCTCGCGGGCCTCACGCTCCGCCTGCTCGCGCCGAGCCTGCTCGCGGGCGGCGCGCTCGTCGTTCTCAGCCTGCTCGCGCGCGGCGGCTTCGGCCGCCGCCACCCGCTCGGCTTCGGCGCGCTCGGCGGCTGCAGCAGCGGCCACCCGGTCGGCCTCAGCACGCTCCTGCTCCTCGCGCCCCAGACGCTCCGCTCGAGCGGCCGGCGACTCGGGCAGCATCGGCTGCAGCCGCTCGCGCACCGCGCCGTGCACCAGGGCGGCGTCCAGGGAGGCGTCCACGACGAGGTACCGGGACGGCGCCCGGCGGGCCAGGTGCAGGAAGCGGTCGCGCACCCGCGTGTGGAACTCGTCCGGCTCGGCCTCCAGCCGGTCGCTCTGGTGGCCGCGACGGCCGCGCCCGGCCTCGGCGGCGATGTCGAGCAGCACCGTCAGGTCAGGGGCCAGACCCTGGGTCGCCCAGCGCGAGAGCTGGGTGACCTCGTTGACCCCGAGGTGGCGCCCGGTGCCCTGGTAGGCGATCGAGGAGTCGACGTACCGGTCGGTCACGACGACGGCCCCGCGGGCCAGCGACGGCCGCACGACGGTCTCGACGTGCTGGGCGCGGTCGGCGGCGAACAGCAGCGCCTCGGTGCGCGGCTGCAGGTGCTCGCCGGCGAGCAGCAGCTCGCGCAGCCGCACGCCCGCTGGCGTGGCGCCGGGCTCGTGGGTCAGCACGACCTCGTAGCCCTGCTCACCCAGCCACTGACCGAGCAGCCTGACCTGGGTCGACTTGCCCGCGCCGTCACCGCCCTCGAAGGCCACGAAGCAGCCGGGGTGGGGCGCGCGGCGGGCAGGCGCGTCGGTCAGGTGCCGCGCGCGGACGGCGTCGACCAGGTCGCGGCGCAGCGAGATGCCGTGCCGGTCGTCCATCTGCCGCAGCGAGGCGACGCCCACGGCGATCGCGGCGATCCCGGCCAGCAGGAAGGTGGCCATGACGCCCGTGTAGGTCAGCGAGACCCGTTCGTTCACGTGCACCGTCGACGGCAGCGACAGCACCTTGGACAGCAGCGCGGCCACGGCCGGCCCGAGCGCGAGCACCGTCACGAGCACCACGCGCACCATGGACAGGACGAACGCGAACGTCCGCCCGCGCACCTCGTCGCCGACCTCGAGCCCGAGCAGCGTGTAGCCGGTGACCCAGGCGACCCCGGCGCACGCACCGGGCCCGACGGTGAGGAAGACCGCGAGGACGATGTTGGGCACCAGCGAGAGCAGCACCAGCCAGCCGCCGGCGGCCGCGATCGAGATGCCGAACAGGCGTCGGCGCGAGAAGTCGCCGAGCAGCCTCGGACCCAGCCACATGCCGAGCGCCAGACCCACGAAGACGGCAGCGAACAGCGTGCCGTACCCGGGTGAGCCGGCGCGCAGGTCGGAGACGAACGCCGGCGCCAGCCCGATCACCGTGCCGCCGGCCGCGAACGCCCCGAGCATGCCCAGCACCAGGCCGCGCACGAGCGGGGTCCGGCCGACGTACGTCCACCCGTCGACGGCCGTGCGCCACAGGGACTGCTCGGCGATCGAGCGCGAGGGGGACGTCGGGAAGTCCAGGCGCCAGATCACCGCGGCCGACACCAGGAACGTCAGGGCGTTGACGTAGAGCGCGAGGTACGTCGACTGGCCGGCCAGCGCCGGCACCACGCCGTCCAGCATGCCGTTGGCGAGGGTCAGACCCGAGAACACGACGGCCGCGACGGGCGCCGACCCGTAGGTGACGATCAGGCTCAGCTGGTTGGCGGCCTCGAGCCGGTTGCGCGGCACCAGGTTGGGCACCGTCGCCTCCTTGGCCGGCATCCAGAACAGCCCGACGACCTCGATCAGGATCGTGGCCACGAACAGCCACCACAGGCTGCCGGCCAGTGGGATCGTGCAGAACAGCACGAACCGCAGCACGTCGCCGTACACCAGCGTCCAGCGGCGGTTCAGCCGGTCGGCCACGACCCCGGCGAACGGGCCGAACACCACGGCCGGCGCCAGCCGCAGGATGAACACCCCCGAGACCGCCAGCAGCTTGCCCGAGGTGCCGGTGGCCAGCGACCCGGCCAGCGACGTGGTCGCCAGCAGACCCAGCCAGTCACCGAAGCTGGACAGGCCGAGGGCCAACCACAGCCGCCGGAACGGGGTGATCGCCAGCACGGCACGCACGTCGTGGTCGGGTGCCACGTGCTCGTCCGGCACGGGCACCGAGCCTGCGGTCGTGCTGCTCTCGGCCACGCCGGCAGCCTACGGGAGGCGACCGACAGCCGGCCGTGGTCGAGACGTCAGGACGCCGGCGCGGTCGCCTTCTTGGCCGCGGTCTTCTTCGCGGTGGTCTTCTTCGCAGTGGTCTTCTTCGCAGTGGTCTTCTTCGCGGTCGTCTTCTTCGCGGTCGTCTTCTTCGCGGCCGCCTTCTTGACGGTGCGCTTCTTCTTCACCGGCCCGCGGGCGCGCTTGTCGGCCAACAGCTCGGCGGCGCGCTCGAGGGTGATGGCCTCGACCTCGTCGTCCTTGCGCAGCGTCGCGTTGACCTCGCCGTCGGTCACGTACGCGCCGAAGCGGCCGTCCTTGACCACCACCGGCCCGCCCGAGACGGGGTCGACGCCCAGCTCGCGCAGCGGCGGCGTGGTGGCCCGCCCGCGCCCCCGCTTGGGCTCGGCGTAGATCGCCAGCGCCTGGTCGAGGTCGATGTCGAAGATCAGCCCCTCGGAGGCGATGGTCCGCGAGTCGGTGCCCTTGCGCAGGTAGGGCCCGTACCGCCCGTTCTGCGCGGTGATCTCGTCGCCGGACGTCGGGTCGACGCCCACCAGGCGGGGCAGCGACAGCAGGCGCAGCGCGTCCTCGAGGGTCACCGACTCGGGCGTCATGTCCTTGAACAGGCTGGCGGTGCGCGGCTTGACCGCGGCCGCCTTCTTGGCGGTCTTCTTCGCGGCTCGGGCCTGGGGGGCGCCGGACGTCGGCGAGGGCGTCCGTGCGGCGACCGCGGCGCCGGCGTCCGGCTCGTCGGTGCCGGTGTCCTTGGGCTCCTCGAGCACCTCGGTGACGTAGGGGCCGTATCGGCCGGCCTTGACGATCAGGGTGCGACCGGTGGCCGGGTCGGTGCCGAGCTCGCGCCCGTCGTCGCCGGACATGGTGAGCAGCTCGCGGGCCTTGTCGACCGTGAGCTCGTCGGGGGCCAGGTCGTCGGGGACGGTCGCGCGCTGGGGTTCGCCGTCCGGCCCGATCTGCTCGACGTAGGGGCCGTACTTGCCCACCCGCAGCACCACACCGTCGCCGAGCGGCACGGTGCTGATGTCGCGCGCGTCGATGTCGTCGAGGTCGTCCGCGAGCCCCTTGAGGCCGTCGGCCCCGTCAGCGTCGCCGAAGTAGAAGCGCTGCAACCACTGCGACCGATCGGCGTCACCGCCGGCGATCTTGTCGAGGTCACCCTCCATCGCGGCCGTGAAGTCGTAGTCGACCAGCCGCGGGAAGTGCTCCTCGAGCAGCCGGGTCACCGCGAACGCCAGCCACGAGGGCACGAGCGCGTTGCCGCGCATGCCGACGTACCCGCGGTCGACGATCGTCGAGATCGTCGAGGCGTACGTCGAGGGCCGCCCGATACCGCGCTCCTCCAGCGCCTTGACCAGGCTCGCCTCGGTGAATCGCGGCGGCGGGCTGGTCTCGTGCCCGGCGACGTCGAGGTCGCGGACGTCGAGCAGGTCACCGACCGTCATCGCCGGCAGCCGGCGCTCGGCGTCGCGCTCGGCGTCCGAGGACGCCCGCTCCTCGTCGCGGCCCTCCTCGTACGCGGCGAGGAACCCGCGGAACGTGATGACGGTGCCGCTGGCCGAGAACTCGGCCACCCGAGCGTCGGACGCCGTCGCCGCGAGCCGCACGGACGCCGTCGAGCCGCGGGCGTCCGCCATCTGGCTCGCGACGGTGCGCTTCCAGATCAGCTCGTACAACCGGAACTCGTCGCCGCGCAGCTGCCCCGAGACCTGTGCAGGAGTGCGGAACCGGTCGCCAGCGGGGCGGACCGCCTCGTGCGCCTCCTGCGCGTTCTTGGACTTGCTCGTGTAGACCCGCGGCTTGTCCGGGACGTACTCGGGCCCGTACAGCTCGGCGGCCTGCGAGCGCGCGGCCGACAGCGCCTCGCTCGACAGCACCGTCGAGTCCGTGCGCATGTAGGTGATGAAACCGTTCTCGTACAACGTCTGCGCGACGCGCATCGCGTGCCGCGACGAGAACCGCAGCTTGCGGCTGGCCTCCTGCTGCAGCGTCGAGGTCGTGAAAGGCGCTGCGGGACGGCGGGTGTAGGGCTTCTCCTCGACCGAGCGGACAGTGACGTCGACACCCTCGAGGGCGGCCGCCAACGTCGTCGCGGCGGCCTGGTCGAGGTGCACGGTGGACGACGAGCGCAGCTGACCGCGGTCGTCGAAGTCCTTGCCGCTGGCTACCCGCGCGCCGTCGACCGACGTCAGGCGCGCCGCGAAGCCTGCCGCGTCGGCCTCCTGCGGGGCGAAGGTGGCGGTGAGGTCCCAGTACGCCGCAGCGCGGAACGCCATCCGCTCGCGCTCGCGCTCGACGACCAGCCGGGTGGCGACCGACTGCACGCGGCCGGCCGATAGTCCCGGCCCGACCTTGCGCCACAGGACCGGCGACAGCTCGTAGCCGTACAGCCGGTCGAGGATGCGCCGGGTCTCCTGCGCGTCGACGAGCCGGTCATCCAGGTCGCGGGTCGAGGTCAGGGCGCGCTGCAGGGCCTCGCGGGTGATCTCGTGGAACACCATGCGGTGCACCGGCACCTTGGGCTGCAGGGTCTCGAGCAGGTGCCAGGCGATGGCTTCGCCCTCGCGGTCCTCGTCCGTCGCGAGGTAGAGCTCGTCGGCGTCCTTGAGCAGCCGCTTCAGCTCGGCGACCTTCTTTCGCTTGTCGACGTCGACCACGTAGTAGGGCTCGAAGCCGCTGTCGACGTCCACGGCGAACTTTCCGAACGGGCCCTTCTTCATCTCGGCGGGCAGCTCGCTGGGCTGGGCGAGGTCG
>JBKJTJ010000309.1:0-8995 GCA_046590855.1 Actinomycetota bacterium
GCTCGGCGAGGACGGCTTCTACGACGAGGTCTTCGGCTCGCTGCGGATCCCGTACGAGCCGATCCGCTGGGTGCAGGACATCAGCACCAGCCACGACGACGACATCAGCAAGACGGCGCGGGTGCAGGAGCTGATCCACGCCTACCGGGTGCGCGGCCACCTGATGGCCGACACCGACCCGCTCGAGTACCGCCAGCGGCGCCACCCCGACCTCGACGTCATCAACCACGGCCTGAGCCTGTGGGACCTCGACCGCGAGTTCCCCGTCGGCGGCTTCGGCGGCAAGCCGTTCATGAAGCTGCGGCACATCCTCGGTGTGCTGCGCGACTCCTACTGCCGCACCATCGGCGTCGAGTACATGCACATCCAGGACCCCGAGCAGCGTCGCTGGCTGCAGGACCACATCGAGCGACCGTTCGCCAAGACCTCACCCGAGGAGCAGCTGCGCATCCTGCGCCGGTTGAACGCCGCCGAGGCCTTCGAGACGTTCCTGCAGACCAAGTTCGTGGGTCAGAAGCGGTTCAGCCTCGAGGGCGGCGAGAGCTGCATCGCCCTGCTCGACCGCATCCTGTGCCGCGCCGCGGACGCCGACATGGACGAGGTCTGCATCGGCATGCCGCACCGCGGCCGGCTGAACGTGCTGGCCAACATCGCCGGAAAGTCCTACGCGCAGATCTTCCGCGAGTTCGAGGGCACCCAGGACCCCGAGAGCGTCCAGGGCTCGGGCGACGTGAAGTACCACCTGGGCACCGAGGGCCTGTTCACCGGCGAGGACGGGCAGCAGACCAAGGTCTACCTGGCCGCCAACCCCAGCCACCTCGAGGCCGTCGACCCGGTGCTCGAGGGCATCGTGCGGGCCAAGCAGGACCGCCTCGACCGCGGTGGCGACGCCTTCACCGTGCTGCCCGTGCTGATGCACGGTGACGCGGCGTTCGCCGGCCAGGGCGTCGTCGCCGAGACGCTCAACCTCTCGCAGCTGCGCGGCTACCGCACCGGCGGCACCATCCACCTGGTCGTCAACAACCAGGTCGGGTTCACCACCTCGCCGTCGTCCTCGCGCTCGTCCTTCTACTCCACCGACGTGGCCCGGATGATCCAGGCGCCGATCTTCCACGTGAACGGTGACGACCCCGAGGCGTGCGTCCGGGTCGCCGAGCTGGCCTTCGACTTCCGGCAGGAGTTCGGCAAGGACGTCGTCATCGACATGGTCTGCTACCGCCGGCGCGGTCACAACGAGGGCGACGACCCCTCGATGACCCAGCCGCTGATGTACCGGCTGATCGAGGCCAAGCGCAGCGTGCGCAAGCTCTACACCGAGTCGCTGATCGGTCGCGGCGACATCACCGTCGAGGACGCCGACGCCGCGCTGCGCGACTACCAGCAGCAGCTCGAGCGCGTCTTCACCGAGACCCGTGAGGCCACAGCCGCGGACGGCGACGGCGACGCCGTCCGTGGGCTGGAGCGCCCGCGCGCGCAGGCGGCCGGCGACGCGCCGTCCGTGCCTCGCGACACGGCCGTAGCGGCCGACGTCCTCGCGCTCATCGGTGACGCGTTCACCGCTGTACCGCAAGGGTTCGAGGTGCATCCCAAGATCCAGCAGCTGCTGACCAAGCGGGCGCAGATGACCCGCGAGGGTGGCATCGACTGGGCCATGGGTGAGCTGATGGCGTTCGGCTCGCTGCTCATCGAGCAGACCCCCGTGCGGCTGGCCGGCCAGGACTCGCGCCGCGGCACCTTCGTGCAGCGGCACTCGGTGCTGATCGACAAGACGACCGCCGAGGAGTGGACGCCGCTGAAGTACCTCAGCGAGGACCAGGCCAAGTTCTGGGTCTACGACTCGCTGCTGTCCGAGTTCGCCGCGGTCGGTTTCGAGTACGGGTACTCGGTCGAGCGCCCGGACGCGCTGGTGCTGTGGGAGGCGCAGTTCGGCGACTTCGTCAACGGCGCCCAGTGCATCATCGACGAGTTCATCTCCAGCTCGGAGCAGAAGTGGGGGCAGCACTCCTCGGTCGTGCTGCTGCTGCCGCACGGCTACGAGGGTCAGGGCCCCGACCACTCGTCGGCGCGCATCGAGCGGTTCCTGCAGATGTGCGCCGAGGACAACATGACGGTCGCCATGCCGAGCACGCCGGCGTCGTACTTCCACCTGCTGCGCCAGCAGGCGTACGCGCGGCCCCGCCGGCCGCTGATCGTCTTCACCCCCAAGTCGATGCTGCGGATGAAGGCGGCCACCAGCGCCGTCGCCGAGTTCACCACCGGCACCTTCCGACCGGTCATCGACGACGACGCGGTCGACGCGGCCGCGGTGCGCCGGGTGGTGCTGTGCTCGGGCAAGGTCTACTACGACCTGGTCGCCGAGCGCACGACCCGCGGTGACACCACCACCGCGATCGTGCGGGTCGAGCAGCTCGCCCCGCTTCCGGTCGGGCAGATCCTCGAGGTGCTGAGCGGCTACCCCGACGCCGAGCTGGTGTGGGCGCAGCACGAGCCCGCCAACCAGGGGCCGTGGCCGCACATGGCTCTGAACCTGGTCGAGCACCTGGGTGGCCGCGTGCTGCACCGGGCGTCGCGGCCGGCGTCGGCCTCACCGGCCACCGGCTCGGGCAAGCGCCACGAGATCGAGCAGCAGGGGCTCATCACCGCGGCCCTGGGCGGCTGAGCGGTGTACTTCACCGACCGCGGCATCGAGGAGCTCGAGCACCGACGGGGCGACGAGCAGGTCTCGCTCGCCTGGGTGGCGATGCGGCTGCGCGAGTTCGTCGACCTGCACCCCGAGCTCGAGACCCCCGTCGAGCGGGTCGCCACCTGGCTGGCCCGGCTGGACGACGAGAGCGACGAGGAGTGAGCCGCGACCTGCGGCTGTGCGTGGTGGGTGACTCGTTCGCGACGGGGTACGGCGACCCGAAGGCGCTGGGCTGGGTAGGTCGGGTCGTCGCCCGCACCCCGGCCGACGAGGTCGACCTGACGGTCTACCACCTCGGCGTCCGCGGCGACTCCAGCGCCGACGTCCTCGCCCGGTGGCGGGACGAGACGGGCCGACGCTTCGTCGCCGGCGCCGAGAACCGCCTGGTCGTCGCCGTCGGGCGAAACGACGTGCACCAGAGACTCTCGCTGGCCCGCACCCGACTCAACCTGGCCAACGTCGTCGACGAGGCGGTCACCGGCGGGCTGCAGCCGTTCGTCGTCGGCCCTCCCCCGTCGTCCGACGCCGCTGTGAACGAGCGGCTGCAGCCGGTGGTCGCGGCGCAGCAGGACGTCTGCGCCCGGCGCAGCGTGCCGTACGTCGACTGCTTCACCCCGCTCACCACCCACGAGCAGTGGCACGCCGACCTCGCGGCCGGCGACGGCGACCACCCCCGCCAGGCGGGCTACGGGCTGCTCGCCTGGCTGGTGCTGCACGGTGGCTGGGGCGCCTGGCTGGGCGTCGGCACCGACTGAACCCGCACGACGGATCGTCTCTTGCGGCACGATCCCTAACGCGATATATCTTGTTGTCGTCAACGCGATATATCTCGAAGGGAGCGCGCCATGAGCGAGCAGTGGTCGGTCAGTGGACCGAAGGTGATCGAGGTCGGTGGCCCGGACGAGCCGGTGCGGCAGCTGGTGGTCGGCCTGGTGTCGGGGCGGGTCGACGTCGTCGCGCACGACGAGGACGTCTGCACGGTGGAGGTCAGCTCGGTCAGCGGCCGTGACCTGCAGGTGGCGTGGGGCTCCGGGGTACTCGCCATCAACCACCCCCACGTCCTGTGGGACAGCCTGCTGGACGGTTTGCGCGGGCTGGGGTCCAGCCACGACAGCGTCGAGGTGAGCATCGCGGTTCCGAGGGGCACCCGCGTGCGCCTCGGCACCGTCAGCGCCGACGGGCTGCTCGCCGGGGTGCACGCACCGGCCGAGGTGCGCACCGTCTCGGGTTCGCTGGTGCTGGACGGCGTCGAGGCCGCGGTGAGCGCCCGCACGGTGTCGGGCCGCATCGACGTGCGCTCGGCCCGCGGGCCGCTGTCGGGTGAGTCGGTCAGCGGCTCGCTGACCGTGCAGGGAGCCCACGTGCCCGAGCTCACCCTCAAGACCGTCTCGGGCTCGCTCACCGTCGACCTGCACGGTGGCGCGTCGCAGATCAGCGCCACCTCGGTGTCGGGCGACTTCACCGTGCGCATCCCCTGGGGCACGGGCTACCGGTTCGGCGCGCAGAGCGTGTCGGGTCACCTGGTGGCGGACGGCGCGCGCGTCGGCGACCGGGCGCCCGGCCGCACCAAGGGTGAGGCGCGCGACGGCGACGAGTCGGTGCGGGTCGACGCCAAGTCGGTCAGCGGAGACGTGACCCTGCTGCGGGCCCCGGCTCCGGTGGACGACGTCGCGACCGTGACGCCATGAGCCCGGTCTTCGCCCACGGGCAGCTGCGGCTGTACCTGCTGGCGCTGCTGGAGCAGGCGCCCCGGCACGGCTACGAGGTGATCCGCGACCTCGAGGAGCGCTTCGAGGGGATGTACTCCCCCAGCGCCGGCACGGTCTACCCGCGCCTGGCGCGGCTGGAGGAGGAGGGCCTGGTCGTCCGCGAGGACGAGGGCCGCAAGGCCGTCTACAGCATCACCCCCGCGGGCCGCGCCGAGATCGCCGACCGGCGCGCCGACGTCCACGAGCTCGAGGCCGAGCTCACCCGCTCACTGCGGCGGATGGCCGAGGACGTGCGGGAGCAGGTGTCGGGCAGCGCCCGCGACCTGCGCGACGAGCTCGCCGAGGCCGCCAAGCAGGCGCGACGCCACGCGCGCGAACCACAGCAGCGGGACGGATCCGCATCAGCAGCAAGGGGCCGGCACTCGCGCGACGCCGAGGCAGCGCTGGAGATGTTCCGCTCCAGCACGCGGGTCCTGCTGCGCCGGGGCGACGTCACGGAGGCGGTGCTCGCCGAGGTGCAGGTCGCCCTCGACCGGGCGCGGGCCGCCATCGAGCACGCCGTCCGGACGCCGAGCTGACCCGGCTCACGTTCACTCCAGCGCGGCCGGTGGCTCAGGGGTCTGCAACCGCGCCTCGCGCTCGAGCAGGCTCTTCTCCCAGCGGTGCAGCGCCTCCTCGTGCTCGCGGTCGACTCGGGCCTGCTCCTCGCGCAGCCGGTCGTCGATGGCCCTGCTGGCGGCGCTCGCCTCGAACGGACGCTGGTACTCGGGGTACCCGGCCGTCGCCGTGGACCGCCACGGCACCGGCCGACTTGCAGAGCGCTCGGGCCGGCCGGCCACCAGCCACGCGATGCCGCCGATCAGCGGCAGCACGATGATCAGCAGCACCCAACCGAGCTTGGGCAGGTTGCGCACCACCAGCGCGTCGGTCTGCAGGCAGTCGATCAGGCAGTAGACGAGCAGGCCGATCTCGAGCACCGCGGGCAGCAACCTGATCACGACGCCTCCCCTGACCCCAGCCCCCGGCCGGACCGCCCGAGCATAGGACCGCGGCCGCCCCCGCGACCAGAGCTCAGCGGGTGAAGACGACCTTGCCGAAGAGGTCGCCGTCGATCATCGCGGCGAACCCCTCGCGGGCCTGCTCGAGCGGCAGCACGCGGTCGATGACCGGGCGCACACCCGTGGTGTCGCACAGCTGGATCAGCCGAGCGAGCTCGTCGCGGGTGCCCATCGTCGAGCCCACCACCCGCAGCTGCAGGAAGAAGACGCGGGTGAGCTCGGCTGCCGGTGCGTCACCACTGGTGGCGCCCGAGATGACGATCGTGCCGCCGGGCTTGAGCGCCTTGACCGAGTGCGACCAGGTGGCCTGCCCGACCGTCTCCATCACGGCGTCGACGCGCTCGGGCAGCCGGGCGCCGTCCGCGAAGGCCTGGTCGGCGCCGAGCTCGACGGCGCGCGCACCCTTGGCCTCGTCGCGGCTGGTGACCCACATCCGGTACCCCGCAGCGGTTCCGAGCGCCACCAGGGCGGTCGCGACCCCGCCACCCGCGCCCTGGACGAGCACGGTCGACCCGGGGGCGAGCCCGGACCGGGTGAAGAGCATGCGGTACGCCGTCAGCCAGGACGTCGGCAGGCAGGCCGCCTGCTCGAAGCTGAGGGACGCCGGCTTCGGCACCAGGTTGCGCCGCGGCACGACGACCTCGTCGGCCAGCGTGCCCTGGTGGCGCTCGGACAGCAGCGAGCGCTTGGGGTCGAGGGTCTCGTCGCCGCGCCACTGCGGGTCGGACACGACCGCGTGCACGACGACCTCGTTGCCGTCGTCGTCCACGCCGGCCCCGTCGCAGCCCAGGATCATCGGGAGGCGGTCGGCGGGGAGCCCCACGCCGCGCAGGCTCCACACGTCGTGGTGGTTCAGGCTCGCGGCGCGCAGCCGCACACGGGCCCAGCCATCAGGCACCTCGGGTGCAGGTCGTTCACCGATCTCGAGCGCCGAGAGCGGGTCGTCGGCGGACTGCGAGGAGGCGTAGACGGCGATCATGGTGCGACCCTAGCCGGATGAGCCCGAGCCCTCACGTCGTCGTCGGACCCCTGCTGCGCTACGTCGACCGCGACAGCGCGACGGTGTGGGTCGAGACCGACCGCGCGTGCCAGGTCGAGGTGGTCGCGGGCGTGCTCACCGAGCGCGAGGCGACGTGGGAGGTCCACGGGCACCACTACGCGGTCGTCGTGCTGCGGGGGCTCGAGCCGGGCACCGAGACGGCGTACGAGGTGAACCTGGACGGCGAGCGCGCGTGGCCCGAGCCCGGCTCGCCGAACCCCCCGAGCGTGGTGCGCACCCTCGGTGACCCCGAGCGGCTGCGCCTGGCCTTCGGCTCGTGCCGGCGGGCGGCGCCCTTCGACCCGACGTCGCTGCGCAAGGTCGGTGCGGACGCGCTGGTCGCCCTGGCCGAGCGGATGATGGTGGGCGACCGCCAGGGCTGGCCGGACGCCATGCTGCTGGTGGGTGACCAGGTCTACGCCGACGACCCGTCGCCGGCGCTGACCGAGCGGCTGGAACGGTTGCACGACAGCGACGGGCGCGCCTCGGACGACGACGAGGTCCGCGCCGAGATCGTTGACTTCGAGGAGTACACCTGGCTCTACCAGGAGTCGTGGCGGACGCCGGCGGTCCGCTGGCTGCTCTCGACGGTGCCGACGGCGATGATCCTGGACGACCACGACCTGCGCGACGACTGGAACAGCTCGTGGAGCTGGCGCCAGGAGACCAGCGCCAAGCCGTGGTTCCGCGACCGGGTCATCGGGGCCTTCTCGTCGTACTGGGTCTATCAGCACCTGGGCAACCTGTCGCCGACCGAGCTCGCGGACGACGTCCTGTACCGGCAGATGCGCGAGGCGCCGGACGCAGCCACGCGCGAGCGGCTGCTGGCCGACTTCGCCGTCCGCACCGACACCGACCCCGACTCCTCGAGGTGGAGCTTCGCGCGGGACTTCGGACGCACCCGCCTCGTCGTCGTGGACTCGCGCTGCTCGCGCCAGCTCGAGCCCTCGCGACGGGCGATGCTCGACGACAAGGAGTGGGCCTGGGTGGTCGAGGCCACCGACGCCGACGTCGACCACCTGCTGATCGGCACGTCGCTACCCTTCCTGCTCCTGCACGGCATCCACCACCTCGAGGGCTGGGACGAGGCCGTGGCCGAGGGGGCCTGGGGCGCGTTCGGCAAGCGGCTGGGTGAGAAGGTGCGGCTGTCGGTCGACCTCGAGCACTGGGCGGCGTTCCGACGCTCGTTCGACGCGATGGTCGGCCTCGTGCAGTCCATCGCGGGCCGAGAGCGCCCGCCGGCCAGCATCGTCTGGCTCTCGGGCGACGTCCACTGCTCCTACGTCGCCCGCGGCCAGGTGGGGGGCGTCGACCCCGCTCGCACCGCCGTGCACCAGCTCACAATGTCGCCGTTCCGCAACCCCCTCAACGTCCCGATCAGGGTGGCGAACCGGCTGCTGGAGCGACCCGTGCTCAGCCGGTCACTGGCGTGGCTGGCCCGCCGCGCGGGCGTCGTCGAGCCGCCGATCTCGTGGACCGTCGACGACGGACCCTGGTTCGGCAACGGGGTGATGACCGTCGACGTGAGCGGACGCCGGCTCGTGGCCGAGGTCGAGCACGCCAAGGTCGTCGGTGGCGCCCAGGTGCTCGAGCGCACCCTGACGACGTCCCTGACCCTGACGTCGCCGAGCCCAGTGACCGCCCCCGCCTGAGCAGGCGCGCTCAGCCGCGGGCGAGCCCCTCGCGCCGCGCCGCGGCCGCCACCGCGGCCGCCACCGCGGGCACGATGCGGTCGTCGAAGACCCCGGGGATGATCTCTCCGGCAGTGGGGTTGGGCAGCAGAGCCGCGATCGCCTGCGCCGCGGCCAGCTTCATACCCTCGCTGATCCGCGACGCGCGCACGTCGAGGGCGCCGCGGAAGACGCCGGGGAACGCGAGCACGTTGTTGATCTGGTTGGGGTGGTCGCTGCGGCCGGTCGCCACGACCTCGGCGTACCGGGCCGCCACGTCGGGGTCGACCTCGGGGTCGGGGTTGGCCAGCGCGAGGATGATCGCGCGGTCGGCGAGCCGGGCCAGTGCCGCCTCGGGCACCGTGCCGCCGCTGACCCCGACGTAGACGTCGGCGCCGACGAGCGCGGCTGCCAGGTCGCCGGTGACACCCCTCGGGTTGGTGGTCAGGGTCAGCCGGCGCTTGTGCTCGGCCAGGTCGGTGCGGCCGGTGTGGATGACGCCGCGGCTGTCGCAGACGATGACGTCGGCGATCCCGGCCCGGCGCAGGATGCCCGCCACCGCCACGCCCGCGGCCCCCGCCCCGCTGACCACGACGCGCAGGCCGGCGAGCGCCTTGCCGACCACCACGGCGGCGTTGGTGAGAGCGGCGAGCACGACGATCGCCGTCCCGTGCTGGTCGTCGTGGAACACCGGGATGCTCAGCCGCTCCTGCAGCCGGCGCTCGACCTCGAAGCAGCGCGGCGCCGAGATGTCCTCGAGGTTGATCCCGCCGTACGTCGGGGCCAGCCGGGCGATCGTGTCGACCAGCTCGTCGACGTCGGTGGTGTCCAGGCAG